>NZ_CP048397.1:7296052-7608059 GCF_010384365.1 Streptomyces sp. S4.7 | reverse complement strand
CGCCCGCGGCGGTGACGGCGTCGGGGACCGGGGTGTCGGCGTCCCAGGTGCCGAGCCACACCGTGCCGCCCGCGGTGAGCGGGGTGATGAGGCCGGTGACGGTCAGGTCGAACGCGGCGGAGGAGCCGACGAAGCTCACTCCGGTCATGTCCGGGTAGGCGCCCGCGGCGTAACCCACGTACGCGGCGACGCTCTCGCGCGACACGACCACGCCCTTGGGCCGTCCCGTGGAGCCGGAGGTGTGGATCACGTAGGCGGCGCACCGCGGCGGTACGTCGGCGTCGGAGGCGCCGGGGTCCGCGTCGCGCAGGCGGGCGGCGGTTCCGGGGTCGTCCAGGAGCAGGGCTGTGCCCGGGACCCGTGCGGCGAGCGCGCCGGTGGTGACGGTGAGGACGGGCGCGCTGTCGCCGAGGATGTGCCGGGTGCGTTCGGCGGGGTGCTCCGGGTCCACCGGTACCCAGGCGCCGCCGGCCTTCCAGACCGCGAGCAGCGCGACGAGCAGTTCGGTACCGCGCGGAAGCAGCACGCCGACCGGTGTCTCGAGGCCCACGCCGGATGCGGCGAGCACCCGGGCGAGGCGGCCCGCGCGCTCGTTCAGCTCGGCGTACGTCAGCTGTCCGTCGTCGGCGACGACCGCGAGGGCGTCGGGTGTGGCGGTGGCCTGGCGGGTGAACAGGCCGGTGAGGTCGTGGGGTTCGGCGGGGGTGCCGGTGCGATTCCAGGTGTCGGTGAGCGTGTGCCGCTCCTCGGCGGACAGCAGCGGGATGCCGCCGATCGGGCTGCCGGGGTCGTCGACGGCGGTGGTGAGCACGTTCCGCAGGGCCTGCGCGTATCGCCCGGCGAGGACGGCGTCGACGAGGTGCGGCTGGTACTTCAGGTACAGGGTCAGGGTCTCGCCGGGGAGGGCGAGGAGGTAGAGCGGGTAGTGCGTCGCGCTCTGCGCCTCGACGTCGGTGACCTTCAGGTCGTCGAACGTGTTGCCGTCGTCGCCGTCGTCGCCGTCGTCGCCGTCGAAGGGGTAGTTCTCGAAGACGGTGACGGTGTCGAAGAGTTCGCGGTGCCCGGCCCAGCGCTGGATGTCGGCAAGGCCGACGTGGTGGTGGTCGGCGAGGCCCGCGTGCTCGGCCTGGAGCCGCAGCAGCAGCTCCCGCAGTGGCTCGGCCGGGTCCAGTACGGCACGTACCGGCACGGTGTTGATGAACATGCCCACCATGGACTCCACGCCGGGCAGCTGGGCGGGACGGCCGGAGACGGTGGCGCCGAAGACGACGTCCCGCCGTCCGGTGAGCGCGCCCAGCGCGACGGCCCAGCCGGCCTGCACCAGCGTGTTGAGGGTGACGCCGAGCTCTCGTGCGCGCTGCTGGAGTCCGCGCGTCGTCTCGGCGTCGAGCGTGGCGGTGAGCGTCTCGGGTACGGCGGCGACCCGGCTTCCCCCCGCGGGCCCGGCGAGCGTGGGTCCCATCACGCCGTCCAGGGCGCGGCGCCAGGCCAGCTCCGAGCTCGCGCGGTCGCGGCCGGAGAGCCAGCCCAGGTACTCCTTGTACGGGCGGACCCTGGGGAGGCCGCGGTCGTCGCCGGACTGCCGGTGCAGGACGGCGAGTTCGCGCAGCAGGACCGAGGAGGACCAGCCGTCCCACAGGATGTGGTGGTGGGTCATCAAGAACCGGTGGCGGCCCGGGGCGAGGCGGATCAGGGTGAACCGCACGAGCGGCGGCAGCCGCAGATCGAACCGCGCCCAACGGTCCGCCTCCACGAGCTTCCCGGCGGCGGCCTCGGGGTCGGTCTCGGCGCTGACGTCCTCGTCGCGCCACGGCAGGGTCACCGACCGGGCGACGACCTGGACGGGCTTGGACAGGCCCTCGTGGCGGAACCCCACTCGCAGGTTGGCGTGCCGGCGCAGGAGAGCCTCGGCCGCCGCGTACAGGCGGTCGCGGTCGAGCTTGCCGTGCAGGTCGACGGCGAGCTGCCGCACGTACAGGTCGGCGGGGCCCTCGTCGTGGACGCTGTGAAAGAGCATGCCCTCCTGGAGCGGGGAGAGCGGAAGGACGTCTTCGATGTTGCGGCGCGGCGTGCTCATGCGGAGCCTCCCCAGTCGGCGTCAAGAAGTTCGATCTCGTGCTGGCTCAGGCCGGCCAAAGAGAGGTCGGAGGGCGTGAGTCCGCCGGCTCCGGGGTCTTCGGTGTGCGCGGCGACGCCGTTGAGCGCGTCGGTGCACAGCCGGGCGAGGGCGGCGACGTCCTCGCGGGTCAGCAGCCGGGGTGCCCAGCTGAAGTTCATGCGGAGCCGGAGGCTGCCCCCGGTCTCCTCGGCGACCGCGTTGAGCTCCACCACGTGGCTCATCGGGGTGTCCGGTTCCCCTTCGGGGAGGGTGCCGGGCAGCGGCTGCCAGTTTAGTACGTGCCCGGGATCGGCGGTGCGCAGCCGGCCCAGGTAGTTGAAGCCCACCTGCGGCGCGGGGTGAGCGCGCAGGGCCTCGGCGGTACCGGGATTGAGGTGGCGCAGCAGGCCGTAGCCCACACCGCGGTCGGGTACCTCGCGGAGCTGCTCCTTGACGCGTTTGATGACGTCCCCCACGACGGGTCCGCCGGAGGTGAAGTCCGGCCAGCTGACGCGGCCCGGCTCCAGGGCCACCGGGTAGAGGGTCGTGAACCATCCCATGGTGCGGGATAGTTCGGCGCCGGGCAGCCAGTCGTCGTGCCGGCCGTGGCCCTCCAGGTCCACCACGCAGCCCGTACCGTCCAGCGGGCTCCGCCAGTGCGAGAGCGCGGCGGCAAAGGCGGCCAGCAGGACGTCCTCGGCGCCCGCGTGGAACAGTTCGGCCGCCCTTACGAGGACGGTCTCGGTGACCTCGGGCGTCAGGGACTCGGTCAGCAGCCCCATGGTGCTGTGCAGGTCCCGCGCGGGGTCCAGCTCTCCGTCGGCGACCGGCCGCCCGGCGGCGAGCACGGACTCCCACCGTGGCAGCTCCCCGGTCCTGCGGTCGGTGGTGGCCTGCCGGGCCAGCTCCTGCGACCAAGTGCGCAGCGACGTGCCCACCGGGGGCAGTGTCGCGGCGGGGGCACCGCCTCTGCGGGCGCCATCGACCGCCTGCGCCAGATCGGGCAGCAGGGCGCGCCAGGAGATGCCGTCGACGACCATGTGGTGGGCGACGACGACGAGTTCGCCGGGGGCGAAGGGGCCCGCGTCGAGCCAGACCATGGCGAACATGCGGCCCTCGGCCGGGTCGAGCAGCTCGCGTGCGGCGAGGGCGCGTGCCGTGCGCTCCTCCCGTACCGCCTCCGCGCCGCGGCCCTCGACGTCGACGCGGGTCAGCACCGACCCGGCGTCGACCGAGCCCGCCGGGGCGACGTCCAGGACCTCGCCCAGCGTGGGGTCTCGCCGGGTACGGGCGCGCAGCACGTCGTGGCAGTCCAGTACGGCCCGGACGGCGGTGACCAGGTCCGTCCACCCCAGTGCCGCCGGTGCCCGCAGGACCTGGATGTGGCTGTACGCGGCCCAGTTGCCGCCGCGCTCCAAGAGGGCACGAGCGGCAGGCAGCTGCGGGAAGACGCCGGTGCCGTCGTCGGCTGCCGCCCGTCCGCCGTCGGCGTCCGGCCACTCCGCGACCTCCGCGAGCTCGGCGACCGTGGGGTGCTGGAAGAGGTCGCGGACGGAGAAGTCCGCGCCGATGCGCCGCGCGCGGCCGACGACCTGGATGGCGACGATGCTGTCGCCGCCGAGCGAGAAGAACGAGTCGTCCACGCCGACCTCGGCGACGCCGAGCACCTCGGCGAGGAGCGCGCACAGTGCCTCCTCGCGCGGGCCGTCCGCCGCGCGGCCCGCGTCGGTGCGCTCGTACTCGGGCGCGGGCAGCTTCGAGCGGTCCACCTTGCCGCTGCTGTTGAGCGGCAGCGTGTCGAGGGTGACCCAGGCGGCGGGGACCATGTGGTCCGGCAGCCGCTCGCCCAGGTGGTCGGCCACCGCCGGGTCCGGTGCGCCGGTGTAGGCGACGTACGCGACGAGCCGGCGGTTGCCGGGGCGGTCCTCGCGCGCCATCACCACCGCCCGCCGCACCGAGGGGTGTTCGGCGAGCACGGACTCGATCTCGCCGAGCTCGATCCGGTGGCCGCGCACCTTCACCTGGTCGTCGACGCGGCCCGCGAACACCAGGTTGCCGTCGTCGGTCCAGCGCACCAGGTCACCGGAGCGGTACATCCGGCAGCCGGGCGCGCCGAACGGGTCGGCGACGAAGCGCTCGGCGGTCAGGCCCTCCCGGCCCCAGTAGCCGCGCGCGACCAGTGCGTCGGCGATGTAGAGCTCACCGGCGACTCCCGGCGGTACGGGGCGCAGGCCGCCGTCGAGGACGTACAGCCGGGCGTGCGGGTAGGGGCGGCCGATCGGTACGGGCCCCGTGGGCGTGGGGTCGCCCGGCCGGAGGGTGAACTCCGAGCAGTTGACGGTCGCTTCGGTCGGACCGTAGGCGTTGACGACCCGTACACCGGGGTGCTGGGCGCGCCAGCGCGCGAGCGCCGGGCCCTGGAGAGCCTCGCCGCCGATCACGAGGGTGCCGGAGGGCGACATCTCCTCGGGCAGCAGCGACAGCACGGCCAGATGGCTGGGGGTGATCTTGGTGGCGGAGATTCCGCCGGCCTCCGTGACGGCGGCGGGGACGGGCTCGTTGGGGTCCCACCGGCCGAGCCACACGCAGCCGCCGACGACCAACGGCGTGAACAGTCCGGTGACCGTCGCGTCGAAGGCCACCGAGGAACCGACGAGGACGACCCCGCGCATGTCGGGGTACTCCCGGGACGAATAGCCCACGTAAGCGGCCACGTTGGTGTGCGCGAGCACGACGCCCTTGGGGCGTCCCGTGGAGCCGGAGGTATAGATGACATACGCCGCGGCGGTGTCCGGCTGCGGCACCTCCACCGGTTCGGGCGCGTGGCGGTCGGCCTCGGCGGCGAACTCCGGGGTGTCCACCACGAGGCAGGGTGCGGCGCCCGGCGCCTTCTCCTGAAGGTCCGTGGTGGTCAGTACCAGCACGGGCTTCGCGTCGTCGAGGACGTAGCCGATGCGCTCGGCCGGATAGTCGGGGTCGATCGGCAGATAGGCGGCGCCCGTCTTCCACACGGCGAGCACCGCGGCCACGAAGTCGACGCCGCGCGGCAGCAGTACGGCGACGAACGACTCCGGTCCGGCCCCGCGGTCGCGCAGGACGCGGGCGAGGCGGTCGGCGCGCTCGCCGAGCTGCGCGTACGTCAGGGCGTCGCCGCCGCTGACGGTGGCGAGCGCCTGCGGGGTGCGCCGGATCTGCGCGTGGACCCAGTCGCGGACGGTGCCGGGCCGGTCGTGCCCGGTGCCGCTGTTCCACTCCTCGACGATGCGGTGCCGCTCGTCACGGTCCAGCAGGTCCAGCGTTCCGGAAGCCTGGTCGGGGGCGGTGGCGAGGCCGCGGAGCACGGTGGTCAGCCGGCGCAGCGTCGCCTCTGCCTGTGCGGCGTCGACGACGTCGGGCTGGGAGTCCAGGCGCAGCGCGAGTTCGTCGCCGGGGGCGACGACGAGGCCGAGCGAGTAATGCGTGGCGCCGCGGCCGTGCACGGCGGTGATCCGGAACCCGCTGCCGTCGGTGGAGAGGGTGTCAGGTGCGACGGGGTAGTTCTCGAAGACCAGCGCGGTGTCGAACAACTCGCCCTGACCCGCCCATCGTTGGATGTCGGCGAGGCCCACGTGCTGGTGCTCCAGCAGCGCGGACTGCTCGCGCTGGATCCGCTCCACGAGTCCGCGGAGGGATTCGGCGGGGCGCAGGGACACCCGCACGGGCACGGTGTTGATGAACAGCCCCACCATCGACTCCGCGCCCGGCAGGTCGGCGGGGCGCCCGGAGACGGTGGCGCCGAAGACGATGTCGCCGCGGCCGGTCGTCCAGGACAGCACCAGCGCCCAGGCCGCCTGCACCACGGTGTTCACCGTGACGCCCCACTCGCGGGCGTACGCGCCGAGCGCCGCGGTGGTCTCCCGGTCGATGGTGGTGTGCCGCTGCTCGGGCACGGTGGTGGCGCGGGCCCGGTCGGCGGCCAGGAGCGTGGGCTCGGGCAGCCCGTCAAGGGCCTCCCGCCAGGCTCGTTCGGCCGCGTCCCGGTCGCGGGCCGCAAGCCAGGCGAGCCGGTCGCGGTACGGGGGCACGGGCGGCAGGGCTCGTTCGTCGGCGCCGTCGCGGTACAGGGTCAGCAGCTCGCGCAGCAGGACGGGTGCGGACCAGCCGTCCCACAGGATGTGGTGGTTGGCCATCAGGAAGCGGAACCTGCCGGGCCCGAGCCGGATCAGGGTGAACCGTGCCAGCGGCGGCGCGTCCAGCGGGAACGGCTCCCAGCGGGCGGCGGTCGTCAGCTCCTCGGCGGCGGCCTGCGGGTCCGCGGCGCCGGAGACGTCCTCGTCGCGCCACGGAACCCGCACGGTGCGGGTCACCGCCTGGCACCACTCCCCCGAGTCCCGCTGCACGAGGCCGGCCCGCAGGTTGGGGTGGCGCCGCAGCAGGGCGCCCGCGGCGGCGTTCAGCCGGTCGCGGTCCACGTCGCCGTCGAGGTCGAAGGCGAGCTGCGCGGTGTAGACGTCGGTGCCGGTGTCGTCGTAGAGGTGGTGGAAGAGCATGCCGCGCTGGAGCGGGGACAGCGGGAGCACGTCCTCCAAACCGGGGTGGGCCGCCTCGAGTCGCTCGATCTCGGTCTGGTCGAGGGTCGGGTCGGCCAGGTCGCTCGGGGTGAGCCCGCCGGAGTGCGGTGCGTCGGCGTACGCGGCGATCGCCGCCAGCGCACGCGCCCACAGCCCGGCGAGTTCCTCCACGCGCTGCCGCGTGATCAGCCGGGGTGCCCAGCTGAAGTGGGCGCGCAGGCGCGGCCCGTCGCCGCCGTCCTCGGCACCGGCGTTGACGGCGACGACGTGGCTGAGCGGAGTGTGCGGTCCGGGTCCGGCCACACCGGCGGCGACCGGCTGCCAGTCGGTGGCCGCGCCGGGCACGACGGCGGACCTGCCGAGGTAGTTGAACGCCAGCTGGGGGGCGTCGAGCCGGCGCAGGGCTTCTGCGGTTTCGGGGTTCAGGTGGCGGAGCAGGCCGAAGCCCGCGCCGTTGCCCGGAGTGGCGCGCAGCTGCTCCTTGACGCGCTTGAGCGCGGCGCCCACGGCGGCCTCTCCCGGACCGGACTCCCGCCACGGCTGGTTCCCGGCCGCGAGGCGTACGGGATGGAGCGTGGTGAGCCAGCCGACGGTCCGCGACAGGTCGGCGCCGGGCAGCAGTTCCTCGTGCCGCCCGTGGCCCTCCAGGTCGACGACCCAGCCGTCGCCGCCGTCGTGCGGTGCCCAGCGGTCCAGTGCGAGGGCGAGTCCGGCGAGCAGGACGTCCTCGGCGTTGGCCCGGAGCAGTCCCGGCACCCGGTCGAGCAGGGTCCGCGAGACGTCCTCGGGCAGTGTGACGGTGTGCACGCCCGCGGTGCCGTAGGTGTCGACGGCGCTGTCGAGCGCCCCGTCGGCGACCGGTCTCGGAGGCGCCAGCACTGCTTCCCACCAGGGGAGTTCGGCGGCCCGCTCGTCGGTCGTGGCCTGCCGGGCGATCTCCTGCGACCAGCGGCGTACGGACGTCCCGACGGGTGCGGGGGGCGTCCCGCCGTACGCGTTGCCGCGTACGGCCTCGGCGAGGTCGGGCAGCAGTACCTGCCACGACACTCCGTCGACGACCAGGTGGTGGGCGACGAGGACCAGCGCGCCGGGCGCGTCCGGGCCCGCGTCGAGCCACACGCAGCGAAGCGTGTCGCCCTCGGCCGGGTCGAGTCGGCGCCGGGCGCGGTCGGCGTGCTCGGACAGCAGCCGCGGCCACTCCGCGTCCCCGGTGCCGACGGGCACCTCGACGCGGTCCAGGCAGGAGTCGGCCAGCACGGCACCGGCGAGTCGTACGTCCAGCTCGGGGATCGCGTCCAGCGCCTCGGCGTAGACGAGCCGGGAACGCAGGAGGTCGTGCCGGTCGAGGAGGGACTGGAGCGCGGTGCGCAGAGTCGCCTCATCGAGCCCGGCGGGGGTGCGCACGGCCTGAGACTGGTTGAACTCCCGCCAGTCGCCGCCACGTTCGAGCAGCCAGGACACGATCGGCAGCGCCGGGAAGCGGCCGGTGCCGTCGTCGTCCGCAGCCTCGTCCGTGCCGCGGCCCGACCAGTCGGCCACCGAGGCGAGGCGGGCAACGGTCGGGTGCTCGAAGACGTCGCGCACCGACAGGGACGCACCCGCGCGGCGGGCGAGGGAGACCAGCCGCATGCTCATGATGCTGTCGCCGCCGCGGGTGAAGAAGCCGTCGTCGATCCCGACCTCGTCCAGGCCGAGGACCTCCGCGTACAGGGAGCAGAGCAGCTCCTCGCGGGCGTCGCGGGGGCGGCGCGAGGAGCCCGTGCCGGACTCCCAGTCGGGTGCGGGCAGCGCCTTGCGGTCGACCTTGCCGTTCGGCGTCAGCGGCACGGCGGACAGCGGCACCACGGCGGCGGGCGCCATGTGGGCGGGCAGCCGCTCGCCGAGGTGCGCGCGGAGGTCGGCGAGGTCGGCCTCGTCGCAGGTGGTCACGGTGTACAGCACCAGGCGGCGGTCGCCGGGCCGGTCCTCGCGGACCACGGCGACGGCCTGCTCCACGGCGGGGTGGTCGGCGGCGACGGACTCGATCTCGCCGAGCTCGACGCGGAAGCCGCGCAGCTTGACCTGGTCGTCGGCGCGGCCCACGAACAGCAGCGCGCCCTCCCGGGTGTATCTGACCAGGTCGCCCGTGCGGTACATCCGCTCGCCCGGCTCCCCGAAGGGGCAGGCGACGAACCGCGCCGCGGTGAGGGCGGCACGCCCCCGGTAGCCGCGGGCGAGACCGGCCCCGGAGACGTACAGCTCTCCGGCCACTCCCGGCGGGACCGGGTGCAGGAACTCGTCCAGCACCCGGACGCGGGCGTCGGTGACCGGCCGGCCGAGCGGTACGGGCTCGCCGGGGCGCAGCGGTGCGCTGATCATCGCGCAGACCGTCGTCTCGGTCGGGCCGTACGCGTTCACCATGCGGCGGCCGGGGGCGAAGCGGGCGACCTGGTCGGGCCCGACCGCCTCACCGGCGACCACGAGCACCATGCCGTCGGGCAGCGCGCCGTCGGCGAGCACGGGCAGGGCGGACGGCGGCACGGTGGCGTGGGTGACGCCGCGTTCGGCGAGCAGCGCCGCCAGCGGATCTCCGGGCACGAGGCGTTCGGCGGGGGCGACGACGAGCCGTCCGCCGGACAGCAGGGCCATGCAGATCTCCCACGCGGCGGCGTCGAAGCTCAGCGAGGCGAACTGGAGCACGCTGCTGCCCGGTCCCGCGCCGAGGTGCTCCCGGTGGGTGCGGGCGAGGGCGGCGAGCCCGCGGTGGGTGACGGTGACGCCCTTGGGCAGCCCCGTCGATCCGGAGGTGTAGATCACGTACGCCGGGTGGTCGGGGTGCAGCGGCCTGATCCGGTCGGCGTCGGTGGGCGCGAGGGCGGGTGCGCCGCTGTCCGGCCCGGCGGGCAGTTCCTCGAAGAGGGCGGCCGGTACGCCGTCCCAGTGCGCGCCCTCGGTCAGCCCCGCGGTGGTCAGCAGGAGCGCGGGGGCGGCGTCCCGCAGCATGTGGGCGATGCGGGCGGCGGGGTAGTCCGGGTCCAGGGGCAGGTAGGCGGCGCCCGCCTTGTGCACGGCGAGGACGGCGACGACGAGTTCGGCGGAGCGGGGCAGCGCGATTGCCACCAGATCCTCGGTGCCGATACCGCGGGCGATGAGGTGGTGGGCCACGCGGTTGGCGGCGGCGTCGAGTGCGGCGTAGCCGAGCTCGCGGTCCTCACCGCTCACCGCGGGGGCGTCGGGAGCGGCGGCGACCTGCCGGGCGAACAGCTCGGGGAAGGTAAGCGGCTCCACCTGCGCGACGGGGCCGTCGGCCCCGTCGGTGCCGCCGGCGTTCAACTGCGCGGAGGAGGACGGGAGTCGCAACTCTCCCAGCCGGGTGCCGGGCGCGGCGGCGACCTGGGCGAGCACCCGGCGCAGGGCGTCGGCGATCAACACGGCGGTGGCCTCGTCGAAGAGGTCGGTGGCGTACTGGAGCACCCCCGCCATGCCGACCGCGCCGCCCGCGTCGCCGAGCTCCTCCAGGCTGAGCAGCAGGTCGAACTTCGCCTGCCGGGTGTCGACTTCGAAGCTCTCGAGGCCCAGCCCGCCGAACCTCTCCGTCTTCTCCTCCGACTGGCGCACCGTCAGTGCCGTCTGGAAAAGCGGGTGGTGGGCCTGGGAACGCTCGGGCCTGGCCAGTTCGACGACTCGCTCGAAGGGCACGTCCTGGTGGCCGTAGGCGTCCAGGTCGGTGCCGCGCACCCGGTCCAGGAGCTCGGAGAAGGTGGGATTGCCCGAGGTGTCGGTGCGCAGGACCAGCGTGTTGACGAAGCAGCCCACCAGCTCGTGGGTGGCGTCGTCGTCGCGACCGGCCACGGGGGTGCCGAGGGGGATGTCGGTGCCGGCGCCGAGCCGGGTCAGAAGCGCGGCGAGTACGGCGTGCACGACCATGAACACCGTCGCTCCGCTGCTGCGCGCCAGCTCCGTGACGGCGGCGTGGAGTTCGGCGTCGACGGTGAAGGTGGTGACGGCCCCGCGGTGGGAGGCGACGGCCGGACGCGGCCGGTCAGTGGGCAGATCGAGGACCTCCGGCAGCTCCGCGAGCTGCCGCTTCCAGTAGACGGACTGACGACTCAGCAGGCTGTCGGGGTCGTCCTCCGCGCCGAGCACCTCGCGCTGCCAGAGCGCGTAGTCGGCGTAACCCACCGGCAGCGGCTTCCACTCGGGATCCTCGCCCGCGCACCGGGCTGCGTACGCGGCGGAGAGGTCGCGGGTCAGCGGGGCCAGCGACCAGCCGTCGGCGGCGATGTGGTGCACGACGAGCACCAGCACCCAGCCGGTGCCGCGTTCCGTCTCCAACAGCGTTACGCGGAACGGGAGTTCTTCGGCGAGGCCGAAGGCGTACCGGGCGAGTTCCCGCAGCCGGTCGTCGAGCTCCGCGGGCGCGCACCGCTCGGGCTCGGTCTCCGGCAGCAGCGCCGGGTCGAGCACCCGCTGGCAGGGGCCGCCGGGGCTGTCGGCGTACACCGTGCGCAGGCTCTCGTGCCGGGTGACGACGTCCCGCAGCGCCGCCCGCAGCGCACCGAGGTCCAGCGGGCCGGTCAGCCGCAGCACGTACGGGATGTTGTACGTCGCGCTCGGCCCCTCCAGGTGGTGGGAGAACCACATCCGCTGCTGCGCGTACGACATCGGCAGCACCGGCGGGCGGGGCACGGCCGCGACGAGCGGCGGGCGCACGGCGGCGCGGGAGGTGAGGGCCTCGCTGAGCCCGGCGACCGTGGGGTGGTCGAAGACGTCGCGGATGGCGACCTCGCTGCCCAGCGCGGTACGCAGCCGCGACACCAGGCGCGTGGCGAGCAGGGAGTGGCCGCCGAGTGCGAAGAAGCCGTCCTCCAGGCCGACTTCCGGCACGCCCAGCACCTCGGCGAACGTCCCGCACATGATCTCCTCGCGCGGGGTGCGCGCGGGGCGGGAACGCGGCCGGGCCGCCGACTCGGGGGCGCGCAGGGCCTTCTGGTCCACCTTGCCGTTGGCGTTGAGCACGAAGCCGTCGACGGTCAGGACCGCGGAGGGGACGGCGTACTCGGGCAGGCTGCCGCGCAGATGGGCGAGCAGGTCCTCGGCGGGCGCGGGCTCGTCGCCGGCCGGGACGACGTAGGCGACCAGGCGCCGCTCACCGGCGGCGTCCTCCCGTACGACGACGGTCGTCTGCGCCACGTCCGGGTGGCGGCTGAGCACGGCCTCGACCGCGCCCAGTTCGATGCGGAAGCCACGCAGCTTGATCTGGTTGTCGACCCGGCCGAGGAACTCGATGTCGCCCTCGGGGTTCCACCGCACCAGGTCCCCGGTGCGGTACATCCGGGTGCCCGGCGCGCCGAACGGGTCGGCGACGAAGCGCTCGGCGGTCAGGCCCGCGCGGTTCCAGTAGCCGCGCGCCTGGCCGGCTCCGGCGAGGTACAGCTCGCCGGCCACCCGGGGCGGCACGGGCTGGAGGTGCTCGTCCAGCACGTAGGCACGGGTGTTCGCCAGCGGGCGCCCGATCGGCAGGTTGGTGCGCCGGGCGTCCGCATCGGTGGTGGGGCGGCGCAGCGCGAACGTCGTGGTCTCGGTGGGGCCGTAGACGTTCAGCACGGTCAGCCCGGGGCAGGCGGCGCGGACCCGGGCGACCGCCTCGGGCGGTACGGCCTCGCCGCCGGTCCACAGCTGCCGCACTCCGGCCAGGCTCCGCGGGTCCTCCTCGGCGATCACCCGGAACAGCGCGGTGGTGCAGAACACGGCCGTGACGGCGCCGTGTTCGACGACCTGCCGCAGCGTGGGCACGTCGAGCGGGCCGGGCGGTGCCACGACGACTTCGCCGCCGCCGAGCAGCGGAACCCACAGCTCATAGGTGGAGGCGTCGAACGCCAGCGGGGAGTGTGCCAACACCCGGCGGTGCGCCTCGTCCGCCCAGCAGGGGTCGGCGGCGAGCTCCACGATGTCGCGGTGGCTGACGGCGACGCCCTTGGGGACGCCGGTGGAGCCGGAGGTGAACATGACGTACGCGAGCTGGTCGGGCACCGGCGCCTGCGCGCGGAGGACGGACGCGTTTGGGAGCGGGGCGGCGGTGTCGAGCACGGGGACGCCCCACTCCGCGGCCGCGGCCGCGTTCTCGGCGTCCGTCAGAACCAGTACGGCGTCGATGTCGGCCAGGAGGCCGCGTACCCACTCCGCCGGGTCGTCCGGGCGCACCGGTACGTAGGCGCCGCCTGCCCGCAGGACCGCGAGCAGCGCGACGGGGACGTCCACACCGCGCCGCATCGCCACGGCCACCCGCGACTCGTTGCCGACGCCGCGGCCGGCGAGGACGCGGGCGAGCCGGTCGGCGCGGGCGTCCAGCTCGGCGTAGGTCAGGGTCTCGGAGCCGCGGCGCACCGCGGTCGCGTCCGGGTTCCGCGCGGCGCTGCGGGCGAACAGCGCGGGCACGCTCTCCTGCGGGATGGGCGTGGCGGTGTCGTTCCACTCGGAGAGCAGCAGCTCCCGGCCGGGGGCGCCGAGCACTTCCAGGGCGTGGACGGGCAGTTCGGGGGTCTTCACGACCTGCTCCAGGACCCGGACGAGTCCGTGCGCGAGCGCCCGCGCGGTCGGGGCGTCGAAGAGGTCGGTGCGGTAGTCCAGGCTGCCGCCCCAGGCGGACTCCCCGCCCGGCGCGCCGTCGGGGGCGTCGTCGGTCAGCGCGAACGCCAGGTCGAACTTGGCCCGGCCGGTCTCGATCTGCGCGGCGGTGGCGTCGAGCCCCGGGAAGCCGCCGTCCAGCGCGGACGACCACAGGCTCCGGTCGTTGTTGTCGAACGACAGGACCGTCTGCACCAGCGGGTGGCGGCCGGCGACCCGCGGCGGGTTGACGGCCTCGACGAGGTGGTCGAACGGGACGTCCTGGTGCGCGTAGGCGGCCAGGTCGGTGTCGCGCACCCGGTCGAGCAGCTCCGCGAAGGTGGGGCGCCCGGAGGCGTCCACGCGCAGCACCAGGGTGTTGACGAAGAAGCCGACGAGATCCCGCAGGGCGTCGTCGGTACGGCCCGCGACGGGCGTGCCGACGGGGATGTCCGTACCGGCGCCGAAGCGGGACAGCAGGGCGGTGAGCGCGGCGTGGACGACCATGAACACGGTGCAGCCGCGTTCCCGTGCCAGCTCGTGCAGCCCGGCGCGCACCCGGGACGGCACCTCGAACGGCACCCGTTCCGCCGCGGAGGTCACCGCGGCCGGGCGGGAGCAGTACGTCGGGAGTTCCAACTCCTCCGGGAGGCTGTCCAGTTGCACGCGCCAGTAGGCGAGCTCGCGGGAGACGACGCTGTCCGGGTCCTCGTGCGAGCCGAGCAGCCTGCGCTGCCGCAGCACGTAGTCGGCGTACTGGAGCGGCAGCGCAGCCCACCCCGGGGCGGCGCCCCGTGTCCGGGCCGTGTACGCCTCGGCCAGGTCGCGCAGCAGCGGTCCGGTCGACCAGCCGTCGCCCGCGACGTGGTGGACGACCATGGCCAGTGCCCACGCGCCCTCGCCGCCGTGCGCGCCGTTCTCGCCGTGTTCGCCGTTCTCGCTGCCGACGCGGTGGAGCACACAGTGCAGGGGCAGTTCGTCGGAGAGGGAGAACTCCCGGTGCGCGATCGCGGAGAGCTCCGCGGGCAGCGTCTGCGCGGCGGTGACGCGCGTGGGCAGGTCGAACGCGACCTTGGCACGGATGAGCTGGCAGGGGACGCCGTCGCGTTCGACGATCGTGGTACGCAGGCTCTCGTGGCGGGCGACCACGTCGCCGAGCGCGGCACGCAGCGCGGTGACGTCCAGGGTGCCGTTCAGACGCAGCACGACGGCGTAGTTGTACGTCGCGTTCGGACCCTCAAGGCGGTGGAGGAACCACAGCCGCTGCTGGGCGAAGGACACCGGCACCCGCTCGGGTCTCGGCTCGGCCCGCAGCTCGGGGCGGGCGGGGCGGGCGGTGTCGAGCACCTCCAGCAGCCGCCGGACGGTGGAGTGATCGAAGAGTTCACGCAGGGAGAGTTCGGCGCCGAGCGCGGTGCGGACGCGCGCGAGCAGCCGGGTGGCGAGCAGGGAGTGCCCGCCGAGGTGGAAGAAGTCGTCGTCGACACCGACCGCGGGCAGGGACAGCGTGTCGGCGAACGCGTGGCAGAGGATCTCCACCCGGGGGTCGTCCGCGTCCCGGGGATCGTCGGCGAGGGGCTCCGCGGCGGGGACGGGCAGCGCCGCGCGGTCGGCCTTGCCGTTCGGCGTCAGCGGCATCGTGTCGAGTGCGACGAACGCCGCCGGCACCAGCGGACCGGGCAGCCACGTGCGCAGGAATTCCCGCAACTCTCCTGCGTCAGGGACGACTTCACCGGCCGCAGGCACCAGGTAGGCCACCAGCCGCCGGTCGCCCGGTACGTCCTCGCGGACCGTCGCCGCCGACTGCGCCACCGCCGGGTGGCGGCTGAGGGCGGCCTCGATCTCGCCGAGCTCGACGCGGAAGCCGCGCAGCTTGATCTGGTCGTCGCGGCGTCCGAGGTACTCCAGGTCGCCGTCGGCGTTCCAGCGGGCGAGGTCACCGGAGCGGTACAGCCGGCCGCCCGAGCCGAAGGGGTCGGCGACGAAGCGCTGGGCGGTGAGCCCGGGACGTTCGCCGTAGCCGCGCGCGACGCCCGCGCCGCCGATGTACAGCTCGCCCACCGCACCCGGCGGCACGGGCCGCAGCCGCCGGTCCAGCACGTAAAGCCGCGCGTTGGCGACGGGGCGACCGATGGCGACAGCGCCCTCGGGGACCTCGTCCTTCGGCCGCACCGTGTACACCGCGCAGCCCACGGTCGCCTCGGTCGGGCCGTACTCATTCACGACCGTTACGCCGGGGCGGCGTCTGCGCAGCTCGGCCACGGCGCCGCCGGTCAGCTGCTCGCCGCCGACGACGACCTGCTCGGTCGCCGACCAGCGGGGCGGCAGACCGGCGAGCACGGCGAGGTGGGAGGGCGTGACCTTGGCGAACGCGGGCGGGGGCTCGTCCTCGGCCGCACCCCCCTCGCCGAACGCGGCGAACCGTACGCAGCCGCCCAGCGTCAGCGACACGAGGGCGCCGGTCACGGTCAGGTCGAAGGCGATGGACGTCTGCACCAGCGCCCGTCCGGCGAGGCCGGGGTAGGCGCCGCCCGCGAAGTCGACGTACGCCGCGAGGTTGCGCTGCTCGACCACCACAGGCTTGGGCCTGCCGGTCGATCCCGAGGTGTAGATGAGGTACGCGGCGCGCTCGGGCCGCAGCGGGCGGAGCAGTTCACCGGGTTCGAGCGCGTCCGCCCGGTGGGCGCCGCAGGCCGCCTCCAGGTCCGGCGAGCCGAGGGTCAACCGGCGCACGGACGAGGGAAGTCGGGACGCCGAGTCCGGGTCGGTGAGGGTGAGCACGGGCGCCGCGTCGTCGAGGAGGTGGGCGACGCGCCCGGCCGGGTTCTCGGGGTCGAGCGGAACGTACGCGCCGCCGGCCTTCCAGACGGCGAGCAGGGCGACCAGGAGCGCGGGACCGCTGCGCAGCAGCACCGCCACCGAGTCCTCCGCGGCCACGCCCTCGGCGACGAGCACGCGGGCGAGGCGGTTCGCCTCGGCGTCCAGCTCCCGGTAGGTCAGCGCGGTGGTGCCGTCGGTCACGGCGGGCGCCCCGGGGGTCCGCAGGGCCTGGTCCTCGAACCAGTCGGCGACCGTGCCCTCCCGCAGCTTGGCGGCGGTACGGTTCCACTCCTCCAGCACCCGGCGGCGGGTCGCCCCGTCCAGGAGGTCGGCCTCGCCCACCGGGCGCTCCGGGTGCGCGACCAACTGGACGAGCATGTGCAGCAGTTCACCGTGCCACTGCACGACGTCCGCACGCGTGTACACCCGCCCGTTGCCCTGGACGGTGATCTGGATGTCGCCCTCGTGCGGGCTGCCGTGGACGTCGATCGCCAGGTCGCGCACCGGCCCGGTGGAGAGCTGGTGCAGGTCTGCGGGGGTGTCGCCGAAGACGGTCCGGTGGTCGAAGGGCATGACGTTCACCGACACCCGGCCGGGGGCGCCGTTCGCGCCGACGGCGCGCTCCAGTTCCTCGCCGCGGAACCGCTGGTGGCGGAAGGCCGGGGACAGCGCCGCGGACAGCTCGTCCAGTACGGCCGCGAGGTCCGCCTCCCCCGCGAAACCGAGCCGCAGCGGCAGCACGTTGGACGTCATGCAGGGGGTGGTGGCGGCGGCCCGGGTCAGTCGCCCGGACAGCGGCAGGTCGAGGACCACCCCGTCGCTGTCGCGCCGCCGCTGCACGAAGGCCGCGACGGCACCGAGCAGCACCATGCTCCAGCGGGTGCGGTGCGCCCTGGCGTACTCGCGCACGGCGTCCGCGAGTTCGACCGGGAGCTTCCTGCTCTCCCGTACGACGTCGTCCGAGGCGGGCGGTGCGCCGTGCGTCCCGTCCTGGGCGAGGCCGGCGGCCCGCTCCAGCCAGTACGCCCGGTCGGCGGCGGCCTTCTCGGACGCCTCGTAGCGGCGCTGCTCCTGAAGGAGGGCCGAGAGACCGCCGAACGGGCTTTCGCCCGTGTCGAGTCCGGCGGCGAGCGCGGTGTAGATCTCGGCGAGGCGGGAGGTGTAGAGGCTCTGGCCGAAGCCGTCGAGGGTGATGTGGTGGTAGCGGAAGTACAGCAGGGAACGCTGCTCCCCCACCCGCAGGAGCGCGTGCCGGTACGTGCCGCCCGCGGCGAGGTCCACGGGCCGGGCGAGGTCGGCGTCCATCCACGCGCGGGCGGCTTCCATCGGCTCGTCCGCCCCGCGGAGGTCCACCATGGTCAGCGGGTCGGCGGGCGCGGGTTCGACGACCTGCCCGACCTCACCGCCGTCCCGCGCCACGAAGCGCGTCCGCAGCGCCTCGGCCTCCGTCAGCGCGCGCGTCACCGCACGGCGCAGCACCGCGGGGTCCAGCGCCGTGGCGACGTCCAGGAACACCCCGCAGTTGAAGCGCGGGCTGAGCGGCTGGAGGCACTGCGCGAGCCAGACCTCGCGCTGCGCGGGCAGCACCTCGTGGACCGGAGACCCCTCGGACATCACACACTCCCAATCGGCACGCCAGCGTGGACCGTTGCCGGGAACGGGGTGGGTGCCGGAGCACCCGCCGCCCCCTCCGGCGTCAGCCGCGGGCGGACTCCAGTTCATCGGCCAACGCCTGCGACAGCTCCGCGACGGTCGGGTGGTCCCAGATCAACGTCATCTCGACGACCAGCCCGAGGTGGTCCTCGATGTTGGCGCACACGGTGGTTGCCGACACCGAGTCCAGGCCGTACTCCGACAGCGGTACGTCCGGCTCGATCTCGGAGGGCTCGGAGCTGACGTAGTCGGCGACCGTGCGGGTCAGCCAGTCGGCGAGTTCGGCGGTGGAGGGGGCGGGGGTGGCCGGTGCTTCCATGGTGGTGCTCCTCAACGGGTCGTCTTGACGGGTCTCGTCATTTCTTCGCGGCACTGCGTCGCGTCCTCCCGCGGTCCGGGAAGCGCCGCCGGTCAGGTTCCGGACAGGCGGCGGCCGAGCAGTCCGAAGCTGCGCTGCTCCGTCAGTCGCCGCTGCAACTGTGTGTACAGGGCGTCCACTTCCTCGGGCGGCAGCGGCGCCGGCCGTCCGCTCCAGGCCGTGCGCACCCGGGCGAGCGCCGCACGCAGCCACAGGGGTTCGGCGAGGAAGGCGTCGGAGCCGTCGCGGTTGTGCCACCACACGCGCAGACAGGCGGTGCCGACCAGGACGTGCACGTAGCGCTCGACCAAGTCGTAGGCGTCGGCGGTGGCGGTGAAGGTGAGCTCGCGCGGCGCGAGCGCCGCGGCGGCGGTGCGGACGGCGGCCAGTTCGGACCGCAGGCCGTCGAGGTCGGCGGCCAGCCGGGCGTCGCCGTTCCCGGCGGTCTGCTCGGCGAGCTCCTCCAGCGACGCGGCCAGCGGGTCGCGGCCCCCGGAGCTGATCCGGAGCGCGCCGAAGGGCATCTCGGGGAGGTCCGCGTCGATCCGGAAGAGGGCCTCGGGCGGGGCCGCCGGGTTGAGCGGGCGTCGCGCCAGGATGCCCAGTTGGGGCAGAATCGTCGTCTGGCAGGCGGCGCGCGCCGCGTGGCCGAAGCCGACGGGCTTGAGGTCACGCAGGAGCTTCTGGAAGATCGCCTGCTCGCCGTCGCGGTGGAAGAACTCCGCGCCCAGGACGCCGGACAGCCGGTCCACCGCCCGCAGCAGCGCTCCGGCGACCGCGTACTTGACGGACGCGGCGTACAGTCCCGCCACCTCCGGCAGCAGGTGCAGGGCCCTGACCGCCACCATGCTGAACGCCTCGCAGGCCAGCAGATCGGCGAACGCCCCGGCGAGCTGCGCCCGCACCTGCGGCAGGTCTCCGACGCGGCGGCCGTACAGGGAACGGCTGCCCACGTGCAGCAGTGTCGCGCGCAGGGCGGAGTCGAGGATCGCGGTCATCATCGCCGGCAGCGTGGCTCGGGTGACCTGGAAGGACCGCATCGCGGTCTCCAGCCCGTGGCCCTGGCGGCCGATCAGCGCCTCGGGCCCCAGCCGGCAGTCCTCGAAGACGGCGCCGGCCAGCTGGACGCCACGCAGCCCGACGGTGCCGTGCCGCGGCAGGTAGCGGATCCCGCCGCCGAGGACGCGCTCCTTGTCGACGAGAAGCTGGGAGTGGTTGCGGCTCCCTTCGCCCGGCCCGGTTCGGGTGAACAGCACCAGGGCGTTCGCGCGGCGGATGTTGGTGACGACCTCCTTGCGGCCGTTCAGGCACCAGCCGCCGTCGACGGACGCGGCGTTCATCTCGGTGCCCGACATGTCGTTGCCGTGGGCGAGTTCGTGGTACGCGGCGGCGATCTTGCCGTTGCCCAGGAGGATGTCGGCGACGCGGCGGGACTGCTCCTCGTCGGCGGAGGTCCAGACGTTGACCGAGGAGATCAGCGAGCTCGCGCCATAGCCGAGGCCAAGGCTCGGGTCGCGCCGGTACACCGCGCGCATGACCTCGACGAGGTCGTCGAGCCGGTCGAGGCGTCCGCCGTAGCGGGTGGGGACGAACTCGGCGTTCAGCCCGAAGCCGTCGAGCAGCGCCTCGCCCTCGGCGAACATCTCGGCGCGGTCGTCGGCCGCGAGGATCGGCGTGTGGCCGACCGGGTTCGCCGGGTCGCGGGGGTCGCCGAACAGCCGCTCCAGGGTGTCCGCGCGCGGTGCCCGTCCGGGGGCGTGCGGAGTCGTGGCGGTGTCCTGGCTCATCGTGCCGACAGCAGCGTCATGCCGCGTCCTTCCGTGCGCACCAGTTCTTCCACCAGCGCCTCCGCGGCGTCCTTGGCGACGGCGGGCCGGTCGAGCCGGCCCAGGGCCCGGGCCAGGCAGACTCTAAGCCAGCGGCCCTCCGCCCACAGGGGCGACGGCGGCCCCGCGTGCGCGTCCCGGTGCGACCAGACGTGCAGTGCGGCGGCTCCGGCGAAGCAGAGCTCGTAGCGGCGGGCGAGCTCGAAGTCGGCCGCGGGCACGTCCTCCAACGTCGGTCTGTGCTCAGCCAGTTCGCGCTCCAGCTCGGCGCAGGCGGCGGCGAACGCGTCCAGCAGCGGGCCGAGCGCGGCGGGCGCCGTACCCGCGGCGATCTCCTCGCGGGTACGGGCGACGGCGTCGGGCACCGCCTGAAGCACCGAGCAGCCCCGGTTCCCGGCGAGGGTCAGGGTACGCGGAGCGAGCGGGTCGAGCGAGGTGTGCAGGGCGGCCGCGGCGGCCAGTCCCTCGCGGTCGGGGCCGCGCCGGGCGGCGGCCCTGGCGAGCAGCGGGAACTGCTTGATCAGCGCGTGCCGGTTCACGTCGGTGCTGCCGTCGAAGATCGCCACGATCCGGTGGTCCCGCTCCAGCTTGGCGAACCTGCCTTCCGCGTACTCCTCGGTGAAGAAGGCCCGTACGCCAAGGAGTTCGCCCAGCTCCGCGATCAGCGCGTCGGCCGTACCCGGTACGTACGCCTTGGCGACGGCGGAGACCACCGCCATCTCGCGCGGCAGCGCGTGCGCGGCGCGGCCCGCCACCTCGGACACGGCCTCCATCAGCAGGAGGTCGGCGACGGCGTCGGCCAGGATGCGGCGCACGCGGGGCAGTTCGCTCAGCAGGCGCCCGTACAACCGCCGCTGCGCCGCGAAGCGGACGGCCAGGCTCAGCGCGTGGTCGCACGCCCCGAGAGAGAGCCCTGTGCACACCGTGCGGGTGAGCTGCAGCGCCTTCAGCACGATCTCCAGCCCGGCTCCGTCGGGGCCGACCTGCGCGGATGCGGGCACGGTTGCGCCTGTCAGGCGGGTGCCGCTGATGTCCGCGCCGCGGATGCCGTGCGTACGGACCTTCGGGAGGCGTTCGTGGCTGCCGGGCGCCAGAGCATGGGTGTCCACCAGGAAGAGGCCGAAGCCGCGGGCGTCGCCGGGCTTGCCCGTGCGGGCCAGTACGCAGAGCTGGTCGGCGCGGGTGGCGTTGTTGATGAGCCACTTCTCGCCGTCGAGCCGCCAGCCGGCGCCGGTGCGTTCCGCGGTGAGCTCGCCCGCCAGCAGGTCGGCGCCGTGGCCGCGTTCGGTGAGCGCCCAGGACACGATCTGCCCGTCGACGATCCGGCGGCCGAGGGCGTCGGCCTGGTCGGCGTCGTCGGCGACCCAGACGGAGGCGGCCCCCAGCAGCGTCTTGGCGTGCGCGACGGCGACGGTGACGTCGTGCCGGGCGACACCGCGTACGAGCCGGATCAACTCGGCGAGGTCGCCCAGGCGCCCGCCGTGCGCGACCGGGACGTAGTGGGCGGTAAGCCCGAACTCGTCGAGCACGCGGCAGGGTTCGGCGGGGAACGCCTCGTCGCGGTCCAGCTCGCGCAGGGCGGCGGGGTCGAACGCGCCGCCGGGGCGGGCCTGTTCGTCGAGCATTTCGCGCAGCAGCGTGTGGGGGGCCTGGCCTGTGACCAGCGGTGCAGGGCTCATGCGCGAGCGCCTCCGGCGTCCCGCCCCGGTACCTCGCCCTGGATCCACACGGCTTCCAGCTCGCCCTCCTCGAAGAGCTTGCGCATCGCGTCGCGCTGGATCTTGCCGCTGGTCGTGCGCCGTACCTTGCCCGGGCGCAGCAGGACGACGCAGGCCGCGGTCATGCCGTGCTCGCGGGCCACGGTCTGCCGCATGCCGCGCGCCAGCTCCGTCAGGCCGGCCTCGTCGAGCCGGCCTTTGACCTCGTGGGTGAGGACGAGCGCCGGGTCCGTGCCCTCTCGTGCGAAGGTGAAGACCGCGCCGACGTGGGAGGCGAGTTCGGGGTGGGCGGCGCGGAGCTCGTACTCGATGTCCTGTGGGTAGAGGTTCCGGCCGTGTGCGGTGATCATCTCCTTGATCCGGCCGGTGACGTAGAGGTCACCCTCGTGCAGTGCGCCGAGGTCGCCGGTGCGCAGGTACTGCCCGTCGATGCCGTCGAGGGTGGCGCCGAACGTCACCTCGGTGGCCGTGGGGTGGTTCCAGTACCCGGTCGCGACGCTCGGGCCGCGCAGCCAGATCTCGCCGACCGCGCCGGGCGGCAGCCGTCTGCCGGTCTCCGGGTCGACGATCCGGAGGTCGACGTCCTGCGGGGTACCGCAGCCGACCAGGGCGCGGCCGGGCCGGCCCTCGGACGCCGCGGCGAGCTTGCGGTCTTCCAGCATCTCCGCATCGACCTCCACGATCGTGGGCGCCTGCCCTCCGGAGACGTACACGGTCGACTCGGCGAGGCCGTAGCAGGGCGACAGCGACTCGGTGCGGAAGCCGGTGGGGGCGAAGCGCTTCGCGAAGTGGGTGAGGGTGCCGGCGTGGATCGGCTCGGAGCCGTTCGCCGCCCACCGCCAGCGCGACAAGTCCAGGGTCTCCAACTGGGCGTCGGTGACCCGCCGTACGCACAGGTCGTAGGCGAAGTTCGGCGCGGCCGACCACTCGACGTCGTACGTGTCGATCATCCGGAGCCAGCTGTGCGGGCGCCGGATGAAGGCGGACGGGCTCATCAGGAGGCCCGTGCTGCCGAGGAAGAGCGGCGGCAGCAGCTGGCCGATGAGGCCCATGTCGTGGAAGTGCGGGATCCAACCGCCGAAGACCGTGCGGGAGTTGAAGCCGAACGACGCACTGAGGGTCTCGATGTTCCGCAGCAGGTTGCCGTGGCTGACCATCACGCCCTTGGGCTCGCCGGTGGAGCCTGAGGTGTACTGGAGCATCGCGAGTGTTTCGCGGTTCAGCTCGACGGCGGGTAAGGCGGCGTCGGCAGGCGCCTCGGCGGCGCCGTCGGTGGACAGCAGCGGCAGTCCGGTGAGGCCCTCCTCGCGCATCCACTCGGCGACGTCCTCGGTGTTCGCGTCGTCGGTGAGCGCCGCGACAGTGCCGCTGCTGCGCGCGATACTGAGCACGCGGCGGCGTTCGTGACGGTACCGGCCGGGTAACGGCGCGGGCACCGCGACCATCCCGGCGTACAGGCAGCCGAGGAACGCGGCGAGGAACGCCGGGCCGAAACCGTGCAACAGGAGCAGCCGGTCTCCCGCGGCGAACCGTCCGGACAGGTCCCGCGCGACGCCCGAAGCGGCGCGGTGCACCTCCGCGTATGTCAGCGACGTGCCGTCGCCGGTCTCGACGTCGTGCAGGTAGCGGAGCGCCTCGCGGTCGGGGTGCTCACTCGCGCGACGGCCCAGCAGATCGGCCACGTTCCGCGCCTCGCCGATGTCGGCCATACGAATCCGCGCCTCCAGATGACGTGAATTGGGGAAGAGGCCGCCGCACGCGGGCGAGCGGCCGGGCCGTACGGGCCGAGTCCGCCGACAGCACTCCCGTGGTCGCGGTGCCCTGCACCGCCCTGCGGGGAGTGGGACGGACCCGCCGCAGGACCGCGGAGCGGGAAGAAGAAGCGGAGTGCGGAGGAAGCGAGAGGTGCCCCCCGGGGATACGCATCCCTCGCATGCAGAAATCAAAGGCGAATTCTGCGGGAAGAAACTGCGGTCGTCATCCGTGTCCGCCGCCCGACACATACTTGGGAAACACCGCGCTACACCCCCTGTAATTGCGCTTGGTGAACTGAAGTAATCGATGTTTGCCACCACGGCGGCAAACACGGGGAGTGTAACCACTCAGAATTCAGACCGTCAACACTTCGACCGTCAGCGCGGGCACCTCCCACCCGCAACCCCTTACGCCGACGCGCCCCGAGGACGGATTGAATCGGACGTTTGCGACATGACCGTGTCGCACCCCGATTAACGGGTCCCGGAATCTTCTATTCCGATTCGGCGACTCACGGTGCTCTGCTACATTGCCGAGCGACGCCCACTCCTCCATGGTTCCGACGTCGGCGCACCGTCACCCGGCCTCGCAGGCCCGGATTAAAAGGAAACGGGCGTATCACGATGGAGATCAGTCCGACTGAACGGGAGAGGTTCTGTGAATACTAATCCTTTCGACGACGAAAACGGCCGCTTTCTGGTCCTCGTCAACGACGAGAACCAGCATTCGCTCTGGCCCTCCTTCAGCGCCGTCCCCAAGGGGTGGACCGTCGCGCACCGGGAGGACACCCGGCAGGCCTGCATCGCCTACATCGAGGAGAACTGGACCGACATCAGGCCCAAGAGCCTGATCGACTCCCTGCAGAAGTAGGGGCCGGCGCACCGAGGCACCATGTCCGTATCCCGGTGCGGGCGAGAGGACGCGGCCCGCGCGAGCACGCCCGAACCGGAGGGGGCACGACCGTGGGCGAGGTGACGATCAGCACGCAGGGCCTGCGCAAGAGCTTCGGGGCAGTCGAAGCCCTGCGCGGCGTCGACATCACGGCGCACGCCGGCACGGTGCTCGGCCTGCTGGGGCACAACGGCGCGGGCAAGTCCACACTGGTCCACATCCTGTCGACGCTGCTCCAGCCCACCTCGGGCAGCGCGACCGTCGCCGGTTTCGACGTGCGGACGCAGAGCCGCGAGATCCGCAAGCGCATCGGGGTCACCGCGCAGCACACCTCCGTCGACGGCCGCCTCTCGGCCGTCGCGAACCTGGTGCTCATCGCCCGCATCCTCGGCTCCCGACCGCGCGACGCGCGCCGCAAGGCCGGGGAGCTCGTCGACGCCTTCGACCTCGGGGCCGCCGCCAGCCGTCCGGCACGCACCTACTCCGGCGGTATGCGGCGGCGGCTGGATCTCGCCATGAGCCTCGTCGCCGATCCTGTGGTGCTCTTCCTCGACGAGCCCACCACCGGCCTCGACCCCGTCAGCCGCGTCAACCTCTGGGAAATCGTCGAGGGCCTGGCGGGCAACGGCACCACGGTGCTGCTCACCACCCAGGATCTCAACGAGGCCGACCGCCTGGCGGACCGGATCGCCGTGCTCAGCGCGGGCGCCGTAGTGGCCTCCGGGACCACGGCGGACCTCAAGGAGGAGACGGGCAGCAGGTCGGTGCACGTCGCCATCGACCACGCCGAACCCGCCCAGGCGATGGCCGCGCTGCGGCTGCACGGCTTCCAGCCCACGCAGGAGGCCGACGAGCGGCGCCTGCTGATCCCCGTCGACGCCTCCGCCGATCTGGCCAGAATCGTGCAGATCCTGGTGACCGCCGACTGCACGATCGAGAGCCTGGCACTGTCCGAACCGACGCTGGACGACGTGTACCTGTCGCTCACCTCGGCGGGCCGGGGCGCGTCGCACCCGACCCGGAGCACGGCATGAACCCAGTCACCCCCGTGGCAGCGCCCGGACCTGGCCCTTCGGTCGCGGCCGTGCCCGACTCACCGCCGCCGCACAGCGGCGAATCCTCACAGCCCCGCGAGCTCGCCCAGCTGTGGGTGCTGGCGGCGCGGCAGATCGGGGCGATCTGCGGAGACCCGCGCATCGTCGTGCTGGCCGCGGTGCAGCCGATCGTCATGCTGCTGCTCTTCACCCAGATCTTCGGCCGGATGGCCAACCCGGCCCTCTTCCCGCCCGGGGTCACGTACACCGACTACCTGGTGCCCGCGCTGCTCATCACCACCGGCATCGGCTCCGCCCAGGCAGCGGGCGTCGGCCTCGTGCGGGACTCCGAGTCGGGCATCGTGCAGCGCTTCCGCTTCCTGCCGGTCCGCCCGCTGTACGTGCTCCTCGCGCGTTCCTCGGGCGACATCTGCCGGGTCGCGATCCAGCTCGCGGCGCTCCTGGTGTGCGCCCGCGTCGGGCTCGGCTTCTCACCGGCCGGCGGTCTGGTGGGGCTGGTGGGGGCGTTCCTGCTGTCGCTGCTGGTCTGCTGGTCGATGATCTGGATCTTCCTGGCGCTCGCGGCCTGGCTGCGCAGCGTGGAGGTGCTGGGCAGCATCGGCTTCTTCGTGATGTCCCCGCTGATGTTCGCTTCCAGCGCGTTCATCCCCGTCGAGGCGCTGCCCGGCTGGGTGCGCGTGGTCGCCACGGTCAACCCGCTGACGTACGCCGTGGACGCCTCGCGGAATCTCGCGCTGGACTGGGACCTGGGGAACTCGCTGCTCGGCGCCCTGCTGAGCAGCGCGGGCCTGATCACGGTGATGTGCCTGCTGGCGCTGCGCGGATTCAAGCGGCCGCCGAACGAGTCCAGGGGCTCATTCTCATTGCTCCGGCTTGCGCGCCGCGCGCCCGCGAACAAGAAGACGTAGCCCGACGAACAGCACCAGGGTGGCCAGTACGGCCCAGCCGACGCGGCCCGACAGCGCCTCGATCCGGTCGACGGACGCCTTCGCCAGCGCGCCGAGGCCGACGTAAACCGCAGCCCAGGACATCGCGCCCGCGAGCGAGGCGGGCAGGAAGCTGCGGTAGCGCACCCCCGCGACTCCGGCGGCCGCCGGGGTCAGGGTGCGCACCAGGGGCACCAGCCTGGTCAGGAAGACCGCCCAGGCGCCGTAGCGGTGGAGGAAACGCATCGCCTCGTCCCAGCGGCCCTGCCCCCATCTGCGGACGACCCCGAGGTCCCGCACGCGCTCCCCGTACCGTCTGCCCAGCAGGTAGCCGACGTGGTCGCCCGCGCTCCCCGCGACGGCGACGATCACGAAGAGGGCGGCCAGCGCGACCGGACCCGGCATGGCGGCGGCGAGCACGATGACGACCGTCTCCCCCGGCACCACCGCACCGACCGCCAGGCCCGACTCGGCCGCGCTGAACGCGGCGGCGAAAGCCAGAGTGGTCGGCAGCGGGACGGACGACACCGAGTCCAGAAAGTCCTGCAACCACGACATACTGCAAGAGCCTCCCGCCAACCCGGCGAAATCCGACAGGTCGGCGGCTGCGGGTGAGCGTACAGCGTAGCAACCCCGGGAAAATCCCCACACACCGCCGGTGAAACACTGCAGAAATACTCCGTGGGGATCACGGAAATCCCGTGAAGCCGGTGTCCGCGTAATACGCTTCACCTACTTCGCACACTGGCCTGTCCATACTGTGGACGGTATGCTCCCGGGTATGTCTTCTGGACCGCCCCGTAGATTCCGCAGGGTGGACCGGGAGCCGCAAATTCCACTCCCCCCGGAATCGGTCGGTCGCCGTTCACGAAAGAGTCCCCTGCGCACCGAAAACGGTGTTCTCGCGGGTTCCGCGTCTCCCCCTTGCGAATCGGTGACTTCAGTGATGAGTTCGCCGCGGCTTCCGCGGCCGCGACAAGCCGTACTCCGCCGCGGTGCCGATACCCGCAACGGCACTGGGCGGCCCCGCAAGAACACACACCTTTTCGTCGGCCGGTCCCACCGGCCGCCCTGTGAACCGCCCGCCGGGCGCCGACCATCCGTACAAGGGGAGCACGATGACTCTGCACTACGCCCTGACCTGCCCCGTGTGCGGATGGCAGGGTGCCGACGACGGGCTGGCCCTCGGCTGCCCCCGGTCGCACGCGCCCGGCCTGCTCCAGACCTCCTACACCCGGCGGGAGTTCACGCCCCGGCCGCAGACCGACGGGATGTTCCGCTACCAGGACTGGCTGCCCGTGCGCCGTACCGTTCCGGACGCCGGCAGCGCCGTCGTGTACCCGGCGACGCGGCTCGGCGCCGCCCTGGGGCTGCCGGACCTGTGGGTCTCCTTCAGCGGGTACTGGCCCGAGCGGGGCGCGCGGCTGGAGACGGCCACGTTCAAGGAGCTCGAGGCGTACTGCGTGCTCGGCCGGCTCCCGGAGGATCCCCCCACGCTCGTCGTCGCCTCGGTGGGCAACACCGCTGCCGCCTTCGCGCGGCTCTGCTCGCGTTACGCGCTGCCGTGCGTCATCGTCGTGCCCGAAACGGGCGTGGAGCGGCTGGAGTTCACCGAACCGCTCGCCCCCTGCGTACGGCTGCTGGCGCTGGAGGGCGCGGACTACGCCGAGACGATCGCCTACGCCGACGCGCTGGCGCTGCGGATGGGTGGCCAGGTCGAGGGCGGTACGCGCAACGTCGCGCGCCGGGCCGGGCTCGGCACGGTCTGGCTCTCGGCGGTCGAGGCGATGCCGCGGCCCGCGGACGTCTATGTGCAGGCCGTCGGCAGCGCGGCCGGCGCCATCGCCGTGCACGAGGCCGCCGCCCGTCTGGTGCGGGCGGGCGCGAGCGAGTGCCCGCCACGGCTGATGCTCTGCCAGAACGCCGAGTACGCGCCGCTGTACGACGCGTGGTGCGCCGAGCGCGACGACGCGGTACCGGACGCGGGAGAACGTCCCGAGGAAGCCGCCGAGCGATGTCTGGCCGACGAGCTCACCAACGCCCGCCCGCCCTACGCCGTCGCCGGCGGGGTGCGCGACTGCCTGACCGGGTCGCACGGCCGCATGCTGCTGGCCGGACGCGAGGACGCGCTCGCCGCGGGCGCCCTCTTCGCCGAAGTCGAGGGTGTCGACATCGAGCCCGCCTCCGCGGTGGCGCTGGCAGGTCTGCGCCGCGCCGCGCAGGACCGCACGATCACGCCCGACGAGTCCGTGCTCCTCAACATCACCGGCGGCGGCCGGGGCCACATGCGCCGCCGTCTCCAGCCCACCCGCGCCGCACACATCCACCGGGTGCGCCGCGCGGAGCGGAGCTCCGACAGTTTCTCCAGGGACCTGCTGCACCACTGCGAAGCAGCGCAAGCCCCGACTCGCGCCTGACCGACTCCCGCACGGCGAGCGGGACATGGCCGCCGCGTGCCGTGTACGGCCCGTCGGCCCCAGCAGCGCTGCGGCCGGGCGTCCCGGCCCCTCGGACACCGCTTCCTCTCCTCCAATCCACCCTGACCAGCCATCAGCCTCTCCCCGAACTCGACCGGGGAGGGGCTGAGTTGTTTCTGCCTTGCGGTACTACCGGTAGCAGAGGGTGAACCAGCCCCGCGCACCTGTGCGCCCCGGCGAAACGGGAGGGCAGGACAACGTCAGCCTGACTGATCGTTTCAGAATGAGATCTTGATCTGACCTCTCGGCTGAGACGGTGCTCAGTGGTGCGACGGAACCGGTAGCCCTGCTGGCGCGTTCGTTCGACAGACTCTTGAAGGAGGAGCACCTTGTCGAGTGTGAGCTTCCCACCGGTGCGGGCGGTAGGACGCGGGGCAGCCTTAGTACCGCGGGGATTGCCATGTCCACTCCGTCCGCTCGGACGGCGGCGAACCCGCTCCCGAAGACTTGGCGCTCCGAGCCCGCGCGGCCGGTCTCGATTTCATCGCGACAACAGAGGACCGAGCCGCTGCGGAACCCGGTGCATGGGGGCATCTGGCTGCCGATGACTTCCTGCTCGTTCCTGGTGAGGAAGTGACCACGAAGACCGGGCACTTGCTTGCGCTCGGCACCAGCCCTGTCCAGGTGCCTCGCAGCGGACATCCACTCGGGCTCGTGGCGGCCGGCGATGGGCAACAGTGACACCCACTTGGAGGGCCAGATCGGCATCCCTCATACCGTGGTCCTCGCCGAGGAGCTGAGCACAGCGGCGATCCTGGCCGGAATCCGTGAGAAGTCGTGACCTGCGGGCAGGTAACCCCTGCCTCAAGCAGCGCTGTTGACGGAAGGCCGGCTCGGTGACGTGCCGGTCCGTGCCTGGGGTGCGGTGGAGGCCCGTCGCGTGCGCGCCGGCCTGCTGCGCCCCCGCGTGAGGAGCTGCCGGTGCTCTTGCGGCGCAGCGAGACGGGGTGGAGATGACCACGGGCACCCCCGACGGCGCCTGGGCCCCGGTGATCCGGCTCAGCTCCGCCTCACCGGAACGGACCTGCGCGACCTGCGCGACGATCCCCGCGTCCGCCATCAGCCGTGTCATGTCGCCGGATCCCGTCCCACTGCCAGCATCTGACCCGCAGTCCCGGACGATGTGTCCGCGACTGCTTGACGACCACATGCCCGCGCACCTGATCTTCGCCTTCGCCACCGCCCTGGTCCGCGTCGAGCCGGTCCAGCGCGGCAGGTACGACACCCCGCACTCCCACCTCGTCACCCAGGTGCAGCGCGGCCCCCAGCGCAAGCAACTCGCCGCCGCCCACGAAGCACGTCTGAAGACCGTACGGGCCGCCGCGCGCAATGCCCGCCGGGCCGCGCCCCCGGCACCACCAACGACTGCTTCACCTCCCCCGTGGTGCATGCCCGAAAGCGCTGACACGCCCCGCACGCGCCAACTGGCCGTCGGAGGTGCGGCGGGCCGGACCGGGCCCTGGCCGCCGCCTTCCTCCGCCCGGCCGAGGGCCGAGCGGGGGACCCATGTCGTACCTCCGTGGTAATCATGTCCCATGAGCCAGTTCCGCGACTTCAACCTCAAGCTGCTCGTCATCGAGGAGCTCATGTACGGGCCCGCCCCGCTCCTCCCGGTCTACGACCTGCCCGCGCGGCTGGCCGAGCGAGGGATCGGCGACCCCGCGTCCTACGTCCTTGGGAACCGCCTCCACACGGAGGTGCTGCCGGAGTCCCGGTCCCATTTCGAGGCCCTGGAGATCCCGGCCGAGCTGCTCGCCCGCGTCCAGGAACTGTGCTTCGACGCCGGCGCGGAAGTCTTCCGGCACTGCGCCCCCGCCTGGGACGGCGAGGACGACCTGTTCGACGTACGCTCGCTCGACGACCTCGCACTGCTGCCCAACCTGCGGGAGGTCACCTTCGTGGAGGACGGTGTCCTGGCGGTGCCGGACGCGACGGAGGTCTTCGCCGCGCGCGGCATCGACACCGACTGAGCCCCGGCACCCGTTCGTCACCCGCCTCCTGCGCCTACGGCTCCGGCGCCCCGACGGCCTCGGCTCGCCCAGGCGCTCCGGCCACGGCGCCTCGCGCACCGCCGTCGGCCCCCACCGACGGCGGTCTCCCTGACGAGAGGCAACCGCCGCCGCAGGACGGGCGGCCGCTCCACGTCCGAGCGGGTTGCGTCAACCAGGCGGATACGACGACGGTGGTGACGGCCAGCCCCGAATCGTCGGTCTGTGGCCAGCCGGTCACCCTTTGCGCGACGGTCACCATCGAGCCGCCCGGCGCCGGCGTCCCCACGGGCACGGTGACCTTCACCGGTCCCGGCGGCTTCAGCCAGACCGCCGTGCTGGACCCCGCCGGCCAGGTCTGCGTGACGACCGGCTCGCTGGTCACCGGCACGGTGACCGCCGCCTACAACGGCGACTCCTGTGCCGCGCCGTCCACCGGCACGGTCGACGTGACGGTGAACGAGGCACTGACGAACATCGGCGTCACAGTCACCCCCGAACCGTCCGTGTGCGGAGAGAGCGTCACTGTCTGCGCGACAGTCACCACCCAGTCACCGGGTTCGGGCACACCGACGGGCTCGGTGACCTTCACGGCCGACGGCGGTCTCAACCAGACCGTCCCCCTCGACGCCGGTGGCCAGGCCTGTGTCACCACCACCACACTGGTCACCGGAGAGGTCTCCGCCGTCTACAACGGCGAGGGCCCGTGCTTCGCGGGCTCCGCCGAAGCGGTCGCGGTCACGGTCGGCCAGGCCGCGACCACCACCTTGGTCACCGCCATCCCCGATCCGTCGGTCTGCGGCGAGCTGGTGACGGTCTGTGCGACGGTCACCATCGACCCGCCCGGCTCGGGTACGCCGACGGGGACGGTGACCTTCACCGGTCCCGGCGGGCTGAACCAGACAGTCACCCTGGACGCCACCGGCGAGGCCTGCTTCACGACCACCGCGCTGGCCACCGGCACGATCACGGCCACCTACAACGGCGACAGCTGCGCACTGAGTTCGACGGGCAGCACGGACGTGACGGTCAACCCGGCAGACACCACGACCACCCTCACCGTCACCCCGGACCCGTCGGTGTGCGGCCAGTCGGTGACGTTCTGCGCCACTGTCACCACCGACGCGCCCGGTTCCGGCGTTCCGACGGGCACGGTGACGTTCACGGCTCCGGGCGGTTTCAGCCAGACCGCCGTACTGGGCCCCACCGGACAGGCCTGCGTGACCACCACCACGCTGACCACCGGGACGGTCACGGCCCTCTACAACGGCGCACCGTGCTTCACCGGTTCCACCGGCACGGCCACCGCCACGGTCAACCCCGCGACGACCACCACGACAGTCACGGCGGCACCCTCCCGTCGGTATGCGGGCAGACAGTGACGGTCTGCGCGACGGTCACCACCAACGCACCCGGCTCGGGCACACCCACCGGAACGGTGACGTTCACCGGCCCCGGCGGCCTGAACGTCACGGTCCCGCTGAACGCCAGTGGCCAGGCCTGCCTGAGCAGCACGTCCCTGACCTCCGGCACGGTCACCGCCACGTACAACGGTGAGGGCCCCTGTTTCGCGGCCTCCTCAGGCGCCGTCGCCCTCGCCGTCAATCCGGCCGCCACCACCACGACCGTGACGGCCACGCCGAACCCGTCCGTCTGCGGCCGGTCGGTCACGCTCTGCGCAACCGTCACCGCCAACGCGCCGGGCTCCGGCACGCCGACCGGCTCCGTCACCTTCACCGCACCCGGCGGGCTGAACGTGACGGTGCCGCTGAACGCCGGCGGACAGGCGTGCTTCTCCAGCACCTCGCTGATCACCGGCACCGTCACCGCCGTCTACAACGGCAGCAGTTGCTTCCTGCCGTCCACCGGCGCCGCCTCCCTCACGGTCAATCCGGCCGCCAGCACCACGACGGTGACGGCCACACCGGCGACATCCGTGTGCGGCCAGTCGGTCACGCTTTGCGCGACGGTCACCGTCATCCCACCGGGTTCGGGCACGCCCACCGGGACGGTGACCTTCACGCGGATACCCGGGTGACGGGCAAGGCCGTGACCGCTGCTGCGGCCGCTGCAACGGCGGCAGCTTGCTCGGGCGGCATCCAGATTACCGCGATGACTCCCGTCAGTCCGGCGATTCCGGCAAGCGTGAAGTAGGCGATCCACAAGTGGACGCGACCTGCCACGGTCCCTCCCCCGATGATCTGGAAGAACACATCCTGAGGGTTCGGATCGGCGTCGTCCAGACCAGCATCGCCTCGTCGACCGAGGCTCGATCGTCGGCGTTCTCCGTATACGGCCGTTCGCCAACACAGCGTCGTCGCCACCCAGCCAGCCATGTACGTGCGGTGCGCGACGGCAGACCCCAACTGTTGGTGGCCAGCAGGTTCTTGACGTCTTGTTCCCGCCGCACCGGTGGGGTTCGTCGGCGCCGGCGGACGCGCTGATCGCGGCATGGTCGCCGCCGGGTGGGAACCGCGTACGACGCCGCGTGAGGGCCTGTTCGTCAGCCAGGACTTGTCCCGGCCGATCAGGTGTCGCCCACCCGGAGTGCCACGGCCTCCTCCGGACGGCCTGCCCCCCGCCAGATGGTCCGCGAGATGCGGTCCCCGACGGCTCGGAGCCCGCGTCATCGGTTCTCTCGTTTCCCCCGAAATTCGCATGATCACAGGGGGAGTCGACCGGTGGGACAGCCCATCGCTTGTGGGGCGAACAACCGGCACATTCAGGCACCTGGCCGGACTATCGTTCCCCTCGTCCGTCGGCGGGTGAACAAGCAGTCCACGCCCGCCGAAGACCAACGGGGAGGAACGGCGTGAACACTGTCGGGGATACGGAACTGGAGGCGCGGCACAGAAGACGGCTGGCCCTCGCGAGAGCCGTCGGCACGCCGACCGCACCCCGATCGGAGTGTTGGGAGGTGTGTGGTGGTCGTGCGTGTCCTGGTGGTCGATGAACAGGCGCTGTTCCGCGCCGGCATCCGGCAGCTCCTGGTGGGCGCGGACGGCTTTGAACTGGTGGGCGAGGTGGAGTCGACCGAGGGGGCGATGGGCATACTGCCGGAGCTGTCTCCCCCGCCCGATGTCGTGCTGATCGAGCCCCGGGGCGGCGCGGGAATGGCCGCCATCCGGGCCCTGCGGTCGGGGCTCGCCCCGGCGTGGAGCGCGGTGAACGGAGCTCGGCGCGGCAGGACCCCAAGTGTGCTGGCCGTCTCGGTCCGGGACGACGACGACTCGGTGGTGGCGGCCATGCGGGCCGGGGTGAGCGGCTACATCACCAAGCGGGCCTCCGAACAGGAGCTGCTGCGCGCCATCGAGATCGTCGCCGAGGACGGCGCCGTGTTCAGCGCGGGGATCGCGCGGAGGCTGGGCGAGTACTTCTCGGAGCCCTGCGCGATGTCGTACCGGTCGGCGTTCCCGCAGCTGACGATACGTGAGACGCAGGTACTCGACCTGCTCGCGCGCGGCTGGAACAACGGCCGGATCGCCAAAGACCTGGTGCTGGCGGAGAAGACCGTCCGCAACTACGTCTCGCAGATCCTCGGCAAGCTGGATGTGCGCTACCGGATGGAGGCGGTCGTGCGGGCGCGCGAAGCCGGGCTCGGGATCTGAAGCGTGTCGCGAAGTCCCGTCCGGCTCACGGCATCCGGCACGTCCACACGCACGCACGCACACCACGTCGCCATCAGTCACGCCAGTACGTGCGGAGTCACGCGAGTACGTCCGGCCCCTCCACGACGCCGACCCGGCGTCCTGCGAGCCCACGCACCTACGAGACATCAGCCGCTTCGCGGCGGGCCTGAGTCCCACCCTTCGGGCGGACGACGCCACCTCCGCAACACGCTCCAGTGGTCCGCCCGCCCGGTGGTGAGATTCCCCCCGGGCGACCCGGCCGCTTGCTCCGGCCCTGTCCTGCGGATCCCGCCGGGCCCGTGGTCCCCGGCGCGCACGCCCTCCCTCCCGTAGCACCGAGGGGACACGGGACACCCAGCCGCCTTGCGATCGCACGTACTGTCGTGGGCCCGGCCGGCGACCCGGTGGATCGCGCCATCGGCCGGTTGCGTGAGCGGACCGGCCACGGGGGTACACCGCACCCCGAAGACGAGTGCCGGCAGCCCCTCGCGTCCGTTCTCACCGCCGGACACGCCGGTAACGCCGGACGGGCCGTAAACACCGGTGACACTCCTGCCTTCGCGCACGAGATGGCCCGACCGCTTGAGGCGGTGGCGCGGCACAGTCACCCGCCACGACAAGGCCGCGACCGCGAGCTGTCCGGCAGTCCGGCAGGACGCCACCGCGCGAGCGGCTGCCTCCGGTCCGCACACCGATCCCGACGAAACCGCCTGCACGCGATGACGACACCGGGGCGGATCGCCCGAAACCGGCAATGGAACCGGAATCCGGGACTTCCGAGCCAGGACATTTATGGGACGGCCGCCCCAGGAGTCCGGGACACCGGGCTGTCTAGCGTGTGAAGCCGCGCCGAGCACCGGTGCGTTCGTTCTCACCGCCGGGAGCCACCGTGAGCAGCCAACCCCAGCACCCCGACCATCTCTACGTTGGCGACTTCCTCGGCGTCAAGGACGAGGTGGTCGCCCTCCACGGGTGGGACCATTCCATGGACGAGATGTGGTGCCACGTCATACCACCCGGGCACTACTCCCGCCCCCAGGGCTGGAAGATCCACCTCTCGGCGACGCCGAGCTCCGCGGCCTCCGTCCTCCGCAGCGCCGCCCGTGTGCTGCTCGAACGCGGCGTCGCCTTCAAGTTCGCCAAGGGTGTCGCCCAGCTGCGGCAGTTGCTGTCGGTGCGCTGCAACCGCGGCAGCGGCGGCAAGTTCATCACCGTCTACCCCCAGGACGACCGGCAGTTCGCGGAACTGGTCGAGGAACTCCACCGGGTCACCGACGGCATGACGGGGCCGAAGATCCTCTCCGACCGCCGCTACCGGCCCGGCAGCCTGGTGCACTACCGCTTCGGCGGCTTCTCCGGACGCCAGCAGATCCTCGACGCCGACGGTTCGTACGTGCCGATGCTGGTCACGCCCGACGGCGGCTGGTTCCAGGACAAGCGCGAGGCCTGGTACGCGCCGGTGCCCTGGGCCCCCTCGCCCCTCCCCGACGAGACCCCGGTGCGAGGCGAGGGGGAACGCGGTCAGCAACAGGTGCTGCTCGACTCCCGGTTCGCCGTCTTCGAGGCGATCCGGCACTCCAACCGCGGCGGGGTCTACCGGGCGAAGGACGGTGACACCGACCAGAACGTCGTCATCAAGGAGGCACGCCCCTACGTCGCGGCGGAGTTCGACGGCACCGACGCCCGCGACTATCTGCGCAACGAGCACGAGATCCTGCGGCTCTTCGAGGGAATGGCCATCGCGCCCCGACCGGTGTCGCTCTTCGAGTACCAGGACCACGTCTTCCTCGCCGAGGAGGAGATCCCCGGTGTGACGCTGCGCGCGTGGGTGGAGCGTCAGGTGCGCGACCACCCCGAGCACCTCATCTCTGTGGACGCGGTGCTGCCGATGGCCCGGCAGCTGGTCGACCTGGTCGCCGTCGTCCACGACAAGGGCCTGGTCTTCCGCGACCTGACGCCGAACAACGTCATGGTCACCCCCGACGGCGTCCTGGTGCTTATCGACACCGAGTTCGTGACCCGCCCCGGCGAACTGGTGACCCGGGTGATGACGATGGGGTACGTGGCGCCGGAGGAGATGGCGGGCCCGGCACGCTACCCCGCGCCCGGCCAGGACACCGACCTGTACAGCCTGGGTGCGTCGCTCTTCTACCTGTGCACCGGGATCCACCCGCTGCTGGGCGAGGACGCCTCCCCCGAGCCGCGCCCGCTCGACGACCGGCTGGCGTTCCTGGTGAACGCGGTCGCCGGCACCAGCCCCACCCTGCGCACCTTCGCACCGCTGGTGCTCGGCCTGCTGCGCCAGGACCCGGAGAAGCGCATCGGGCTGTCGCGGGTGAAGGAGTTGCTCACCTCGCTGCCGCGGCAGCGAGACGCCGATACCAACGCCGATGTCGAAGTCGACATCGACGCGTTGGCGTCGGCACCCGTAAGGCTGCCGGCCGACGAGCAGCAGCGTCTGCTGGACGACGCCGTCCGCGAACTCCTGACGGCGATGACGCCCGAGGACGAACGGGCCCTGTGGCCGGCCGTGCCCTACGACGGGCGGCTGTTCGACTCGTTGAGCCTGCAGGCGGGCTGCGCCGGCTCGATCGACGCGTTGCGACGCACGCTGGCCGTCAAGGCCACCGACGAGACCGACGAGGTGCGGCGTGCCCTGCGGACCTCGGTGACCTGGCTGGAGGCCCGGCTCCGCCAGGACCAACGGCTCCTGCCCGGCCTCTTCTTCGGCCGCGCCGGCACCTGCTGGGCGCTGTACGAGGCTGCTGAGGCGCTGGGGGACGAGGACGCCATGCGGCGCGCGGTCCAGCGGGCGAAGCGGCTGCCGGTCGCCTGGGCCAACCCGGACATCACCCACGGCGTGTCGGGCTCCGGCCTCGCCCAGCTTCACCTGTGGCGCCGTACCGGTGACGAGGAGCTGGCCCGGCGGGTGGGGATCTGCGCCGATACGGTGCTGGCCGCCCGCCCGTCCGGCGGGTCGATGCTGTGGCAGCTGCCCGAGTCGCCCAACGACCGCACCGCGACCGGCCCGACCCATCTGGGGTACGCCCACGGGGTCGCCGGCATCTGCACGTTCCTGATGACGGCCGCCCGCGATCTGGACCGGCCCGAACTGCTGGCGACAGCTGTCGAGGGCGGCGACTACCTGCTCTCCGTCGCCCAGGAGCTGGGGGACGGCGTCACCTGGCCGGTCCTTCCCCCGGAGCCGGGCGACGAGCCACACGACGGGGTGTGCTGGTGGTGCAGCGGCGCGTCCGGCATCGGCACCTTCCTGATCCGGTTGTGGCGGGCCACCGGCGAGGCCAAGTACCGCGAGGCCGCGCACCGGGCGGCGGTGGCCACCCGTGCCGAGAAGTGGTTCCTGTCCGCGAGCCACTGCCACGGCATCGCCGGCAATGCCGAGTTCCTGCTCGACATGGCGGCGGCCACCGGCGAGCAGCGCTACCGCGACTGGGCCGAGGAGTACGCCACCTGCCTGGCCCGGCTGTGCGTCCAGCGCGACGGCCGCCTCGTCCCCATTGACGACGTGTCCCTGAAGACCACCTACAGCTACAACCTCGGGCTGGCCGGCTCGATCGGGTTCCTGCACCGGCTGCGCCACGGTGGCGAACGCTGGTGGATGGTGGACGACTTCGCCCTGGCGCCGGAGGGCCGGCGATGAGCGGTGCGGCGCCCGCCGTAGTGGACCGGTCCCGGTTCTCGGACTCGCTGTGGGCGGCCCTGACCACCCTCAGGTCGCGCTTCGGTTTCCGTTTCTCCGCCACCGGGAACCGTGCGGCGGCCCTGGTCACCGACGGCCGCGGCCGGATGTTCCTGGAGACCTGGGACCTTCGCGGGGACACCCCGGTCTGCCGCGGGGTGCCCGGCTTCGAGCGGGCCGCGTCCAACGTGATGCTGCAGGGGCAGCCCACCGACATCGTGCCGTTCGACGACGGCTCCGTGCTGGTGCTGGTGGCCCGGCCCGGTTCCCATGATCTGGTGGTCGTGCTGCCCGACGGCGAGGAACGCGCCGTGGGTTCGGTGCCCGGAGACCACGTCACCGCCGCCGGCCGGCCGGACGGCCGGCCCGGCGCGCTGCTCCTGACGCGAGTCGGGAACGACCCGGCCGCCGCCTGCACGGCGTGGACGCTGACGGGCTCCCCGACCGGACCGGCCGGACCGCCGGTGCGGGCCGGGGAACTGCCCGCGCTGCTGCTGCGTGGCGGCGGCTGGCTCGACCCGGCCGGCGAACGGTTCCAGGTCAACGTCCGCGTCGACGACCACGTCCGCCCCGCCGCGTTCCATGTGGGCGACGGCGGCCACGACTTCCTGTACGACGGCTCTGACGGCTCCGGTGACTCCGGTGGCTCCGGTGGCTCCGGCAGCGACACGGTGCTGCTGACCGCGCCCGAGGCCGGCGTGCTGCTGGTGGCCACCGAACGCAACGGCAGGCACGTGCTGCGCGCCGGACCGGCCGCCGGCCCACTGCGTACCCTGCTGGCACCGGAACAGCTGGCCGGTGAGGTCCGCCCGATCGCCCTGCGCGGCGACGGCAGATGGGCGCTGCTGCGCCGCACCAGCGGCCTCTCCTGCGACCTCGCCCTGCTCGACACCCACCGCGACGCCGTCCACCTCCTCGCCGCGCCCGGTGGCCGGGTCCTGGGTCCCGCAGCCTGGCGCGCGCCCGCCGGCGCCGACGAGGGGCCACCACGGCTCTGGTGCCTGTCGGTCGGCGCCGACACGCCCGCGCGGCTGATGGGTGCCACCGTTTCCGGGGCCGGTGAGGCGCGGTGGGTGGAGGCCGACGACGGCACCCCGGCCGGCCGGTGGCCCTGGGCGCCGGGCCACGTGGAGACCTTCCCCGGCCCGGCAGGTGATGTCGAGGCCCTGGTCTGCGGCCACGAGGACTGGCGCACCGCCAAGCACGTCGTGCTGGCCCTTCACGGCGGGCCGGCCGGCATGTGGCGGCTCAAGTTCCACCAGCTGTTCCAGGTCTTCGCCGACGCGGGCGTCACCGTCATCGCGCCCAACCCACGCGGCAGCATCGGCTACGGGCAGGCGTTTCACGCACACGTGGTCAACGCCTGGGGCGGCCCCGACCTGGCCGATGTCCTGCACCTGGCCACTCACATCCGTGGCCACCGGCCCGCGGACCGGGAACCGCCGGCGCTCCACGGGCACAGCTACGGCGCGTTCCTCGCGCTGCTGGCGGCCTGCGCCGCGCCCGAGCTGTGGTCGAGGGTGGTGGCCGTCGCACCGTTCCTGTCCGGCGAGTCCCTGTACCAGGAGGCCACGCCACCGGTCCGCGCCATGATCGACCGGCTCGGCGGCCGACGGCGGGTGGTCGACGAGCACGGCCCGCGCGACCTCGCCGAACCCGGCCGACTACCCCGGCTGCGGGCGCAGTTGCTGATCCTCCACGGCGACGGGGACGACGTCGTCCCCGTCGGCCAGTCCCGCGCGCTGGCGCGGCGGCTCGCCGAACTGGGGGCAGTGCCCGGCGTGGACTTCCACCATCACGAAGTGAGCGGTGCGGGGCACACCCCGCTGGACGGCTCCCAGAACCTCCACCTGGCCACGGCGCGATTCTTGGCCGCGGGCGGGTGGAGTCCGTGACGACGACGAGTGCGGAGAGGAGGTGAGAGACACCATGACACTGGATCTGGAGGCACTTCAGGAGCTGCGGGCCACGGAGGAGAGCGGTGGTCTGGCCGACTGCTGCCCGCTGCCCGACTGGCTGTACCCCACGAGCTGCTGCGAACTGACCGTCGTGACCTGCTTCGGCTGCACCTTCACGGGCTGACGCACACGACGAAATACCGACAAGCATGGAGAGGAGGTGACTCCCGTGACATTTTCCGTGGACGCGCTCCAAGAGTTCGATTCGACGGAGGAGGCAACTCTGGGCGCACTGGACTGCTGCTGGAACTCGCTCACCGAGAACTGCCCCATCTTCGGCACCAGCGGCCTGACGACCTGCCACAGCTGCACCAATACCAACGGCTGATGGTACGGCCGCCAACCGCCTGTCGCTGAAAAGGAAAAGAGATCATGGCCATTGACGTCGAGCTGCTCCAGCAGCTGCCGGAATCCGAGGAAGCTGCGAACTCGGAGTTGGGCTGTTGCGGATTTGGCAGCGTGCTGACCTGCCCCGCTTACACCTTCGATTTCTGATTCGAAGGCACCCCGGCGGCTCGGCAGAGCCGTCGGGGTCGGCAGGTCGGACCATCGGCAGATCGGACCGACCGACACCACACGACACGGCGAAGTGAGGACTTCCATGCAGCAGCGCGATCGGCTCCTGTGGCAGGTGGCGAGATCGACCGGCGGCTGGACGTCCCTGTTCCTGGGGGCGGCCATGCTCGACGCCGCCGCGTCCCTGGCCATGCCGGTGGTGCTGGCTGCCGCGATCGACGCCGCGCTCGGCGGTGATTCGACCGGCCCCGCCCTGGTCTGGCTGGTCAGCCTGCTGGCGGTTTCCACGCTGGCTCAGCTCACGGCCGAGCTGGTCGAGGCCACCACGGCGGCGCGGGCCACGGGGAGGCTGCGCCACCGGGCACTGGGCCACCTGTTCGCCCTCGACCTCGGCGGCCAGCGGCGGTTCGCCGAGGGCGACCTGCTGAACCGGCTGCTGCAGGGCACCGCCGAGACCGCCAAGGTCGGTCCCTCCATGGCCGGAGCCGTCGTCGCCCTGCTCACCTCGATCGCCGGGATCGTCGCGCTGCTGCTGATCGACCCGCTGGCCGGCCTGGTCTTCCTGCTGGGCGCCCCGGTCGTGTGGCGGCTGGCCCGGGGATTCCTCGGCAGCTCGACCGAGCTGACCGAGCGTTACCAAACCGCTTACAGCGGCCTCGCTGCCCGTTTCGTGGACGCGATGAGCGGGGTGCGCACCATCCGCGCCAGCGGCACGGCCGACCGCGAGGCCCGCCGCGTACTCGTCCCGCTGCGCGACCTGCGCCGCTACGGCGAGGCGCTCTGGAACGCCCAGCGGGATGTGGGCTGGAAGCTCGCCGTGCTGGTGGCCGTCCTCCAGGTCAGCGTCCTGGCGACCGCCGGACACGGGGTGATCGCCGGACGGGTCAGCCCCGGCGAGCTGATAGCGCTCAACACCTATCTGGGCTACGCCTTCGGCGTCTTCCGGCAGGTCGGCACCCTCGCGCACCTGGGCAGGGCGCGCGGCTCGGCGGCCGGCATCAGCGAGGTGCTGCACACCCCGGCGCCCGCCGGCGCCACCGGTCCGCCGCTGCCCGCCGGTATGGGCGCCGTGAGCCTGCGCGGGGTGCGCGTGTCCGACCGCGACCGCGCGCTGCTCGACGGCGTCGACCTCGACATTCCGGCAGGCGCCACCGTTGCCGTCGTCGGCGGCTCGGGCGCGGGCAAGTCGACGCTGGCCGCTGTCGTCGGCGGGCTGTGGCAGCCCGACGCCGGTGCGGTGACCATCGACGGCATGTCGCTGTGGCAGGCCGACCAGCGGTCGGTACGGGACGCTGTGGCCCACGCCTTCGAACGGCCGGTGCTGCTCGGCGGGACCGTCGCCGACGCAGTCGCCTACGGCGACCGGCCGGTGACGCCGGACGCGTTGCGCGGGGCGCTGCGCGACAGCCGCGCCGAGTCGTTCGTCGAACGGTTGCCGCTCGGCCAGGCCACGCCCGTCGCCGGACTGCGGCTCTCCGGCGGTGAACTCCAGCGCCTGGGCCTGGCCCGCGCTCTCTGCCGGGACGCCAGGATCCTGGTGCTGGACGACACCACGTCGAGCCTGGACACCGTCACCGAGCGGGAGGTCTCCCTGGCCATGGACCGCGCGGCGCGGCACCGCACCCGGCTGGTCGTCACCCACCGCGCCGCCACCGTGCGCCGCGCCGACCTGGTGGTGTGGGTGGAGGACAACGGGATCCGGGCCACGGGCAGCCACGAGACGCTCGCCGCCGACCCGGACTACCGCGCTCTCTTCCAGCAGCCGCAAGGCGACGCTGCCGAATACATCCCGCTGGTGGCAGAGCCCCGGACGATGGAGCAGGCATGACGGTGACAGCCAACGCCAAGCCCAGCGGCAGGGCACAGCTGCGCCCTGCCCTCGCCGGCCAGCGCCGCTCCCTGCTGGTGCTGGCCTCCTGGTCGGTCCTTGAGGCGGCCCCGGTCCTTCTGTCGGGCCAGCTCGTCGCCGCCGCGCTCGACCGCGGTTTCCTGGCAGGTGAGTTGGCCGCGGGACTGGCGTTCCTCATGCTCTACGGCACGGCGATGGTGCTGGGCGCCTGGGCCGCGCGGAACGCCATCACCCCGCTCGCCGCCATCGTGGAGGCCGCTCGCGACGCGTTGGTCCGCGCCGTCGTCCAGGCCCGGCTCGCCCACGCCGCCCAGGGCAGCGGCCCCGTGGACGCCAGCACGGTCGCCCGACTGACGCGGCAGACCGAGGGCGTGCGGCAGATCCTGGCGGCGCTGCTGATGATGGCCCGGACCGTGGTGTTCTCGCTCGGCGCCGCGCTCGCCGGCCTGGCCACGCTCCTCCCCGAGATGGCCGGCGTAACGCTGGGCTGCCTCGCCGCCGCGGGCGCGTTGCTGGCGCTGCTGTCGGTGCTCTTCCGGAAGCGCTACCGCGAGGCGCTGATGGCCGAGGAGCGGCTGGCGGGGAGCGCGGGCCACGCCGTGTCCGGCCTGCGGGACGTACTGGCGTGCGGCGGCGCGGACACGGCGACCCGGCGCGTCGGGCACGACGTGGACGCCAACGCGGCCGCCTCCATAGCGGCCGCCCGCATCGGGGCCTGTCGGATCGGGGTGGTGGTGATCGGTGCCCGTGTCCCGCTGATCGCGACCCTGGCCATGGCACCGTCGCTGTTGCGCAGCGGCGCCGTCACCCCGGGGCAGATCCTCGGCGCCGTCACCTACCTGATCTCCGGGCTGGAACCTGCGCTGCGGCTGTTCGCGCAGAGCCTGGGCAACATGGGGGTCCAACTCCAGGTCCTGCTGCGACGGCTCGCGGAACACACGGCCCGGCCACCCGAATCGCCCGGCCCGCCGGACGCCGCCTCACCCGGCCGCGACCACGTTCCCTCCCTCTCCCTGCGCGGCGTCACCTTCGCCTATGGCCCGCACTCGGCACCGATCGTCGATGACCTCGACCTCGACGTCCCGTACGGCGACCACCTGGCGATCGTGGGGCCCAGCGGCATCGGCAAGTCGACGGTCGCCAACCTGATGGCCGGCCTGGAGCCCTGCCGACGCGGTGAAGTCATGCTCGGCGGCATCCGGCTCGGCGCGCCGGCCGGTCCGTGGCTACGGGAGGCCGTCGCGCTCGTCCCGCAGGAGTCCTACGTCTTCGCCGGGACACTGCGGGAGAACCTCGCCTACCTCGCCCCCGAGGTGTCCGACGACGAGCTGGCGTGGGCCGCCGACCTGGTCGGGCTGGCGCCGGTGATCAAACGGCTCGGCGGGTTCGACGCGCTGATCGAACAGACCGCTGCCCTGTCCGAGGGGGAACGCCAACTGATCACGCTCGTGCGGGCGTACGTTTCGCCGGCGCGATTGGTGATCCTCGACGAGGCCACCTGCCACCTGGATCCGGCGGCTGAACGACGCGCGGAGGAGGCGTTCGCCGACCGCCCCGGCACCCTGATCGTCATCGCGCACCGGATCAGCTCCGCGATGCGGGCCCGCCGGATTCTCGTGCTGGACGGGAGTTCCGTACGGATCGGTGACCACCATGCGCTGCTGCGCGACTCGCCGCTCTACGCCGACCTGGCCAACACCTGGGCCGCCGTCCCGGAAAGAACGACGTCTTAGAGGTCCTAACAGAAGTCCGTGTTGGTGTGACTGTCGGCCTGGTTGCTCGTTGGGCTGTTCGTGGGGAAGAGGGAGTCGCGTCCGTGGGTTGTTTCGGATGAACTGTGGTCGCTGATCGAGCCGTTGTTGCCTGTGCCGGGGCCGAAGCTCGTGGCCGGTCGGCCGAGGGTGCCGGACCGGGATGCGCTGTGCGGGATCCTGTTCGTCCTGCACACCGGGATCCAGTGGGAGTATCTGCCGCAGGAGCTGGGCTTCGGTTCGGGCATGACGTGCTGGCGACGGCTTGCCGCATGGAACGAGGCCGGCGTCTGGGACAGGCTCCACGTCGTGCTGCTGGCAAGGCTGCGTGCGGCGAAGCAGCTCGACTGGTCGCGGGCGGTGATCGACTCCTCCCATGTCCGGGCTGCTCGGCGGGGCCCAAAAGCGGACCCAGCCCGGTCGACCGCGCACGTCCGGGCAGCAAGCACCACATCCTTGTCGACGGGCAGGGCATCCCGCTCGCGGTGTCGCTGACCGGCGGCAACCGCAACGATGTCACCCAGCTGATGCCCTTGCTCGCGAAAATCCCGTCGGTCCCAGGACTCGTGGGACGACCTCGTCGACGGCCTGATGTCCTGCTCGGCGACCGCGGCTACGACCACGACAAGTACCGCCGTCTGGTCCGGGCCCAGGGCATCAAACCGGTCATTGCCCGCCGCGGCGTTCCGCACGGCTCCGGCCTCGGTGTCCACCGCTGGGTTGTCGAGCGCACGATCGCCTGGTTCCACGGCTTCAGACGTCTCCGCATCCGCTGGGAACGACGCGACGACATCCACGAAGCCTTCCTCGGCATCGCCACCTGTCTCATCACCCACCGCCACGTCCAACGCCTTTGCTAGGACCTCTTAGACGGCGTCCTGTGTGGTGACCACTCGTTGGTCCGCTCATGGGGCGGCGTGCATGGAGTTGGATTGTTCCGGACGGCTCGTGGGAGTTCGCCAGGCCGTTGATTCCGGAGGACAGGGCAAGCCGGGTTCCAAGATGTTGTTCCCATTGGTGGTTGCGGGACGGTCGGTTCACGTGGACAGCGTGTGGGCGGCGGGCACAAGGTGCACACGCTGACGGTGGAGGGCCACGTGTTTCTGCGCCTCGGAGTGGGCCTCTGAACGACCCCTGTGAGCTGGTGTTTTCGGGCACAGCGAAAGACGGGCCGCCTGGGTGCCAAGGCATGTCTCTATGCTCCGTGACGCCGCTTCCTGCTCTGGTGGACGTGAAGACCGTGACGGGGCGTTCCCTCTGTCCTGAGGCGTCTTCCGGCCCGCACACTCCGGAGCGGTCGACGGGCGGTCACCGGCAAAGGGAAGGACTCACCTGATGCGCCGCTGGATTGCCGCCACAGCCGCGGTCACCGTCGCAGCCGTCGTCGTTGGCTTGTTGTACTTCACCGGCCACGACGCCGAGCGGACGCCGAGCGGACGCCGAGCGGACGCCGAGCGGACGCCGAGCGGACGCCGAGCGGACGCCGAGCGGGCGACGAGGCTGAAGAGTCTCCCACCGCCGCGAAGCAGCCCACCGCGGGCGGACACCTGCTGGTGTACCCGAACAAAACCTGGGCGACCTTCCCCAGCCTCCAGGCGGCGATCGACGCCGGAAACGTCGCGGGCATCTCTGCCGTCGTGTTCTACGACAAGTACAACTACGACTCCACCGGGGCTACCCTCACCTACTCCGTCTCCCAGCGCTGCACTGGCTCAATACTCCCCATTGAACACAGATTCCCGAACTTCCCCAACGGCTGGAACGGCAAGGCGAGTTCGGTGAGCACCCGGCTCAGCCCCTACGCAGGGTGCAACGTGTGGATGTCGGCGGACGAAGGCTACGAGGGCGAGTGCGGGAACAAATGGATCGACAAGCACTGGGACCTGAACCAAGTACCCTACGGGTGCGACAACAAGGCCAGCTCCTTTGAGATGTCCTAGACTTGCCCCTTTTCTTCCGGCCTCGAACGGTCTTCCGGGTTGCGCACCCGGCTGCTAGCCGGAGGCGGACTGCCGCACGCCGTCGTCGTACCTTTCCGCGGCGTTGCGCAGGAGTCGGCCGTCCGGTGCGACGCCGAACTGTCGCACGTGTTCACGCAGCACGCGGATGAGCACCGGAGCGATGGGCACCGCCCATGTGGCCTCGGCCGGCACGGAGAACGGGAGGTGCGTTGCGCCCGCGCCCGGATCGGCCAAGGGCCCAACGCCCTATCCAGCTCGGTCAGGCGGCGGTGGCACGGGAGGTCGCCGCCGCCCGGCCGCGCTTGGAGTCCGGGAACTGCCTTAGCAGTTCGCGCAGTTGCGGTGCTGGGGTGTTCGCGCCGAAGACCGGGGTGCCGGGCTCCATGCGTACCCCTTCGGCGAGCGCTCCGGCCTCGACCGGATCGAAGCCGAGGGCATCCACCAGCGCGGTGACGGTGGCCACGGCCTGGGGGGCGTCACCGGCGACGGCGATGGCGCGGCGGCCGGGCGCCCCAATGGTGAGGTCGGGGCGGGCGCCGTCCTCCAGGTCGTGGTAGCCCATGTGGTTGAAGGCTTTCACGACGTGGGAGCCGGGCAGGTGGGCCTGGACGAGCTCGCTGGAGGAGGTGCTCGGGTCGGTGAGGTCGTCGCGGATTCCGTCCACCTCCCACCAGTAGTTCATCGCGTCGACGACGAGCTTGCCGCGCAAGGCCTCCACCGGGACACTGCGGTATTTGCCGAGGGGCAGGGCGAGGATGACGAGGTCGGCCTCGGCGGCGGCCCGTTCGGCGGTGACGGGCTCGGCGCCCGGGGCGAGAACCTCCACGGTGAGGGCGATGCGCTCCGGTGCGCCCGAGCCCGCGATCCGGACCCGGTGGCCGGTCGCGACGGCAAGGCGGGCCAGCACCGTGCCGACCTTGCCGGCGCCCAGGATGCCGATCGTCGCAAGCGGGCGAGTGCTCATTGCGTACTCCTTTGCTGCGGTCAACCGCGTTCAGCCGGCCAGCAGTTCGCGGACCATCGGGATGACCTCGGTGCCGTACAGCTCGACCGCCCGCAGCCGGGCGCTGACCGGCTGGGCGCCGCTGGTGTAGACGAGGTCGAACCGGCCGACGCCGAGTTGCTTGATGGCGACGGCCATCTTGCGGGCGACGGTCCGGGGGGCGCCGACGTACATCGAGCCGTGTTCGAGCTCGGCCTCGTACTCGCTCCGGGTGACCGGCGGCCAGCCGCGCAGGGCCCCGATCGTGTCACGGACGATCTTGAAGTGCGGCCAGTGCAGGGCACGGGCCTCTTCGTCGGTGTCGGCGACGAACCCCGGGGAGTGCATGCCGACCGGGTGCGCGGTGGTCCCGAACTGCTCGGCGGCGCGCTGGTAGAGGTCGATGTAGCGGGTGAAGCGGGACGGGTCGCCGCCAATGATCGCGAGCACGAGCGGCAGCCCGTAGTGCGCGGTGCGGATCACCGACTGCGGGGAGCCGCCGACCCCGACCCAGGTGGGCAGGCGCCCGGACTCGGTCTTGGGGAAGACGTCCGCGTTCTGCAGCGCGGCACGCCGGGTGCCCTCCCAGGTGACCGGCTTCTCCTCCAGCAGCTGGACGAACAGGTTCAGCTTCTCCTCGAAGAGCACGTCGTAGTCGGCCAGGTCGTAGCCGAACAGCGGGAAGGACTCGGTGAACGAGCCCCGGCCCAGGATGACCTCGGCGCGGCCGTTCGAGAGCGCGTCCAGGGTCGAGAACCGCTAGTGGACGCGTACCGGATCGTCCGAGCTGAGCACGGTGACACCGGCGGTGAGCCGGATCCGCTCGGTACGGGTGGCGATGCCCGCCAGCACCGTCTCGGGCGTGGAGACGGCGTATTCGGGCCGGTGGTGCTCGCCGAGCGCGAGCGCGTCGACCCCGATGGAGTCGGCGAGCACGGCCTCGTCCACGACCTGCCGGATCGCGCGGGCGTAGGAGACGGGACGGCCCTGGTCGTCCTGGGGGACGTCGCCGAAGGTGTCGAGGCCGAAGAGGACGTCGCGCGTGACGGCCGACATGGCGGGCTCCGTTTCGGAGGAGGAACTGGGTAGGGGGAAGCTTTCGGGCGGCTTACCAGGCGTACGGGCCGAAGCGGCCCCAGGCGATGACGATCGCGATGGCGAGCAGGGCGATGTTGCCGCCGACGTTCGGCCATTCGCCGCGGCGGGCGTGGGTGATCACCGCACCGATCATGATCAGTGCGACGCCGACGGCCGCGAGCGGCGTGAGCACGGTGGCGATGCCGGTCGCCGCCGGGAGGATCAGGCCGAGCGCGGCCAGCACCTCCAGTGCGGCGATGGTCTTGACCTGGCCCGCGCTGAAGCTCTTGGCCCAGGCCATCGACTCGGCGGTCTTCCCGTAGGGCTGGGCGAGCTTGCCGCCGCCGGCGGCGAGCATCCCGGCGGCGAGCAGGGCCTGCAGGATCCAGAGGAGGACATTCATGTCGGAGTCCGATTTCGTTCGACGGGAGGGGACGTGGCCGGGCGCGGGGCGCCGCGCACCGAGCGCTGCGATGGAGGGTGCAGAGCCCGGGGCGAGGAGCCGGTGGCGAAGCCTCGGACAGCATAAGCGGACTCCACCCCGGTTATATTCCGGCCGCCCGGACAGATCGCGAAGCGGGGATAGATTTGCCGTATGGATCGAACGCCCCTGTCTCTTGGACGGCCGCGCGCCGAGCGCGCCGACGCCGCCCGCAACCGGGAGCAGCTCCTGGCGGTGGCCCGCGAGATGGTTGCCGAGCTGGGGGCGGACAAGGTCACCATGGACGGCCTCGCCGAAGGCGCCGGTCTGGGCAAAGGCACCGTCTACCGCCGCTTCGGCACCCGCGCCGGTATCTTCCACGCCCTGCTCGACGACGACGAGCACGCCTTCCAGCGCGAGGTCCTGGCCGGCCCGCCTCCGCTCGGCCCCGGCGCGAGCCCCCTGGAGCGGATGGTCGCCTACGGCCGGGCCCGCATCGCCTTCCTCACAAGCCACATCACGATCGTCCGTTCCGCCCTGGACCACCACCGGCCTGTTCCCGCCGAGGGGGGCAGCGCCTTCACCCAGGCCCATATCCGCATGCTGCTCGGCCAGGCGGGCACCGGCGTCGCCGACCTCAACAGCCTGACCATCCAGCTCACCAGCGCCCTCGAAGGCCCTTTCATGATCTTCCTGGCGCTGCCGGGGACCGGCCCCGAGCCGAGCGCCGAGGCAGACGCCGCCTTCGAGCGGCGCGCCCGCCCGCTCGGGGACAGCTGGCAGACCCTGGTCGAGAGAGTCTGCCACCGGGCCTGAACGCGTTCGCTCCGTGGCGCCGTGCGTCTTCTTTCGCCGCCCGCAGCGCCGGATCCGCGAGATCCGAGCAGGCCGGCTCGCCTCCGTCCGATCCGGTGCTGCTCGGCGGTGGCGAGGTGCGTCCAGCAGGGCGGCGGCCTCGCTGAAGGGGCCGATCGTGTGCGGGCCGGTAAGGCGTACGCCTCCCGCAGGAACCGCGCCTACCCCAATCCGGCCCGACACGTGCAACTGTTCGGGGCCGGTAAGTGTCTAGGGGGTACAGGTGGCCGTTCCGCTGAACGCCTTACGCTCAGCGCTGTCTCGACAGAGGATTCCGTCAATGCCGACCCCGCCGTACCGACGCCGCGTCCCCCGTTCCGCCATCGCCACCCTCGGTGCCGCCGGGCTTGTCGCGCTGGGCGCCACTCCCGCTGCCGTGGGCGACGAGACGCCGCCTTCCCTGGCCCTCGGAGACATCAAGCCGATCACCGGAGTGAAACCGGGGAGCCCGGTCGATCTGCCGGTCACCGTGGTGAACAACGGCACCACGACCGTCGAGAAGGTGTGGATCAAGTACACCGCCACCCGGGGTCTCGCCTTCCCGGAGGTTCCCTCCAACTGCCAGAAGCAGTACGTCGGTGCGTACGACGAGATGCCCGAGCGGTGGATCGCGATATGCGCGTTCGACAAGGCGGTGAAGCCGGGCGTCGCCTACAAGCCGCAGAAGCCGTTCGCCGTCAAGGCCGAGAAGCACGCCTTCGACGACGAGATATGGGTGACCGTCACGGATTACGAGCCGTCACCGGACGAGAACAGCAATCCGGTTCCGGGCACCGCACCGGAGATCGAACTGATCGAGTCGCCGACCGGGGGTACGGGGTCCACGGACCGGTTCAGGGTGCCCGTCACGTCGGTCAACACGGCCGACTACAAGGTGACGGGCGCGGCGTTGCGGGGGAAGCCCGGCGACACGGTGACGATGAAGGTGACTTTCACCAACACCGGCCCTGGCTGGGTCTGGTCGAGGCCGGAGACTCCGTGGACCTCCGTCCTGGTCACGCTTCCCGCCGGAACGTCGGTCGTCAAGCCCGACTTCTACTGCAAGGCCAAGGGCAAGGTGTACAACTGCGGCCTCACGACCCGCCCGCAGGAACACCTCGAGACGGCGACCTTCACCTTCAAGTTGAAGATCGACAAGAAGGTGGCGGGCGCCAAGGGCTCGGTGGCGTTGAGCAACAGGAAGCTGCCGTTCGACCCCGACAAGACCAATGACACGGCCCCCATCACGCTGGAGGTCACCGGCGGGGAGACAGGCGCGACGGGCGGTACGACCGGCGGCACGGACGGTGGCTCCGGCTCGACCGGCGGGTCAAGCGGCGGTTCCACCGGCTCGACGGGCTCGACGGGCTCGACGGGTTCGACGGGCGGACCGTCGTCGGCCGGCGGTGCCGGTACGGCCACGACAGGCGGCAACCTCGCGACGACCGGCGCCTCCTCCCCCACTCTCCCGATCGCGGGCGCGGCCGCCGCAGCGGTCGTCACGGGCGCGGGCACCATCCTCGTCGTACGCCGTCGCCGGGCGCGGCACGACAGCTGACGGACTGACGACGCGCGCGGCCCCGCCCCCTGTCGCCCCCGGTGCGGGGCCGCGACCTGGTCCCTCCGTACCTCGTAGGTGAGTTGGACAGCATTCTCCGCAACGCCTCCACGGAAAGGGTGACAAGAACGTGGAGTGAGCCTCGTCCTGACGGCACTGCCCGATGGACACATCGCGCTCGTTCGCGGGCCGGAGCCAGTCAGTGACGTCCACGTAGAACGTTTGTCGATGCGTTGTGAGAACGACCGTGGGTCAGACACCTTGGGAATGCCCGCGAGAAGTAGGAGCAGTCGGGTAGCGGTCTGCGACGGGAACAGTCAGGGCAGCCCGATCGGGGCGGCCTTCAGCGGGTGACCATGCAGCTCGCGGCAGCCCTCTTCGTCCCACCACATCCCACCTTGCGTGGTGAGGTAGGGGTGCGGCCCGCGGACGTCTCCGCCTTGATGAAGCGCTTGCGCGACCGCGTGGAGAAGGCTCGCCAGGTCGGGCCAGGATTCAGTGAAGTCACCGCCACCGCTGTGGCCTGCCCAGCCGAGGCGTCCCATGTCAGGTCCGGGACGTTGGTCGATGATCTGTGCCGCGCCATCGGCGCTCTCAGCCCAGGGAACCCAGAGTGGGTGCCACCAAGGCTCGTCCTCCCAGGGGCGCGGGGTCAGTCCGTCGTTCTCTGCCGCGACGTCCATGCAGGTCTGCCACTGCTCCACGATGCCGTTCAAGGCGAGGGGGGACTGCTCCGGCAGGATGGTTGTCCAGGTGCTCACGCCGTTGTGGCATTGCAGGGACTCAGCGAGATCACCGGGGACTCGGGCGCCGGGAATCCGCTCTGCGTGTCGAATCTCGTCCGGTGTCGCTGGTGGATCGAGGTGTGCGAAATCGGAGGCCACGTGCGCCGCCAGCCAGGCGTCGATCAGGCGCCAGGATTCCGACGGGGGCAAGATCAGCTGTGCCATGGCGCCATCCTGCCCCACACGTCTGACAAGGTGAATCGACCGGGACCAGGAGACCACAGACACCACGATGCCGTAGCTGCACGAGCACAGGGCCACGGCCGCCCCCAAGGGGTGGCCGTGGCCCTGTGCGTGAAGGCAGGAGAGAGCTCGATCACCGTCCCGCTCATGTCGTCATCGAGCACCGGTCAGCCAGGCCGGACAGCCGCTCCGTCCACGTCGCGGTCCGCGGCGGCCCCGGATCGAGATCAAGTGATGGCGATACTGCAGGTTGGATGGGCCGGCGGCCTGCGCGAACCCTTTGGTGCGGGACGAGGCATTTCCCTCACAGGTCGTCCAGGCCGATCAGTCCCTCCTGGATTGCCCGTGCCAGGAGTGCGGCTTTGGTCGGGGCCTGTCTGCCGCTCATCGCGTATTTGACGCGGATGTGTTCGAGATGGGTGTTCACCGTGTGCGGGGATATGCCGAGGCGCCGGCCGACGAACGCTTTCGACTCGGACTGGAACCATTCGATCAGCACCTCGGTCTCGCGGGCCGAGAGACTGGGGCGGGTTGCCGAGCGGTCTCCGGCCAGCGCGCCTGCCAGCGAGGGCGGGGTGTAGGCACGGCCCGCCGCCGCCATCACGGCGGCCTCCAGGAGATGCTCGGCACCCTCGGCCTTGGTCAGGTAGCTCAGCGCCCCCAACTCCAGGCACTGCAGGGCGGTGTCGTCGTCCGCGCGCATCGAATAGACCACGAGCCGCCGTCCCGCCTCGGTCAGCCTGCGCAGCTCACCCATCGCGGGTACGGGCCCGCCCAGGTGCAGGTCGAGGATCACCACGTCGGCGTCGACGCCTTCGCCGGTCCAGGCGGCCCGGACGTTCTCGCTTGAGGCGGCGACCCGGATCGGCGGCGTGCCCGCCGCCAGCCACTGCGCGATCCCGGCCCGTACCGCGGGGTGGTCGTCGATGATGACCGCGGTCAGCCCGGTCACTTCCGCCATCGCGTCTCCAAGCGCTGGAATTGCCCGTACCGGCCGTATTCAACCTCGACCGGCCCGGTGGAGGTGGTGGCGGCCACCGCTCGGGCGTCGGCGATCACGGCGATGCGCACTTCCTCCTCGGTGCGCAGCACACTCACTCTGGCACGCCGTCGTGCCGCCGACAATGCTGTCACCAGTGGCCCTGTCAGCTCTTGGCGGATGTGGAGGGGCAGTTCGACGGCTGCACCGCTGACGGCGAAGGACACGTCCACACCTCGCCGTTCGGCCACATCGACGCAGGCGGTGACCTCGTGGACCAGAGGGTCGGGTACGTCGTCGTTCTGCGCGAAGAGGCGGCGCAACTGTGTGGCCGTCAGGGCGCACTGCCGCCGGGTGTCCTCGTCGCGCGGATCGGTGACCTCGTCGGCCAGAGCGGCGAGCAGCGGCAGGACCGTGCCCAACTGTGCGGCGAACAGGTGGCGTTGCCTTTCCCGCCACTGGTGCGCCGCGAGCATCCTGGTCAGCAGCCGGTCGCGTTCCTCGGCCGCCTCCGCCGCCTCCCGGCTGCGCCCGCACAGCACCCCCGTGATCACGACGACGGCCAACTGCACGCTGACCGCGCTGAAGGTGGCGGCGCCGGCCGCGCCGAGGGCGGCGCGGTCGGGCGTGCCCGCGATCAGGAACAGCCCCGCGCTCATCGCCGTGTGCGCGGCCAGGACGGTGACCAGGACCCGGACCCGGTCCAGCAACAGCAGCAGGACGTACCAGCCCGCCAGGCCGAAGGACCACTCGGGTGCCTGGAAACGCCGCTCGGGTGAGACGGCCACGGTGGCCGCGGTCGCGGCAGCGAGGACGAGCAGGGTGCCCGCCACCATGAGCGCGACGGGCAGGGGCCTGCGCCTGAGCGCCCACCAGGAGCCGGCGCCCGTGACGCCGGCCAGGACGGCGAAGGCGCATACGGCCAGGGCCGGGTGACGGTAGTCCTCTTCCAGCAACGGGCGCAGGGACAGGCCGAACAGCAGGACGGCCGTGGCGCAGACCAGGACGATCCGCATCGTCGCGTACACGTGCCCGGTGGCCGTTTGCCGCTGCTCAGTCACCGGGCCACTCCAGGCGTGCACAGGTCCCCGCCCCGGGCCGCGAGCGGACCGTGGCGCACCCGCCGGCGGCGGCCATCCGTTCGATGATCGAGCCGCGGATGCCGCGCCGGGAGGGCAGTACCCCGGCCGGGTCGAAGCCCACTCCGTCGTCGGAGACCACCACGACGACACGCTTCCCGTCCCGGCGTACGCTCAGCGAGGCAGAGTCGGTCCGGGCGTGGCGCCGCACGTTGACCAGTGCCTCGTGCACCGCACGGACGAAGGCCAGGGCCACCGAGGCGGGTACCGGTCCGCCGGCCTCCTCGGTACGGACATGGACGTCGACCCGGCTGCGGCTCAGGACAGTACGCAGAGAGACCGGCAGGTCCACGGGGCTGTCCTGCGCGGCGGACTCGCCCGCCGTGCCGGTGAGTATGGCGAGGTCGCGGCGGGCGTACGCGGCGACCTCGTCCGGATCGGCGTCCTGGCCGCGCACCGCCACCATGAGGAACGTCGAGGCGGCCGTGTTGTGGAGCAGCGCGAGGTATTCCCGCTCCTGGCGGTGCCGGGCCACGGCCAGCGCCTCGGCGCGGGCCAGTGCCGAACTGCGGCGGCGCAACTGGTCGACCCGCCGCCCCGACCGGCGCAGCAGGATGAAGCCCAGACGGGCGAGGAAGCACTCGAAGACCAGGCGCGGCACGAGTGTGTCGATGGCCTCGGAGCCGATCACGGTCAGGTCGAAGGCGAGAAGCCCCACGACGCAGGGCACGGCCACCACCGGGGACCACTCCCACTGGAGGGTGATCGCCGTGGTGGTCAGCACGTTCAGGGCCCACAGGCTCGTCGCTCCGCCCAGCGCGTCCTGGCCGGCGCAGACGGCTACGACCCGTAGGAGGGCGCAACCCAGTGGCAGCACCGGGGCCCGCCCGGTGAGCCCTGTCCAACAGTCCACCGCGGCCCCGGCGAGCATCAGACCGAACAGCGCGTACCCCAGGGGCAGCGCCTGCTCCGGCACCCCGAGGAGGCCGAAGGCGCTGATGACCACGACCGTGACACCCCGCACGGGGCCGGCCAGCCGGCGTGCGGAGGCCAGGAACAGCGCCTCGGTACCGCCGCTCCAGGAGGTGGTGTCCGCCACGGCCGGGTCAGGATTCCGAAGGAGCGGCCTGAGGCGGTGGGGCGCCTGCGCGGGCATCGGAGCACCGCCTCCTGGGCTGGGTTGCCCGCATTGTTGACCAGGACGTCGATCCGTCCGCCGGGCACCCGCGTCGCCTCCCGCGCCAGCGCCTGTGAGGCGGCGGGGCTGCCGTCCAGATCGGCTGCCACGAAGTCGGCGCGGCCTCCGCGGGCCCGGATACCGTCGACGACCTCTCGGCCCCGCTCGGCGCTGCGACCGGAGACGACGACGTGTGCCCCCTCGGAGGCAAAGGTCTCCGCGATGGCTCGCCCAATATCGCTGGTCGCCCCGGTCACCAGGGCGGTCTTGCCCTCAAGCCTCATCGACATGGTCCACTCCGTTGCTCGTCATGTGGTTCTCCCCCGCGGACCCGAAAGGCCGGGCGTGTGTCGCCTTGGCCGTACGGGCGGCTCTGGTCCGCCAGGACACAGGTGCCACTGTGCGACGCATAAAATGGACTGGCAAGTCCAGTCTCTTGGCTGTTCCCGTCGGTGGACGCACGCCCCTGCCGTCCCTGTCTCGCTGACATGTCACCCCACGGTCCGGCTACTTGATCAGGGCGTTCGCGACAATGATCACCAGGCCGATCAGCATGTCCAGACCCCCCGCCCGGCAGGAGGACGGCCATCCGTGCCCGGCGGTGCGGGCGGCCCAAGCCCCCCAGCCGAACAGGGCGACGGTGTTGAACAGCAGGGCCGCGTCCACAGCCGTGGCTTCTGCCCACCACCCCGCTACCGCGGCAAGCAGCATCACCACGGCGGGCAGCACGGCGGCGACCAGTGGCCACTCGGCGAGCACCAGCCGCACTCTGCCCACGGTGGCCGCCCCGTCGACGGAGGCACGCTGGGCGATGACGCGCGCGTACCCGTGGGCGGCGCCCGACGCCAGCGCGGTGAGCAGCACCCACAGCGCGTCCGGACCGGGATCGGCCTTCTCGCCCGTCGCGTCCAGCGCGGCCACCAGGGCGCTGGCCAGCACCAGGCCGTAGACGACGCTGAACAGCGCCTGCTCCGGCGGTCGGTGCAGCAGGGACGACCTTGGTGCGACGCCCCTACGGCGGACATGGTCGGCGCGCTCGGCCATCGCATCGCCTCGGTGCGGGAAGTGGGCTGGGTCCGCACATACTCACCCGCCTGACGTCAGGGAACACGACGCCACGCGCAAAGGGGCCAAGCGCGCCGGAGTCGGGCGCCGTGCCGTAACGGGGGGTACGGCACTCGACGCCCTTCACGATCAGGGTGCTACCGGGTACGCGGCGTCGCGGGCGCCGCCCGGCCGGTGTCGATGGTCAACGCCGCCGGTGCACGGTCGGGCGATGCGGCGGCATCGTTCGATCTGTCCTAGAAGGTGCTCTGCGCCGGTTCCCAGACCGAGCAGTCGTGAGCGAAGAGAACGCGTCGTGGGTCGAAGACGGCGAGTCGCTCCAGCCAGTGACGGTAGGCGGGCAGCGGCTGCTCCACGCCGTGAAGTGCCGCTTGGCGGGCCAGTTGGTCGGATGCGAAATGTGAGGCGAAGTCGTGCGCCTGGCCGGCGAGGACCACGGTGCCGTCGGCCTGCCGGAGGACCAGCGATTGATGTCCCCGGGTGTGCCCGGGTGTTGGAATGATCCAGACCCCCGGCCGGACCTCGGCCTCACCGGAGAGTTCCTCATAGGTCACGGCGGGGAAATCGATCAGCTCATCGACGGTGTAGCCGCCCTCGCGGGCGGCGGCCAGCTCGACGTCCTGGACCAGGATGGGCTTGCCACCGAGGAGGGGTTCCCGCCGCAGTGGTCGAAGTGAAGGTGGCAGTTCGCGACGAGCGAGATGTCGTCGAGGGCGACTCCGGCCGCGGACAGGGCGCCCCGCAGACTGTGGCGTCGGGGCCGGTAGTGGGCTTCGGTCTCGGGGTCCGCGTTGCCGATACCGGTGTCGAAGAGGATCAGGCCATGGTCGTGTCGCACCAGATAGGCAAGCACCGGTTCAACTCTCGGCTGCCGGCCGCCGGTCTCCGACGCAGGCCGGATGAAGCACCCCGGATCGAGCCGACGAACCATCATGTTCTCTCCCATGCGGCCATGCTGACAAGATTCTGGTGTACCGGCCCGCCGGTCTGCCGACGGCAGAACCATTACCGGCGTTCATCGGCCGCCGGACCGGCAGTTCACGTGCCGCGTTCATCCTGCGGCGAAGTCCTCCTGGCACACGGCCACGGAAGGGCCGTGTGCCAGGGACAGCCGCGTGCAGAACTACCTGGTGAACGTGCTGTAGTAGAAATGATGGTCGGCTCTCATCAGCAACGCCGCCCTGGTTGTGCCCGTGGAGTGGAAGTACCAGGACGGCTCATACAGGGCCGTCATCGACAACGCCCCTCCTGATGCAGGCGCAGTCGAGGAGAGCTGGATCAGAGTCGACGACCGGCAGGCGGACAGGCACTGGGCGGGCGTCGTGTTCGTCCTCTACGGGGAGCCCATGACCGAGAACCCCAAGAAGTGGAGGCATCGCCACGAGGACACCAACGGGTGGTGACCCGTGCGGCAGAGTAGGGGGTATGTCTGCGTACGGGACGATGCCCTTCCACCTTGAGACCGAGCGGCTGACACTGCGGCCGTGGGCCGAGTCGGACGCCGCTGGGTTCTGCTCCCTTCTCGCATGACGGAACTCCAGGCGCCGCCGGGCCGGACATCCAGGACGACCTCCTCGGCGCTTGCCCACTGCCCGTACTGGTCGGCTCGGGTCCAGGCGGCCCACACCTGCTCGACCGGCGCCTCCAGGGTGCGGGTGATGACGCAGTCGAAACCGGTGGCGGTCATATCCGTCTCCTTCTGTTCGACCCCGCAAGCGCGGGGTCAGGGCTCTCTTTCACAGAGAACGTCGGAGCCGATGACACCTTCTCGACAAGACCCGGAAGATTCTTTTCCCAGTGGTCTGTTGCGTACGACGCACGGCCCACCCGGCCGCCGGGTGGATGCCCGCGCCTCGTCCGGCGATCACCCGCCCCGTCGGCGGCGGACAAGCTCCTCGGTCTGCGCGCCCATCCGGGTGGAAGTCGGCGTTTCCTCCGAGGAAACAGGGCCCCGCCGCGCCCTGCCTGTGCCATGAAGGTGTCGCAGCCGGGGAGTCCCCGGCTGCTCACCGACAACACGAGGAACTCGCCATGAGCGCACCGCACACCGGGCACGGAATCGTCTCCGTACTCGCCGGGGTCCTGCTGGCCGGCACGGCACTCGCCGCCCCCGCCGTCGCCACCGACCAGCAGCCAGGCACCGGACCGGCCTCCGTCACCGCGCAGACCGACCAGGCTTCCGCGGCCGTCGCCCACAGGGGCCGGGTCATCGCCCACCCGGCGCTCAACGTACGCAAGACCCCGAACACCAACTACAAGCCCATCCGTTCGATCCCGTACGGCACCGTCATCGACATCAAGTGCAAGTCCAACGGCGAGCTCGTGGACGGCAACCCCCGCTGGTACCTGCTGAAGAAGGGCGGCTGGGTCGCCGCCCGCTGGGTCGAGAACATCAACGGCACCCCCCCGTGGTGCTGAACACGGCACACTGACCGCAACCCCGGCGGGCCGACCCGGCCCGCCGGTCGAAACGGGAGCCGCGAGGACGACGCCGTCCCCGCGGTCACGGCGGCTTCTTCCAGCCACTGGAGCAGGGCACTTGAGGAGCCGTCTTCAACGGCCCGGAAAATCCCGCGAGTCGCGATGAGTTCCACGGAGTCCGACGGTCGTACTGTCGCACCCGTTACCGAGGAGGACTCTGATGCGCAACGTGACCTATTCGATGAACACCTCGCTTGACGGCTACCTCGTCGGACCGGACGGCGGCTTCGACTGGGCGGCGCCGGACGACGACGTCTTCCGCTCCTGGATCGACGAGATCCGGGAGGTCGGCGTCCATCTGTTGGGTCGACGGCTGTACGAGACGATGCTGTACTGGGAGACCGCCGAGCAGGATCCCACGCTCGACGAATCGAAGCTCGAGTGGACCGCGCTCTGGAAGTCGCTCCCGAAGGTCGTGTACTCCAACACCCTGTCGACGCTGCAGGGCAATGCCCGCCTGGCCTCCGGCAGTCTCGTGGAGGAGATCGAGCGGTTGCGAGCCGAGCCGGGGGAAGGCGACATCGCGATCGGCGGCGCGACTCTCGCCGCCGAGGCGGCCGCGTCGGATCTGATCGACGAGTACCGGGCCAGGGTCTACCCGGTCCTGGTCGGCGGTGGCCTTCCGTTCTTTCCCCACGACGAGCGCCGGGTGGATCTCGAACTTGTCGAGACCCGCACCTTCAACTCGAAGATCGCCTACCACCGCTACCGCGTGGCGCGCTGAGTCGAACGAGGCGACGCCGCCGCAGTGTGGTGCCGCGGCCGCCTTGTTCATTGCGGGACAGTCGGCAGGACGGTATGGCGTCCTCGGGCCGCCGACGAGACCTTCCGCTTCTTGACGCTCTCTCCGAGTGGGGGACGCACGCCGCCGGTTACCGGCTCAGTGGGTGATCGGGTGCGAGTGACGGCCCGTCGTCTCGTCGATCTCCGTGTGCGCCTTCTCCAGAAGCTGCGACGCGAGGTCCGCCAGGGCCCGCGAGCCCGCGATCTCCTCGCCCACCCGCAGCTGCTCCGGGTCGGTCGGGTGACGCAACGCGTAGCCCCGGCCCCTGAGCTCCGTACCGTCGGCAAGCCTGACCAGTGCCGCAGCGGAGGTTCGGTTGCCCTCCTCGGTGAACTGCATTTCCACGTGCCATCCGACGAGCGTGGACATGATGAACCACCTCCTAGTCACCCCCTGTTTCCAGCGTGCGCCCCGCTCGGCCCCGAAGCCAGTCGAAGCGGGTCCGGCCTGCCGCGGGCAGGAGGCCGGCGACCTGAATCAGCTGCCGAGTGACCCTGCAAAGCGGGCATCACGCGAAGTGGTGGCCGGTGCGGCGGGTCGGTCAGGTCTGCGCGGCACGGGCGCGGTCAGGTGGCCCGGCCGGTGGTCGTGGTGATGCGGGTGACGGCTTCCAGGGTCAGGGCGCGGTTGTGGGGTTCCCGGGCGAGGGCGCGGTGGAGGGTCAGGCCCTCGATGAGGGCGTCGAGTTGGCGGGCCGTGTCCGGGTCGAAGTGCTTCTCCAGGTGGGTGCGGCTGCGGGCCATCCACTCGTGGGTGAGTTCCCGGTAGGAGGGCTGTCGGGCGGCGAGGGTGTACAGCTCTTGGGTCAGGACCAGGTCGCGCCGGCTTCCGTCGGACAGGGTGTGGATGAGGTCGGCCACCGCGGTTCTTGCCTGGTCACGGTCGGCCGGGGCGCTGAGGCAGGTGTCGAACAGCTCGACGATGTGGTCGGTGAAGCGGCGGAACGCCTCCCGTAGCAGTTGGTCGATGCCGCTGAAGTGGTAGGTCATCGACCCCAGGGGCACTCCGGCACGGGCGGCGATCTTCCGGTGGGAGACGCCGGCGACTCCCTCGTCGGCGATGAGGTCGAGGGTCGCGGCGAGGATGCGTTCGCGGCGCTCGGGGTCGGTCCGTCCCGTGGCCATGGGCGGGCGGGGTCAGTGGGGACGGATCGGGCGGGCGGGGTTGCCGGCGACGGCGAAGTCCGGAGGGGCGCCCTGGGTGACGGCGGCCCCGGCGAAGGCGGCCTGGTGGCGGCGGGCGGGCTTCGGGGCCTTGGTGAAGTGGTCCGTCGTCGGCATGCGTGTGAGCCTACACCGGAGAGCGTACGAACGTACCTTATGCCGGATTCCGCCCACTGCGGAGCCCGGGCGGACGTGTCGCTCAGCGCCGCCGGGGCTGCAGCACTCCGGCGAGGAGTACGACGAGCACCCCGGCCAGGGGGACCACCAGCAGGCCCACCCGGAGGCTGGTGCTGTCGGCGGCGAGTCCGACCAGGGGCGGGGAGAGCAGGAAGCCCAGGCGCATGAGCCAGGAGACGATCGTCAGGCCCGAGCCGGGTTTGAGGCCGGGCAGTGCGTTGGCTTCGTGCATCGCGGCGGGCACCAGGGTCGCGACGCCGAAGCCGGCGGCGGCGAAGCCGAGGACGGTGCCGGGGAAGGTGGGTACGGCCAGGGCCAGGCCCATGCCGGCCGCGGCGATCAGACCGCCGGTGCGGGCCACGGTGCGCCGGCCGAAGCGGTCGACGAGGCGGTCACCGATGAGGCGGCCGATGAACTGGGCGCCCACCAGGGCGATGTAGCCGGTCGCCGCGAGTGCGGCGGAGGCGTGCAGGGAGTCGGAGAGGTAGAGGGCGGCCCAGCTGTTCCCGGCGTCCTCGACGAGTGTGCCGGCGGTGGCGATGAGGACGAGGGCGACCAGGACGTACATCGTGCGGCGGGCGGTGCCGGTGCCGTGCGCGTCCTTGGGCTGGTGGTCCTCGGCCTCCGGTTCCGTGTCGGGGCCGGGCAGGCAGTGGCGCAGGGCGAGGCAGGCCGCGGCGGCGAAGACGACCGACGATATCGCCAGATGCTGCCCGCGAGAGAGACCCAGCGCGATGGCGCCGGCGGCCATCGCGCCGCCGGTGACCGCGCCGACGGACCAGGTGGCGTGGAAGGAGTTGATGATGGATCGCCCGTAGCGGCGCTGCACGCGCAGGCCGTGCGCGTTCTGCGCGACGTCAGTGATCGCATCCGTCGCCCCGGCCAGGAACAGCGCCACGGCGAGCAGGGGCACCGATCCGGCGACACCCGCGGCGAGGGCGCCGGCGCCGGTCAGCAGCGTGCCGACGACCGCCACGCGCGCCGAGCCGTAACGGCGGACGAGCACCCCGGCCGCCGGTCCGGCCACGATGGCACCGGCCGGGAACGCCGCGACAGCCAGCCCGTAGACGGCGTTGCTCATCCCGAGGCCGGCCTTGATCTCCGGGTAGCGCGGCAGCAGGTTGGCGAACAGGGCCCCGTTGGTGAGGAACAGCACGGCGACGGCGGTACGAGCCCGCCGCTCGACCGCGGTGGGCCGGACCAGCGTGTCGACTGTCATGTGCGTGACCCTACAGGGGGAGCGTACGAACGTACACTCTGGCTCGTACTGCCTCGCGGGCCGGGCGTGGGAGCGCCGGCCGGACCAGGCCCGGCCGGGAGGGAGGGTGGGTCAGGAGCCGTCTCTGAGGTCGGCGAGGCGGTCCCGGGTGAAGCGCACCTCGTCGAACGTGACGGCACAGCCCTCCCCGGTCGGCGACTGGGCCTCGAACCCGGTCAGTGCCCGGCGCGCGGGGTCGTCGAGGGCGAAGTAGCGAATCAGGTGCCACGTGGTGCCGTCGGTGGAGGCGTGGTAGGCGATGGCGTGACCGACGCGGGAGACACGCAGGCGGATCGAGTCGCCGTCGACGGTGAAGGCGTTGGCGTCGTCGGCGACGCCGCGGTTGACCACGGACACGACCATCGGCCGCCCCCGCGGGGAGTATGCGAAACAGAGCTTGGCCCAGTGACGCTCGTCGATCCACAGCAGCAGGACCCCGGCGTCGAAGGTCGAGGAGAAGCCGACGCTCACCCGGGCGCTGAACCGGAAGTCCCCGGCGGGCGGCCGGCCAGCAACGTGGCGGCGTTGAGCAGCGTCTGCGCGTTGGCGATGACGCCCTCGGCGGGGTCGACGAAGATGTCGCTGCGGGGGTGGGCGGTGGTGCGCACCGTCGCGGCATCCGAATCGATCTCCCAGGTCGAACCCTCCGAGGAGACGAGCTCGAACGGGACAGCGGCCAACCGCTGGTCTCTGGTCATGGGGTGGCGGCCCCTCCTCGTCCTCGATGGCGGATCCGCACGGCCGCCCAACCGGCCGCGCCCCAGGCTTGGTTACGCACCGGGCGGTGAGCACTCGATGCCGGGGACCGCCGTGGGAGCCGTGTGCGCCGGGGGCGACTGGCCGGGTGTGGCAGCCGCGCCTTCGTCGAGCCCGCCGGCGGTGTGGATCCGCAGCAGTCCCTCGATGCCGCGCAGCAAGGTCTCGCCCGCCAGGACGGGGTCGCCGAGGTAGCCGGCGCTCATCGCGCCGTCGCGGAGCATGACGAAGTGCCGCCCGGCGTGCTCGGCGGACGTGTCCGCGATCCCGGCGAACAGTCCGGTGATCGTCCGCAGGAACCACTCGCGGTGCTGTACGACGGCACGGTGGACCGGGTGGTCGGGATCGGGGAATTCCGCTGCCGCGTTGAGAAAGGCGCAGCCGCGGTAGCCGGGCGAGCGGATCTGCTCGACCAGGGAGGCGCCGATGCCCCGCAGGATGCCGTCGGCCGGCATGTCCGTGCCCGTCAGGGAGCCGATCTGGGCGCGGATCGCCTGGTCGACACTTTCGATGTAGGCGGCGGCGAGGTCGTCCTTGCTGCGGAAATGGCGGTAGAAGGTGGCGTTGGTGACCTTCGCCTCGGCGACCAGCCGGTCGACGCCGACCGTGTGGATGCCCTCCGCGTAGAACAGCTGCCCTGCGGTCCTCAGGAGCCGCTCCCGCGCTGCGGAGACCCGCCTGCCGGGGCCCGCGCCGGTTTCCGTCTGCGTCATGCCGCCATAGTAGCGGGGAGAACGTTCACTCTTGTCTCGGCGGGTCGGATGTGCCAGGCTGCGAGCAAGAGAGATCGTTCTCTCTCTTTTTCGCACTCACTGGAGAACCCCATGGCATCGCTCGCCTCCGCCGAACACGTCGGCGCCACGACCGCACTGCGCCGGCTGTACGTCGTCCGCTTCGCCTTCGCCGCCGCGTGGGCGGCGCTCCTGCTGGTGTCCGGCTCCGGACTCACCCTCGGGGCCCAGCTGCTGCTGTTCGCCTATCCGGCATTCGACGTGGCCGCGGCCGTCGTCGATGCCAGGTCGGCGCGCACGGACGGGCCGGTCAAGGGCCTGTACGCGAACATCGCCATCAGCTCTCTCGCCGCCATCGGCATCGCCGTCGCGGGCACCTCGGGCGTGGCCGACGTGCTGCGCGTCTGGGGCGCGTGGGCGGTCCTCTCCGGGCTGGTCCAGCTCCTGGTGGGCGTCGGGCGCCGGGCGGTGGGCGGCCAGTGGGCCATGATCGCGAGCGGCGGCATCTCGGTGCTGGCCGGCGCGTCCTTCATCCGGGGCGCCTCGCAGGACGCCCCCTCGCTGAGCAGCCTCGCCGGCTACGCCGCGCTCGGGGGGATCTTCTTCCTCGTCTCCGCCTTGCGCCTGTCCCGCGCGACCCGCCCGAGCTGAGCGGCTGTTCTCGGCGCCCGTCCCCCGGCCGGAGTTCCGGAGGATTCGCCGCGCGATCGGCGGTGCACGCGACAGCGCCCCGGCGGGAGAGCCCGCCGGGGCGCTGCGCCGGTGATGGTGATGGTGTGCCGTACGCGATCGGACTCCCGTACCGCCGTCGTTCGCCGCCCGGGGCGCGAACCTCGTCGTCGACACGCGATGAACGTCTGGTCGGGAGCGTGCGGCGGCGCTCGCGACATTGACCGGAAACCGCCGCCCCACCCGGCACCACGACTGCCGGTCGTGCCGTCCGAGCGCCCCTAGCGTCCTTTGGGGAACGCACTACGCGCTCCATCAGTCCACCCGAAGGGATCCCTTCATGTCTCCTTTGCCCCAGACCCACCGAGCGGCCGCCGCGGCGCTCCTGACCGCCGGGCTGCTGACCGTCGGTACCACCGCCGCGGTGGCCGCGCCGGCGCCGGCCGCGGCCGAGCGCATCACGAGCACCGCCGAGCTCCATGAGCACCTGGCCCAGGCGGTCGCTCTGGAGGCCGCCCAGGGGGCCGTCGCCCTCAACGGCGACCCGGTGGGCCGCCCCGCCCTCCAGTCGAAGCCCGGCACGGCCACGACCGCCGCCTGCTGACACCGTCGCCCCGAGGAGAGTCATGGACACCGAGAACACGCCCGACGTCGCAACTGCTGCCGAACCCGCACCCACCACGTGGTGCCCCAGCGGACAGGCGCTCGCGCCCGAGGCCGTCGTTCTCGGCGTCCGCTCCCAGTCGGACGGCACCCTGGCCTATCTCGCGACACCGGCTCCGGCCAAGGAACTGCTGCCGATGATCCCGGACGGCATCGAGCCGAGCCGGGTGCTGCGCTTCGCCTCGCACTGCGTCAGCAGTTGCGCCCACCGCCTGAACAACGACTGCACGCTCGTCGACAAGATCCGTACGCTGCCCGCCTCCGACGAACAGCCGCTCCCCCGCTGCCACTTGCGCGCTCGCTGCAAGTGGTGGCAGCAGAGCGGCCGGGCGGCGTGCGGGCGCTGCCCCGCCGTGAGCACGTCCGTCCACGCGTCGGACGCGCTGAATTCGCTCATCGCCGACCCGACGGTCACGCCGGAACAGCTCCAGGAATGGGTCGAGAGCAACCCCGAGGGCCCGGAGGCGCGGTGATCCCCCCTCAGCTCGGTGCGACGAAGTAGAACCGCCGGTAGCCGAGCAGCATGCCGTCGTCGGTGAGCGTGAAGACGTCGGCGAACTCCAGCGGCCCCGCGTGGGCTCCGTTCGCCCCCTCGCCGTCGGCGGCCCCCGTATAACTCCCCGTCACCACCACGCAGTCACCATCGGCCACGATCTTGTAGATGTGGTGGTGCTCCCTGGCTCCGGCCATGCGTGTGTGCAGCCGTATGACCTCGTCGCGGCCGTGCCCGAAGGGCGCGTCCGGCCGCTTGACCTGCACATCCTCGTGCAGCAGCGACCCGAACGCATCGATGTCCCCGGTGTCGCGGTAGTGATAGGACAGCCGCACATGATCGATTCCGGCCGCCATGGAGGCAGCACTCTGTGGCGACCGCCTCGGAAACAGGCCGCTCATACGGCTACTCCTCTCGACTCGCACCGAGGCGTCCGTGCCCCGATGCGTGGTTCGCTCCGACACCCTCTTCGAGTGTCACTACTGGGGACTATCACCGCGCTATTACTGTGAACGGAATCGGAACGGAGTGCGATTCAGATGACCACCCGAGGGCGTAAGACATCGGCCACGCGCAGGATCGGGCAAACAGTCACAGACACCACTCGCCCCAGGGGTCACAGCAGGCGGTAGCATCCTCATCTGATCGATCGTCAGTTGTGCAACGCTCCGGCAACACGCGGCACATCGCTGGGACTTGACGAACGCACAGCTCATACGCCGAGTGGCGGACCGCGGCCGGCTGCCCCTGCTTCGCGGAATTTACTTTCCAGACACACGGATATCCAAGATAGCCATCCACACCCCATGGACAACCGGTTTTACGGTCGTTGACACTGTGCCCAAACGTCGCAGATGTGTCCGAGCTTGGAGACGCATGATCGAGTCGTCGGCAGTGGAACGGACCAGCTCGGCACAGCTTGCCTTCCTGATCCTCGGCCCGCTGGAGGTGCGTGGCCCCCTCGGTCCCGTACGGATACCTCCTGGCCGCCAGGAGGCGATCCTGGCGGCGCTGCTCCTGGAGGCCAACCGGGTGGTGAGCACCGACTACCTCGTCGACCTGATCTGGGACGAGGAGCCGCCCGACACCGCGCGCACCCAGGTTCAGATCTGTGTGTCCCGACTGCGCAAGGGGCTCACGGAGGCGGGCATCGACGCCCCGATCACCACCCGGCCGCCGGGTTATCTGCTGCGCGCCGCCGACGAGATGCTGGATCTGCGGCTCTTCAACCGCCGTGCGGCAGAGGCCAGGGTGCTGGTCAAGGAGGGGCGGATCGCGGAGGCGGCCGAGCTGCTGCGCTCGGCGGTGGCGCTCTGGCGCGGTCAGTGCCTCGGCGGTGTCACCAGCGACGCGTTGCGTGCCAAGGCGCTCCAGCTCGACGAGGACCGGCTGAACGCCGTCGAGACCTATATCCAGCTGGAGCTCGAACTCGGCCGCCATCATCAACTGGTGGGCGAATTAGGGCGGTTGCTGCATGAGAACCCGCTGCGGGAACGGCTCCGCGGCCAGCTGATGCTCGCCCTGCACCGGTCCGGCCGGCAGGCCGAGGCGCTGGACATCTACCGTGCGGGCCGCGATCTGCTGATCGAGGAGTTGGGGCTGCTGCCCGGCGAGGAGCTGCGTCTGCTGGAGACGGCGATTCTCGCCGGCGACAGCGCGCTGCACGCCGGGCCGCCCGCCCCGGCTCAGAACGCCGTCGAACCGGTCGCTCCCGGGCCGAACACCGCAGACCCGGGGCACCGTGACGAGCTGCCGCACCAACTCCCCACGGACACGGCCGACTTCGTCGGTGACAAGGCGCTGATCGAGACGGTCGAGGCCGTGCTGACCGGGGGCGCCGGCCGGCGTGCGGTCGGGGTGGTCGTCATGATCGGCAAGCCCGGTATCGGCAAGAGCACGACCGCCACCCACATCGCGCACCGGCTGAGCGGAGAGGTCTTCTCCGACGGCCAGTTGTACTGCGACCTGCGGGGCGCGGGAGCCGAACCGGTCGCGCCCGCCGACGCGCTCGGCCGTTTCCTGCGGGCGCTGGGCATTCCCGGCCCGGTGATCCCCGCCTCTCTCGACGAACGCGCCGAGATGTACCGCACGCTGATGGCCACCCGCCGGGTCCTGGTCGTGCTGGACGACGCCTACGACGAGAGCCAGGTCCGGCCGCTGCTCCCCGGCAGCGACAACTGCGCGGTACTGGTGACCAGCCGGTCCCGGATGACGGCCCTGCCCGGCGCGCGCCGCATCGAGCTGAAGATCCTGGACGAGGCCCGGGCCCTGGAGCTGATGGGCCTGATCCTCGGCCCCGACCGGGTGTCCGACGAAGGGGAAGCGGCGCGGGCGCTGATCCGCACGGTGGGCGGTCTGCCGCTGGCGCTGCGCATCGTCGCCGCCCGGCTCGCCGCCCGTCCGCACTGGTCACTCGCCTCGATGGTCAACCGCCTGGCGAACGAACGCCACCGGCTCGACGAGCTGGCCTACGGGGAGATGACCATCCGGACCAGCCTGTCGCTCACGTTCGACGGACTCGACCCCACCGACCGGCATCTGCTGCGCCTGCTCAGTCTGGCGCAGGGGCCGACGCTGCCGGGCTGGCTCGCGGGGGCGCTCCTGGACGACCACCGCCCGCAGCCGTCGGACCTGATGGAGGCCCTGGTCGACGTGCAGATGCTCGATGTCGTCTCGGTGGAGAGCACCGGCGAGTTCCGTTACCGGTTCCACGAAATCATCAAAGTCTACGCGCGTGACCAGCTCGCCGTCACCGACAGCCGGTCCGTGCGGCAGAGCGCGACGGAGCGGATGCTGGGCGGCTGGCTCGCGCTGGCGGAGCGCGCCCATCGCAAGATCTACGGCGGCGACTACACCGTGCTGCACGGCTCGGCCCCGCGGTGGGCACCGCCGGCCGAGTACGTGGAGGAGCTGCTCGCCGACCCGCTCGACTGGCTGGACAGGGAACAGGAGAATCTGTGCAACGCGGTGGAGCACGCGGCGAAGGAAGGGCTGGACGAGCTGTGCTGGGATCTCGCGACCACCTTGGTGACGCTGTTCGAGGCACGTGGGTATCTGGACCACTGGGAGACGACGCACCGGGCGGCGCTCGCGGCGGTTCGAAGATCCGGCAACAGACGTGGCACCGCCGCTCTGCTCGGCTCACTCGGCACGTTGTACCTCAGCAGTGGCCGGCCCGAGGAGTCCAGGAATTCGCTGGAGCAGGCGCTGGCCATCTTCGACGAACTGGGTGACCGGGGCGGGCTGGCACTGTGCCGGCGGGACCTGGCCCTTCTGGAACGGCAAGCGGGCGACGACGAGCGGGCGTTGGCACTCTACGACCGCTCGATCCACGACTTCGGGCTGGTCGGGGACATCGTCGGCAGGGCGACCGTACTGACGCAGAGCGCGCACATCTGGATGAGACGCGGTCATACGGCCGCCGCTCACGCCCAGTTGGAGGAGGCGCTCGGAATCTACCGGTCGGTGGGGTACACGGGCGGTGAGGCGCGTGCGCTGCGGCGAGTGGGTCAAGTGCTGTTCCAGCGCGGTGAACACGACGAGGCGGAGCGGACGCTGACCGGTGTGCTGGAGATGGTGCGCGCGAGCGGGGATCTGATCGGCGAGGGCCATCTGCTGCGTAATCTCGGCGAGTTGAAGGCCGGCCAGGGGCGTTACGAGGAGGCCCGCGGCTTCTTCGTCCGCGCACTCGCGGTGCGGGAGCAGATCATGGATCACGGTGGTGCGGAGATCGTACGGAGCGATATCGCGCGGCTGCCGTAGAAGCGGGCGGCGGTTTGGCGAACGGCCCGTCGCGAGCGGCCGGCCGCTTTCCGGGCCGTGCCGCTGTCCAGGCGGCGCTGCCGCCGGCCGACCGGTGCGTCCGTCGACCGGCCGGGCTGTCCCAGGTCCCTTCCCTGTCAGTCCCAGGGGTTGTTCGTCTTCGGCGCGCTGTCCCAGGGGTTGTTCCCGGTCGGAGCGCTGTCCCAGGGGTTGTTCCCGGTCGGAGCGCTGTCCCAGGGGTTGTTCGCCTTCGGCGCTATGTCCCACGGGTCGTTCCCCGGCTGCGGGACGTCCCAGGGGTCGTTGCCCGGCTGAACGGCGTCCGACGCGGGGGACGCGGGGGACGCGGACAGGGCGACGGGCGTGCCGCTCTCGGCGGCGTGGGCGGCCGTGCCGCCGATCAGGACCGTCCCGCCGATGACGGCGGTGACGACGAGGCTCTTGAGGACTGTGTTGACGCGCATCTCGGGGGTTCCTTCCCTCGGTTCCGCTCTTCGATGACACCGAACTTAGGGAGAGCTGGAAACTCGGGACTATCGCGGCCTTTAACCCGCCGCTATCACCAATGACGGACATCCTTTCACCGTCGGTTCCACTCGCGCCCCACGCGTCGTGGGAGAGCCGCGGACCGTTGTTCCGGCGATGCCGCGCCGATAGCCGGATTCGGACGATGGGTCGGGAGTTCCAGTCCGGGGGCGGGACAACGAGGGAACACCTGTCGCCCGGACTCAGGTCCCGACGCGAGGAGTGTTGAAGGTGACGATGAGCGCCAAGACGGTGAGCGCCAAGGCGGAGAGAGACGGGGAATCGGCCGATGACATCGGTCTGTTCGGCAGGCTGGTACGCGGGCACCGCGACCGGATCGGCCTGACGCAGCGCGAGTTGGCGGACCTCTCGACCATCAGTGTGCGGGCCATCCGCGATCTGGAGCAGGGCAGGGCCACCCGGCCGCGGCACGCCACCGTACGTCTGATCGCCGACGGGCTGCGGCTGGGCCCGCGGGCCCGCGCCGATCTGGAGGCCGCCGCCCGCCAGGGGCGATACGGCTGGGCGCTGAAAGCGGGTTACGACGCCACGCCCATGGTGCCGCCGGCCGCGCTGGACGTCCTGATGGGCCGGGAGTCCGAGGCCGCCGCCCTCACCGCCGAACTCGCCTCCGGAACCGAGCGCCTGGTCAATGTGATGGGCCTGAGCGGAGTGGGCAAGACCCGGCTCGCGCTGGAGGTGGCCGCCCGGTTGCACAGCGGCAGCGGATTCCCCGTGCTGTGGGCGGCCTTCGCGGGTCCGCCCGTCGCGTACCGGCAGCAGAGCGGTCCCGAGGGTCTCGCCGCACTGGTCGCGGGATGTGCCGACGCGCTGTTCGGTCGGCCCGGAGCGCGGCCCCCCGCCGCGGGCACCACCGACGGGACGGACCGGCACGCCGATGTCACGGCGCTCGCCGAACTCGTGGCGGACCGGCCCGCGCTGCTGGTGGTGGACGGCGCGCTCACCGACCGCCCGGACACCGCCGAGCTCGACCGGCTGCTGCGCGACTGCCCGGAGCTCCGGATCCTGGTGACCTCGGAGGGCCCGTACGGGGTCGCCGGTGAACGCACCTTCCTGCTGGGCCCGTTGGAGGCTCCGGACACCACGCTGGAGTACACCCCCGACTCGCTGGGGCGGATACCGGCCGTACGTCTCTTCCTGGACCAACTGCGGCGCACCAGGCCGGAGTACGCGCTGACGCAGGACGACGTGCCGGCGGTCGCCGATGTCTGCCGCAGGCTCGACGGTCTGCCCTCCGCGCTGCGGGCGGCCGCCTCCTGGCTGGTCGTCTACGACCTGGCGACCCTGCGGCAGTGCCTGGAGGACGACCTGGTGAGCCTGCTGGTCCATCTGTCGGGGGACGACGAAGGGGCCAGGTTCCAGGAGGCGTTGCGGCGCCGGGTCGCCCGGCTGCCGGCCGACGGCAGGGCGCTGCTCGCCCGGCTCTGCGACGGGGAACGGGACCGCGCGGACGGCGAGTTCGAGCTCGCCGACGTCGCCTCGCTGACCGGGCGGAGCCTGCCGGAGTGCGGCCGTATGGTGCGCGATCTGCTGTTGAGCGGTACGGCCCGCCCCAGCTACCAGCTCGGCCGCTCCCGGTTCCAGGTGTTCCACCTGGTACGCGCCTTCCAGCCGGCCGCCGCACGGGTGGCGACGGTCGCGGGCCGCAAGTGAGCCGGAGCCCGGAGCCGGTTGTCCGGGCGGGCCGTTCTGCTCCGCGAATGCCGGAACAACTGCCGCAGGCCGTTTCGCACCAGGTGTTCGATGAGGAAAGCAACGGGCCTCGGAGAGCGACGGATTCCCGCCGGGCCGACCACACGCGCACTCAAGGAGGACCCATGTCCCCGGAAACGCACAGTGCCCCAGGCACCAGGACCGCCGTCATCACGGGAATCGGCGCGTCCCTGCCCGCCCGCGTCGTGAAGAACGAGGAGGTGGCGGAGAGACTCGGTGTCACCCCTGACTGGATCAGGGAACGGACGGGGATCGAGCAGCGCCACCTCGTCGACCCCGAGGGCGCCACGTCGGACCTGGCCGTGGAGGCGGGACGGCGCGCGCTCGACGCGGCCGGGAACCCCCCGGTCGACTTCCTGATCCTGGCGACCTGCACGCCCGACCACACCTTCCCCTCCACCGCGCCCGCCGTCGCCTCCCGACTGGGACTCGGCACGATCGCCGCCTTCGACCTGAACGCCGCCTGTTCCGGCTTCGTGTACGGGTTGTCGGCCGGGGCGGGCATGCTGGCCTCCGGTGTCTACGGCACCGGCCTGATCATCGGCGCCGACGCCATCTCCACCATCGTGGACCACGACGACCGGATCACCGCCCCGATCTTCGGTGACGGCGCGGGAGCCGTGGTGGTCCGGGCCGGCACGGCCGACGAGCCCGGCAGTCTGCTGGCCCAGACGCTCGGGAGTGACGGCGATCAGCTGGACATCCTGCTGACACCGGCCGGTGGTTCGCGTCAGCGCTCGGCGCTCTCGGAGCCCGACCCGGGACAGAGCTATCTCGGCATGCAGGGGCGGCTCGTCTACCGGCACGCGATCGCCCGGATGGCCGAGGCCTCTCTCGACGTACTCGCGAAGACGGGCTGGGCGGTCGAGGACGTCGACCGGCTCGTCGCTCACCAGGCCAACCGCCGGATCCTCGCGGCGACCGCCAAGGAGATCGGTCTGCCCGAGGACCGGGCGGTCATCAATGTCGACCGGGTGGCCAACACCTCCGCCGCCTCGATCCCGCTCGCGCTCATGGACGCGATGGGCTCCGGGGAACTGAAGGCGGGCGACAAGGTCCTGCTGGCCGCGTTCGGCGGCGGCGTCACCTGGGCCGCGGCCACGCTGATCTGGCCGGACCTGCCTCCTGTCGCCCCCGCCGACAGCATCTGAGACCCCCACGGGATCCCGGCTCCACGGGTTCCTCACGCACCGAAGAATCGTCACCACCCATCCGGCGCGGCATCCGCCCGCCACCACCGAGGGAGAAACATGGAAACGGCACTGGAAAGAGTGCGGGAGATCGTCGTCTACGTCCTGCCGGAGATCCGGGCGGACATCACCGCCGGGGACCGGCTGGAGGAGGACCTGGGAATCGACTCCCTCTCGCTGGTCGAGATCCTCGTCCAGGTGGAGAAGCGCTTCTTCCTCACGCTCGACGACAGCGAGATGATCGACGTCGCGAGCGTTCAGGACATTCTGGACATCATCCAGCGCCGAGAGGCAGTGGCCGGCGTCTGAGGACCCGGCCCCGGGCTCGGCCCGGGTGCCCGGCGCGGTATCAGGGCCGCGCCGACGCCCTCACGCACCCGCCTACGGAACGACGTACACATCACGCGTCCGCCAACGGAACAACGTACAAGGGGAAGCCATGTCTGATCCGGTGAACGGCGGACGTCCGCTCAACGAGGCGCAGTCGGGGGTGTGGTACGCGCAGCGGATGGATCCGCTCAACCCCGTCTTCAACATGGGGGGCTATCTGGAGATCAACGGTCCCGCCGATCCGGAACTCCTCAAGGCGGCGGTGACGGCCCTGGTGGCGGAGGACGAGACCGCGCGCATCACCTTCAGCGAAGTGGACGGCGTGCCCCGGCAGCACTTCGGCGACGCGCCGGACTTCACCGTGGCACTGCTCGACGTCAGTGCGGAACCGGATCCCGTGGCAGCCGCGCGACGGCGGATGCTCGACGACCTGGGTACCGTGCCCGACCTCGAACGGGGCCCGCTCTTCCATCACATCCTCTTCGCGGTGGGCCCCGACCGCTACTTCTGGTACAACCGTGCGCACCATCTGATCAACGACGGCTACAGCGCGACCCTGATGCGACGCAGGGCCGCCGAGCTGTACGCGTCTCTCGCCGGGGCCGCGGGACCGGGCACCCCGTACGGCTCGTTCGAACGTCTGCTGGCGGAGCAGGACGCGTACGCCACCTCGAAGGCACGCGCCAGGGACGCCGTGTACTGGAAGAACGTCATGGCCGGCGCGGAGTATCCGGCGGGTCCGGGAGCGGCCGGGGCGCTCACGCACCGGATCAGCCGGCAGACGTCGTCGGTGGACGAGGAGGTCTTCGGGCGGCTCGTCGCGTTCGGCGCACGCGCGGGGATCTCGTGGCAGCAGGCGGTGCTGGCGGCGGCGGCCCTGCACCGCAGGCTGTGGACGGGCGACCCGGACGTCCTGCTGAGCCTGCCGGTGTCGGGGCGGCTCGGCAAGGACGGTATGACCGTGCCCGGCATGATGGCGAACGTCATCCCGCTGCGCTGCCGGGTCGACAACGCGGAGACGTGCGAGGAGTTCGCCGCCCGGGTGGCGGCGCTGACCCTGCGCGCGCAGTGGCACCAGCGGTACGACTCGGCCGATCTGATGCGTGACCTGGGGTGGCCGGCGAACGGGCGCCGCCGGTTCGGTCCGGTGGTCAACATCGTCGTCGCCGGGGAGCAGTCGTCGTTCGCGGGGATTCCGGCCGTGGGGCATCTGCTCTCGACCGGGGGAACCGCCGAGGATCTCTCGCTCACGGTCAGCCGCGGTCCCGACGGGGGGCTGCGGGTCGACTTCACGATCGACGAGGCGTACCGGGAGAGCGTCGACCTCTCGGCGTACGAGCGGACCTTCCATCAGATCGTCGCCTCGATGACCTCGGAGTCGGGGGTGTTGGTGGGTGAGGTGGAGGTGATGTCTGCGCGGGAGCGGGAGTTGGTGCTCCACGCGTGGAACGACACGGTGCGGCCGGTGGCGGGTGTCACGCTGGGCGGGCGGTTCGAGGAGCAGGCGGAACGGGACCCGGACGCGACAGCGCTGATCTTCGAGGACGAGCACCTGTCCTACGGGGAGTTGAACGCGAGGGCCAACAGACTGGCGCACCATCTGATCACTCATCAGGGAGTGCGCCGGGGACGGACCGTCGGCGTTCTGATCGAGCGGGGCATCACCTTCGCCACCGCGCTGCTCGCCGTGACCAAGACGGGAGCGACGTACGCGGTCCTCGACCCGGACTTTCCCGATGAGCGCCTTGCCCTCATCGCCGGAGACGCGGAGCCGGTCACCGTGCTGGCCCATGGGCCGACACATGGCCGGCTCGCGGGCACGGTCGACCTCGACGCCCTGTCCGTCGATGATCACCCGGTCACGAATCCCGTCTCGGGTGGGCATCCGGAGGACGGGGCGTCGATCATGTACACCTCCGGATCGACGGGCCGGCCCAAAGCCATCCTCACCCCCCACCGCGCACTGACCGGCACCGTACTCAACCAGGACTACGCCACCTTCGGACCCGGCCAGCGCTTCCTCCAGTGCTCACCCGTCTCCTGGGACGCCTTCTCACTCGAATTCTGGGGCGCACTCCTCCACGGAGCCACCTGCGTACTCCAACCAGGACAACGCCCCGAACCCACCCTCATCAACCAACTCGCCCACCAACACCGCATCACCATGCTCCAACTCTCCTCCAGCCTCTTCAACTACCTCACCGACGAACACCCCGACACCTTCACCCACACCCAACACGCCTCAACCGGCGGCGAACCCGCCTCACCCACCCACACCCACCACCTCCAGAAACAACACCCCCACCTCACCCTCACCAACGGATACGGCCCCGCCGAATCCATGGGCTACACCACCACCCACACCCTCCCCCAACCCACCACCCACACCCCCACCAACAACCCCGTCCCCATCGGCCGACCCATCACCAACAAACACACCTACATCCTCGACACCCACCTCCAACCCGTCCCACCCGGCGTCACCGGCGAAATCTACCTCGCCGGCACCGGACTCGCCCACGGCTACCAACACCAACCCACCCTCACCGCAACCCACTTCATCCCCAACCCCTACGGACCCCCCGGCACCCGCCTCTACCGAACCGGCGACCTCGCCCACCACACACCCAACGGCCAACTCCACTACCACGGCCGCACCGACCACCAAATCAAAATCCGCGGCTTCCGCATCGAACCCACCGAAATACACAACGCCCTCCTCCAACACCCCCACATCACCCAAACCACCACCACAACCACCACCGACACCACCGGCAACACCCAACTCAACGCCTACGCCACCCTCCACCCCCAACACACCACCACCACACCAACCCAACTCCGCCACTGGCTACGCAACACACTCCCCGACCACCTCATCCCCACCCACATCACCATCCTCCCCAAACTCCCCCTCACCCCCAACGGCAAAATCGACCACAAAGCACTCCCCACACCCCACACCACCACCACCCAAGGACGACCACCCCGCACCCCCCAAGAAGAAATCCTCTGCACCCTCTACACCCAAACACTCAACCTCACCCACCCCACCACCATCGACGACAACTTCTTCGACCTCGGCGGACACTCCCTCCTCGCCGCCAAACTCACCACCCGCATCCGCACCACACTCCACACCAACCTCACCATCCGCGACATCTTCCAAAACCCCACCCCCGCCACCCTCACCCACCACATCACCACCCAGGCACACGGACCCGGGCGCGAGCGCCCGCCGCTGACCGCCGGCGACCGGCCGGAGCGGCTGCCGCTCTCGTACGCGCAGCGCCGTCTGTGGTTCCTCGCCGCGCTCGGGGAGCAGGGCACCGCGTACAACGTGCCCCTCTCGGTGCGGATCGACGGAGAGCTGGACGCCGACGCGCTGCGCGCCGCCTTCGGTGACCTGGCGGGCAGGCACGAAGTGCTGCGGACGGTGTTCGGGTCGGAGCGGGGTGAGCCGTACCAGACCGTCCTGGCTCCCGAGGACAACCGGGTCGTCTTCGAACAGGAGACGGCGGACGCGGACACGCTCGACGAGCGGCTGCGCGCGGCGGCCGGGCACACCTTCGACCTCAACGCCGAACCCCCGCTGCGGGTGACGCTCTTCGACCTCGGCGACGACAGGCACGTCCTGCTCGTGCTGCTGCACCACATCGCCACCGACGGCCAGTCGCTGCGTCCGCTCTTCGACGACCTCTCCGCGGCCTACGCCTCCCGGCGTGAAGGAACGGCACCGACTTGGACACCGCTGCCCGTGCAGTACGCGGACTACGCGCTGTGGCAGCACCGCCTGCTCGGCGACAGTTCGGACGACAAGAGCGTGCTCGCCGAGGGGCTGGCGTTCTGGCGCGAGGCGCTCAAGGATCTGCCCGAGGAGCTGGGACTGGTCCTGGACCGGCCGCGGCCCGCCGTGGCGGGCCAGAGCGGTGACGCGGTCGTGGTGGAATTCGGTCCGGAACTGCGCACCCACGTCGTGGAGTTGGCCAGGGCCGAGGGCTGCACGGTGTTCATGGTGCTCCAGGCCGCGCTGGCCGCGACGCTGACCCGGCTGGGCGCGGGCGAGGACATTCCGCTCGGGTCCCCGGTGGCGGGCCGCACCGACGACGCCCTGGGCGAGCTGGTCGGATTCTTCGTCAACACGCTGGTGCTGCGGACCGACACCTCGGGCAATCCGTCGTTCCGTGAACTGCTCGACCGGGTGCGCACGGCCGATCTGGACGCCTTCGCCCATCAGGAGACGCCGTTCGACCTCGTGATCGAGGCCACCAGCCCGGTACGGTCACTGGCCCGGCATCCGCTGTTCCAGATCTGCCTGGCGCTGGAGAGCGGGGCGGCCGAGGACGTACGGCTCGCCGGTACGCGGTCGGGCCCCGGCACGTTCGTGGACAACCGCTCCGCCAAGTTCGACCTGGAGTTCCTGCTGCGCGAGGACGTGGCGGCCGGCATCACCGGCGCGGTCCTGTTCAGTACCGACATCTTCGACCGGTCGACGGTGCAGCGTCTGGTCGACGGCTTCTCACGGGTCCTGGACCAGGTCACCGCTGAACCCGGGGTGTTGGTGGGTGAGGTGGAGGTGATGTCTGCGCGGGAGCGGGAGTTGGTGCTCCACGCGTGGAACGACACGGTGCGGCCGGTGGCGGGTGTCACGCTGGGCGGGCGGTTCGAGGAGCAGGCGGAACGGGACCCGGACGCGACAGCGCTGATCTTCGAGGACGAGCACCTGTCCTACGGGGAGTTGAACGCGAGGGCCAACAGACTCGCGCACCATCTGATTACTCATCAGGGAGTGCGCCGGGGACGGACCGTCGGCGTTCTGATCGAGCGGGGCATCACCTTCGCCACCGCGCTGCTCGCCGTGACCAAGACGGGAGCGACGTACGCGGTCCTCGACCCCGAGTTCCCCGACGAACGGCTCGGGCTGATCACCGACGAAGCCCGCCCGGTCGTGGTCCTCACGCACCGGCCGACCGGGGACCGGCTCACCGCCGTCGCCACACTCGATCTCGATTCCCTGGACCTCGACGGGCACTCCACGGCCAACCCCGTCCCGGGTGGGCATCCGGAGGACGGGGCGTCGATCATGTACACCTCCGGATCGACGGGCCGGCCCAAAGCCATCCTCACCCCCCACCGCGCACTGACCGGCACCGTACTCAACCAGGACTACGCCACCTTCGGACCCGGCCAGCGCTTCCTCCAGTGCTCACCCGTCTCCTGGGACGCCTTCTCACTCGAATTCTGGGGCGCACTCCTCCACGGAGCCACCTGCGTACTCCAACCAGGACAACGCCCCGAACCCACCCTCATCAACCAACTCGCCCACCAACACCGCATCACCATGCTCCAACTCTCCTCCAGCCTCTTCAACTACCTCACCGACGAACACCCCGACACCTTCACCCACACCCAACACGCCTCAACCGGCGGCGAACCCGCCTCACCCACCCACACCCACCACCTCCAGAAACAACACCCCCACCTCACCCTCACCAACGGATACGGCCCCGCCGAATCCATGGGCTACACCACCACCCACACCCTCCCCCAACCCACCACCCACACCCCCACCAACAACCCCGTCCCCATCGGCCGACCCATCACCAACAAACACACCTACCTCCTCGACACCCACCTCCAACCCGTCCCACCCGGCGTCACCGGCGAAATCTACCTCGCCGGCACCGGACTCGCCCACGGCTACCAACACCAACCCACCCTCACCGCAACCCACTTCATCCCCAACCCCTACGGACCCCCCGGCACCCGCCTCTACCGAACCGGCGACCTCGCCCACCACACACCCAACGGCCAACTCCACTACCACGGCCGCACCGACCACCAAATCAAAATCCGCGGCTTCCGCATCGAACCCACCGAAATACACAACGCCCTCCTCCAACACCCCCACATCACCCAAACCACCACCACAACCACCACCGACACCACCGGCAACACCCAACTCAACGCCTACGCCACCCTCCACCCCCAACACACCACCACCACACCAACCCAACTCCGCCACTGGCTACGCAACACACTCCCCGACCACCTCATCCCCACCCACATCACCATCCTCCCCAAACTCCCCCTCACCCCCAACGGCAAAATCGACCACAAAGCACTCCCCACACCCCACACCACCACCACCCAAGGACGACCACCCCGCACCCCCCAAGAAGAAATCCTCTGCACCCTCTACACCCAAACACTCAACCTCACCCACCCCACCACCATCGACGACAACTTCTTCGACCTCGGCGGACACTCCCTCCTCGCCGCCAAACTCACCACCCGCATCCGCACCACACTCCACACCAACCTCACCATCCGCGACATCTTCCAAAACCCCACCCCCGCCACCCTCACCCACCACATCACCACACTGACGGAAGCGGCTCCCCGGCAGCGCAAGCGCCCGGTCCTGCGACGCCGTACCGAGGCGGGCACCCCCCTCTGACATTGCTTCTCACACCCGGTCGTTCTCACGACCGCTTCTTCACGACCGCTTCTTCACCGCCGCCTCTTCACGCCCACTTCCTCACGACCGCCTTTCAGACGAACGGAGTGCAAGGTGATTACCGATCCCGACGACGTGGTGTGGACGCTCGACGCCGCCGACGCGGCGGACGTGCGTACGTCCCTGCTGGTCCTCCCGCACGCCGGCGGCAACGCCCACGCGTACACGCAGTGGCGGACGTTCCTGCCCGCCGACGTCCGGCTGCTCGTCGGCCAGTACCCCGGCCGCGGCGCCCGCTTCTCCGACCCGCTCCCCACCGACGTGGACGACCTGGTCGGCCCGATCGTGGAGAGCCTGCCGGCCGGGACCGACGACCTGGTGGTGCTCGGGCACAGCATGGGCTCGCTGGTCGCCTTCGAGGTGGCACGCGCCCTCACCCTGGCCGGCCGCGCCCCGCGCGCCCTCATCGCCTCGGCATGCCGCGCCCCGTTCATGGCCAACCCGAGCACGGTCCACCCCGAACGGCTCACCGACGACGAGCTGGTCGCGGCCATCAAGGCGCGCGGCGGCACCGACGACGGCATTCTCGACGAGCCCGAGCTGCGCGAGATCATCATCCCTTCGATCCGCGCGGACTTCGCGATCGACGACGTCTACCGCTACACCGGCCCCTCCCCCGCGCTGAGCTGCCCGGTGACCGCGATCGGCGGCACCGAGGACCCGGTCGTACCCCTCGACGCGCTCACGCGCTGGGCCGAGATCACCACCGGCCCGGCCGTGTTCGAGTACCTGCCGGGCGGTCACTTCTACTTCCAGCAGCAGTTGGAGCGCTTCTTCGGCCTCGTCAACTCCGTGGTCGCCGGGGCTCCCACCCCGCACGAATTCGCCTGACACCCACCACCCCTCCACCCGTCCACCCGATCAGAAGGAATCACGCGATGTCGCCCACGGCCACCGCCACTCCCGCCACCGCTCTCGATGTCAGCAGGGAAGCGGGCAAGCCCGCGGTCCTGCGGACCCCCTCGTTCGACGCGATCGACGCGGCGATCGACTGGCTCACCGATCAGCGGCCGGCGGTCAAGGACGAACTGCACCGCTCCGGCGCCCTGTTGATCCGCGGGCTGGGGGTGGGCGACGCGGCCGACTTCGGGCGGGTACGTGACGTTCTCATGCCGCGCAGAGCCGGCTACAAGGAGAAGGCCACGCCGCGCACGGACTTCGGCGAGGGCGTGTTCTCGTCGACCGACCTGCCCGCCGTCCAGCCGATCCGGCTGCACAACGAGAACAGCTACACCCTCGACTTCCCCAACACCCTGCTGTTCGGCTGTGTCACGGCCCCCGCCGAGGACGGCGCGACGACGGTCGGCGACATGCGCGCGGCGCTGCGTCTGCTGCCCGCCGATCTGCGCGAGAGGTTCATGGCCAAGGGGTGGCTGCTGACCCGGAACTTCTCCGAACTGGCCGGGCTGCCCTGGCAGAAGAGCTTCGCCACCGAGGACCCCGCCGTGGCCGAGGCGTACTGCCGTGAGAACGCCATCGGCTACGAGTGGCTGCCGGACGGCGGGCTGCGCACCCGCCAGCGGCGCTCGGCGGTCGTCACCCACCCGGTCACGGGCGAGAAGTCGTGGTTCAACCACTTCGCGTTCTGGAACAACCGGACGCTGGACGCCGATGTCCGCGAGGTGCTGCTGGAGACGTACGGGGACGACGGGCTGCCGTTCGACACCTACCTCGGCGACGGCACCCGGCTGACGGCCGACGAGGTCGACGCGATCAACCGCGTCTACGACCAGGTCACCGTCCGGGAGACCTGGCAGCGCGGCGACGTGATGCTGGTCGACAACGTGCTCAACGCCCACGGTCGGGAGTCCTTCAAGGGTGACCGGAAGATCCTGGTGGCCATGGGCGACCCGATCACCCTGGACGCCTGCCGTCCCGAGACCGCGCCGGCGACGACCGCGTTCGGGGAGTGAGCGGAAGATGACAACCGCACATCCGTACAGCGAGAACACGGGTCCGGCACCGGCCGGAGCCGGTGCGGCGGACCTGCTGGCCCGGCTCGCGAACGTACCGGCCGACCGACCCGCCGTGGTGGCCGGGGACCGGGAGCTGACCTTCGGTGAACTGCGGGCCGAGGCGGGGCGCGTCGCCCGGCGCCTGGCCGGGCGCGGTGTGGGCCCGGAGAGCGTGGTGGCGCTGGGCCTGCCCCGCGGCGCCGACCTGGTGGTGGCGCTGATCGGCACGCTGACCGCCGGCGCTGCCTATCTGCCGGTGGACCCGGCGCTGCCCGCGGAGCGCAGAAGGCATCTGGTCGAGGACTCGGCCGCCGATCTGCTGATCGTGGCGGACGACGCGGCGGACGACGCGGCGGACGACGCGGCGGACGGCATCGCGGACCGCATCGCCGGCGCCGGGGCGTCCGACGGGCCCGGCCGGGTGGCCGTCGGTGAACTGACCTCGCCGGCCGACCCGTTGGCGGAGGGCGGGTTCGCCCCGGTCCCGGTCGACGCGCAGGGCCTCGCGTACGTCATCTACACCTCCGGCTCCACCGGACTGCCCAAGGGCGTCGAGGTGAGCCGGGGCTCCGCGTCGGCGCTCCTGGCCGAGCTGGAGTCCGAGGCAATCGCCGCTCCCGGGCCGGGCAGGGTCGGCTGGAACGCGTCACCGTCCTTCGACGCGTCGGTGCAGCAGTGGGTACGGCTCTGCCGGGGCGACACCCTCGTCATGATCGACACGGAGACACGGTCCGACCCTGCGCTGCTCGCCGCACTGATCGGGGACCGGTCGCTGACCGATCTCGACATCACCCCGTCGCACGCCGAGCCGCTTCTGGAGCACCTCCCGTCCCGTGACGCAGCGGCCGACGGACCGCTCACCCTGCTCATCGGCGGTGAGGCGATCAGTCCCGCCCTGTGGGCGCGCCTGGCGGAGCTGGTGGACGAGGGCGTGGTGCGCGCGGTCAATCTGTACGGCCCGACCGAGTGCACCGTGGACGCGACCGCCGGGTGGATCGCCGCCGGCGACGACCCGCACATCGGCGCGGTCCTGCCCGGACTGCGCATGCGACTGCTTGACGACGGACTGCGGCCGGTCGCGGACGGAGAGACCGGCGAGCTGTATCTGGCCGGTCCCCGGGTCGCACGCGGTTATCGAGGGCGACCCGGTCTGACCGCCGAGCGGTTCGTGGCCGATCTGTCGGCGGGCGGCTCGCGGATGTACCGGACCGGTGATCTGTGCCGCAGGCTGCCGGACGGCCGGCTCACCTACCTGGGCCGTGCCGACGGCCAGGTCAAGGTGCGTGGTCACCGGGTGGAGCTGTACGAGATCGAGGCCGCCGTCACCGGGCACCCCGCCGTCGCGGAGGCGGCGGTGGTCCTGCGGGACGACGTCAACGGGAGTGCCGGGCTCGTCGCGTACTACCGCACCTGGCACCCGGTGACCGGGGCCGCGCTGCGCGAGCACCTGACGGCGACGCTGCCGGGCTACATGGTGCCGGCCGTCCTCATGGAGGTGGCGCGCTTCGCCACGACGCCCAGCGGCAAGCTGGACCGGGCTGTGCTTCCCGCCCCGGTGGGCGCGGCGCCGGTGGCCGGCACGGCCGCTGCGGCCGGTGGCCCGGCGGCGGACGAACCGACCGGGCCGGTGGAGGAGTTGATCGCCCGGGTCTGGGCGCAGGTGCTCGACAGGCCCCGGATCGGCGCCGACGACAACTTCTTCAAACTGGGCGGTCACTCGCTGCTGGCGATCAAACTGGTCGCGGGGGTCCGCAGGGAGCTGGGGGTGAGTCTTCCGGTGAAGACCGTCTACGCGCACCCCCGGCTGCGCGACCTCGCCGGGCGGATCGAGTCGATGCTCGCCGCCCGTGAGGCCGAGAGGCAGCCGGCGGGCGTGTCGGCCTGACCGGCGCTCGTCCGCCTGCGCGGCGCCGGTCCCGGGCCGGTGCCGTGCCTCCACCTGGGGCCTTTCCCACGGGGAGAATCCGGGCCCTGTGTGTCCCGCGCGGTGCTCCCCCCGCGCGTCCCGTCCCGGTTGCGTGCCTCATCCGCCGTATCCGCTTCCGTCCCGCTGCCCGTGCCGCCCGTGATCGCGACGGCGGCCGGCGGCCGGCGGGATCGTTCAACTCCCTTGAGGTGTCTGGAGGAATGACTGTGCTCCCGTTGTCGTTCGCGCAGCGTCGGCTGTGGTTCATGAATCGCCTGGAAGGCGCGTCGGCGACCTACAACGTGCCGGTCGTGTTGCGGCTGGGCGGTGTGCCGGACCGGCACGCGCTGGCCTTGGCGGTGTCGGACGTGGTGCGGCGCCACGAGGTGCTGCGTACGGTGTTCCCCGCCGTGGACGGCGAGCCGTACCAGCGGATCCTCGACGGTCCCGGACCGGAGCCGGAGTGGATGGAGTGCGTGCCCGGGGCCGTGGACGCCCTGGTGGACGCGTTCGCGCACGAGTCCTTCGACATCACGGCGCAGCGGCCCCTGCGGGTACGGCTGTTCGTGACGGGCCCGGACGAGTCCGTGCTGGTGCTGCTGCTCCACCACGTGGCGACGGACGGCTGGTCGACCGGACCACTGCTGCGGGATCTGACCTCGGCGTACGCGGCGCGGTCGGCGGGCGCGGCCCCGGAATGGGAACAACTGCCGGTGCAGTACGCCGACTACACGCTCTGGCAGCGCGACATGCTCGGCGACGCGGACGACCCCGAAAGCGTCCTCGCCGAGCAACTGGACTACTGGCGGGAGACGTTGACCGAAGTGCCGCCGGTGCTGGAGCTGCCGACGGACCGCCCGCGACCGGCGGAGCCGTCGGGCCGCGGGGATCTGGTGAAGGGCTGGATCGATGCCCGGACCCACGCCCGGCTGCTGGAGCTCGCGCGGTCGCGCCGGGCGAGTCTGTTCATGGTGGCACAGGCGGCCCTGTCGGGTGTGCTGGCTCAGGTGAGCGGGCGGGACGACATCGTCGTGGGCTCGGCGGTGGCGGGACGACCCGAGGAGGAGCTCAACGATCTCGTCGGGTTCTTCGTCAACAGTCTGGTGCTGCGCACCGATGTGTCGGGCGACCCGGCCTTCACCGAACTCCTCGACCGGGTACGGGAGATCGGCCTCGCCGCGTACGCCCATGACGACCTGCCGTTCGACCTGCTGGTCGAGCACCTCAACCCGGCCCGCTCCCTGTCCCACCACCCCTTCTTCCAGACCATGCTCACCCTCCAGAACGGCACCGACCCCGGCGTGCGGCTCGGCGACATCCCGGGCGCCGTCGAGCCGGCCGGGCTGCGCACCGCCAAGTTCGACATCAACGTCTTCTGCACGGAGGTGTACGGCGACGGCGGGGAGCCGGGCGGTGTCGAGGTGTGGTTCCAGTACGCCACCGACCTGTTCGACGCGCCGACCGCAGCCCTGCTGCTCGGCTTCCTCACCCGCGCGCTCGACGCCGTCGCCGCCGACCCGGACACCCGCGTCACCGACGCGGTCGCCCTCACCGACGCCGAACGCCGCGCCCTGGCCGAACGCCGCGAACGCGTCGCGGACGCCGGGGCGCCGGCCGGCGGTGGCTCGGGGGAAGGGGCTGCGGGTGATGCGGACACGCACACCGGACCCGGGGGCTCCACCGGGTCGGCGCGGTCACCGCGCGAGGAGATCCTGTGCGGTCTCTTCGCCGCGGTGCTGGGCCGTGGGCGGATCGCTCCGGACGACAACTTCTTCCGCAACGGGGGGCATTCACTGCTCGGCGTGCGTCTGGTGAACCGTGTGCGGTCGGTGCTCGGCGTCGAACTCGGCATCCGTGACCTGTTCCTCGCCCCCACCCCGGCCGGTCTCGACCGGCGGCTGGACGAACTGGCGGGCGGAGCGTCGCGGCCCGCGCTGGTGCCGGTGGAGCGGCCCGAGCGGGTGCCCATGTCGTTCGCCCAGCGCAGGCTCTGGTTCGTCAACGAGCTGGAAGGGCCGAGCCGTTCGTACAACATCCCGGTCGTGCTCCGCCTGGACGAACCCCTGGACGCGGACGTACTCGCGGACGCCCTGGCCGACGTCGCCGAGCGGCACGAGGTGCTGCGCACGGTGTACGGCGCGGTGGACGGTGAGCCCTACCAGCGGATCCTGACCGGGGTCCGGCCGCCGCTGGACGTGGTGCACACGGACGAGGCGGGTCTGACCGGGGCCGTGGACGCGGCGACGGGCCAGGTCTTCGACCTCGGCGCCGACATCCCGTTGCGCGCGCGGCTGCTGGAACTGGACGACTCGGGTGCGCAGGTGCTGGTGGTGCTGGTGCACCACATCGCGGGCGACGGCTGGTCCCTGGAACCGCTGCTCGCGGACCTGTCGGCCGCCTACACCGCGCGGCTGACCCAACAGGCCGTCGCATGGCGGCCGTTGCCCGTGCAGTACGCCGACTACGCGCTCTGGCAGCGCGAGGTGCTGGGCGAGGAGTCCGACCCGGAGAGTGTTCTCGCACGACAGCTTCTCTTCTGGCGGGCCGCGCTGGACGGCGCCCCGCCGGTGCTGGAGCTGCCGGCCGCCCGGACTCGCCCGGCGGTCGCGACGCACGAAGGCGCGCTGGAGCCGTTCACGCTCGACGCGGACACACACGACGCGCTGGCCCGTATCGCCGGGGAGAGCGGCGCGACCCTCTTCATGGTCCTCCAGGCCGCTCTGGCGGTCACGCTGTCGAGGCTGGGGGCCGGGACCGATCTGCCGATCGGCACCGTCGAGGCCGGGCGTGGCGACGCGGCCCTGGACGATCTGGTGGGCTTCTTCGTCAACACCCTGGTCCTGCGGACGGACGTCTCCGGCGATCCCGCCTTCACCGACCTGGTGGCCCGGGTCCGGGGCACCGATCTGGCCGCGTACGCGCACCAGGACGTCCCCTTCGAACAACTCGTGGAGCACCTGAGCCCGGACCGTTCCACCGCCCATCACCCGCTCGTCCAGGTCATGTTGCTCCTGCGGAGCGCGGGGGGTGCGACCGGTGCGGGCGCCGCCGACCGGTCCGCGCTGTCCGGGTCCGACGTCCTCTTCGACACCGGTCGCGCGAAGTTCGACCTGACGCTGGCGCTGACCGAGCGGCAGGACGCGGACGGTGCGCGTGCCGGGATCACCGGTGTGCTGGAGTACGCCACGGATCTGTACGACGCCGCAACGGCCCGGCTGGTAGTCGACTGCCTCACCGCGGTCCTGCGGCAGGTGGCGGCGGCTCCCGGGCGCGGGATCGAGGAGATCGACCTCCTGTCGGCGGCCGACCGCGCGGCGCTGCTCGCCCCCGAGGCCGGGCGTGTCCCGGCGTCCGGGGCGCGGATCACGGAGCGCTTCGCACGACACGTCGTGTCCGACCCGGACGCCGTCGCGCTGATCGCGGGCGGTGGGCGGATGACGTACGGCGAACTCGACGCCGCCGCGAACCGGCTGGCGCACGGTCTGGTGGGGCGCGGAGTGGGACGCGGTGACGTGGTGGGAGTGCTGCTGGAGCCGGGGATACCGCTGGTCGTCGCGGCGCTGGCCACGCTCAAGTCCGGTGCCGCGTATGTGCTGTTGGACCCGGCGGTGGAGGGGCGTACGGACGACGGGTGCCTCGCGGGTGCGGGTGGCGCGGACAGCGGGCTCGCGGCGTTGGTCCGCGCCGCCCCGGCGGCGGCGGAGCGGCTGGGCACGGCTCGGCCGGACCGCGTCGTCGTGCTGGACGCCGACGGCGTTGCCGTGGCGGGGAGTTCCGTGGACGCCGGGGCGGACGCGGGTGCCCCGCCGCTCGCGGGCGACGCGTCCGACGCGGCGTACGTCCTGCCGGGCTCCCCCGCCGCGCTGTTCTCGCACCGCGCCGTGGTGGCCGCCGCCACGGACCGCGCGCTCGCGGGGCCGGCGTCGTCCGGTGGCCGTCCGGAGACATGGCTCCAGCACGCACCCGTCACCTCGGGGCGGTTCGCCCTGGAGCTGTGGGGTCCGCTGCTGACCGGCGCCGCCTGTGTGCTGTGGTCCGGCGGCAGCGGGCGGCCCGAGGCGATCGCGTCGCTCGTCATCGAGCACGACGTCACCGCGACGGCGCTGCCGGGCCGGGTGTTCGACGTGCTCGTGGACGACCATCCGGAGGCGATCGCCCGGCTCGGCCTGGTGATCACCGGCGACGAGGCGCCCTCGCCCGGCCAACTGGCCCGTGCGCAGCAGCTGTTCGGGCAGGTGCGGATCGTGTACGGCCATGGTGCGGCGGGCAGCGTGTACGGCCACGGGGGAGCCGTGGGAAACGGGCCGGGGGCCGGGACCTTCGGCGAGGGATCCCGCTATGTCCTGGACGCCAGACTGCGTCCGGTGCCCGCCGGGGTGCCCGGTGACCTGTACGTCGCGGGTCCGCGGACAGCGGACGGTTTCCCGGGCCGGCCGGGGGTGTCGGGGGCATGCTTCACGGCCGATCCGTTCGGCCCCGCGGGCGGCCGGATGCACCGTACCGGCGAGTCCGCCGTCCGGGCGGCGGACGGGACCTTGCGCGTCCTCGGCCGTTGCCCGGACGAACCGCCGACGGTACGCGGGCTGCGGGTGGAGCCCCGCGAGATCGAGGCGGTGCTGACCCGGCATCCGTCCGTCCGCCGGGCCGCCGTGCTCCTGCGGGAGGACGAACCCGGCGAGCACCGCCTGGTGGCCTACCAGGTCGCCGCACGCGAGGGTTCGCCGGACGTGACGGCGGTACGGGCGGCCGTGGCCGAGACGCTGCCCGCCCACTGGGTTCCGGCGGAGTTCGTCGTACTCGACGCTCTGCCGCTGACGCGAGATGGCCGACTCGACCGACCCGCCCTGCCCGCCCCCGAGGACGTGCGGAGAGCGGAGGCCGAGGTGCCCCGTGACGCGCGGGAGGAGGTCCTGCACCGCCTGTTCGTCGAGATTCTCGGCGGGAGGCAGATCGGCAGGGACGACAACTTCTTCCGGGTGGGCGGCCATTCACTGCTCGCGGTACGGCTGGTGAACCGGATCCGCTCGGCGCTGGGCGCCGAACTGACCCTGCGCGACGTGTTCAACGCGCCGACCGTTGCCACGCTCGCGGAGCGGCTGCCCGGGGCCGGCGGCCCGGAGACCGCACCGGCCCCCGAGGAGAGCCGCCCCACGCTCCGGCGCAGGACCCGCTCGGGCAGCCGTGTCCACGACCCGGCGGTACCGGCGGGCCGCCCGTAGGCCGGCCCCGTGAAGGGCCGCTCTCGTACGCACGGGGGCGGCCTTTTCCCGTGCCGGAGGGCGCTTGCTCTGCCCCCGGCAGACACGTGCCACCCGGGGCGGGAGCCGCGGCTGCGGCCCGCTTCCCCATGCGTTGGGGCGCGTCGACGCACCGTCAACTTGCTTACAGCGCGGCGCACTTCGCGTCGCCCGCGTGCGGTCGCCGACGCGGTGACCCCCGGTCGGGGCGAAACGCCTCCGTCGGGCCGAAGCCCCACGCGGCCGGTGCCGACGAGGCATGTACCGAAGCGGTGCGCTCGGACGGGCCTGGCGTCCCGCGTCGGCGGGGGCGGAGGCAGACGGGCGACACTCCCCCGCGCATCCCGTCCGGAGCGGACGGCAGCCGCGTCACGGCCCCGGGTCGGGCGGGACGTGACCCGTGCGGTCTGCGGCGGCCGGGTGGACACGCCGCCGCCGGCCGCTCGCGCGGCGCGTTTCGGACGGGTGCCGGCCGCCCGCCCGGGAGGACGGGGTGGGCGGCCCACCGGGACACGCCGTCCGCGTCGGGACGGCGACACACCGCCGGATTGGCGCCGTGAAGAGGGTTTTCGCTCGCCCGGCGCTCGCGGGCCCCCGACGTCCCGCGTCGGCCGGCGGCGGTGGGTCGTTCCTCCCAATCTGCCTCAGGGACTGCCGATCGCCGGGCCTGCCCGTACCTAGCCTTCTGCCAGAAGGACGGCGGGCCCTGGACCGGGCGTTCCCGTCGGCCGTCGTTCCGGCTCCGTGCCGGCCCCGTCCGACCAACGTCCCCGTAAGGAGGAAGCCCGATGCGGTCAACCGACCTCGCGGTGCCCACCACCGACCCCGAACCGAACCGGGGTCCGGAGCCGTCCGTGCTCCTGGACGGCGGCCCCTTGGCCGCTCCGGTGGTGCCGGTGCTGGAGTTGATCGCCCTGCGGACGGCGGACGATCCGCGGCGGACGGCTCTGATGCACGGTGATGTCCGGTTGAGCTACGGCGAGTTGGCCGAGGCGGTCACGGCGCGGGCCGGGCTGCTCCGGGCGGCGGGCGCCGGTCCCGGGCGGCTGGTCGCGGTGTGCAGGCCGCGCGGTGTCGAGGCGATCGTGAGCGTCCTGGCGGCGCTGAGTTCCGGGGCGGCCTATCTGCCGCTGGACCCTGACGCGCCCCTGGCGCGCAACACGGCGATCCTGGCCGACGCGTGCGACGGGGAGCCGCCGCATCCGGACACGGTGCGCGCCGAGGGCGAGGCGGTGCTGCCGGGAGACGCCGCGGGTGCGGGGACCGCGTACGTGATCTACACCTCCGGGTCGACCGGCACGCCCAACGGGGTGCTCGTCGGCCAGGAGGCGCTGGCGCACTTCGTGGCCGGTGCGACGGAGCGGTACGGCATCGGCGCGGACGACCGGGTCCTCCAGTTCGCCCCGCTGCACTTCGACGCCAGCGTCGAGGAGATCTTCGTGACGCTGTGCGCGGGCGGCACCCTGGTGCTGCGCACCGACGACATGCTTGACGTGCGCGGGATGCTGGCGGGCTGCGCGGCGCACGGCGTGACGGTTCTCGATCTGCCGACGGCCTACTGGCACGAGCTGGCGTACGCCGTGGCCGCCGACGTGGCGGAGCTGCCCGCCGCGCTGCGTACGGTGATCATCGGCGGTGAGGCGGCGCTTCCGGAGCGGGTGGCGCGCTGGCGGCGCGCGGTGGGCTCGCGGGTGCGGCTGCTCAACACGTACGGGCCCACCGAGGCGACCGTCGTCGCCACCGTCGCCGACCTGACCGAGGGCCCGGCCGACGGTACGGAGGAGACCGACGGGGTGCCGATCGGACTGCCGCTGCCGGGGGTCGGGGCCGCCCTGGTGGACGGTGAACTGTGGCTGCTGGGCGGCGGGTTGGCCTGCGGCTATCTGGACAGGCCGGAGCTGACGGCCCGTCGCTTCACCCGGCTCGGCGGCCGGCCGGCCTACCGTACCGGCGATGTGGTGCGCCTCGGCTCCGACGGCCAGCTGGTGCACGTGTCGCGGGTGGACGACGAGGTCAAGATCAGCGGGCATCGGATCGACCCCGCGGCGGTGGAGTCGGTGCTGCTGGGTCACCCGGACGTCCGGGCGGCCGCCGTGGTGGCTCAGGAGTCGACGGACGGTACGAAGCGGTTGGTGGCGTATGTCGTCGCGGACGGTCGTCCGACTCCGGCCGACATACGCGAGGCACTCGCGGAGCAGCTGCCGCCGCCGGCCGTACCGGGTGTGATCAGCCTGATCGAGTCGCTGCCGAGAACCAGCACCGGCAAGATCGACCGGGCGATGCTGCGGGCGATGCGGCCGTCCCGGGAGCAGCAGGTCCGCCCGGAGGAGGCGCAGCTGCCCGAGCACGAGCATCCCCCGGCCGAGGACCGGGTTCCGCTGTCCTTCGCGCAGCGGCGCCTGTGGTTCCTCAACCGGCTCGAAGGGCCTTCGGCGACGTACAACGTGCCGCTGGTGCTGCGGCTGGCCGGTGTCCCGTGCCGGGACGCGCTGGCGGCGGCCGTCGCGGACGTGATCGAGCGGCACGAGGTGCTGCGGACGGTGTTCCCCGCCGTGGACGGCGAGCCGTACCAGTGGGTGCTCGACCGTGCGGACGGCGCCTTCGCCGTCGTCGAGTGCGCGCCGGGTACGGGTGAGGCGGCGGTGGCGGCGTTCACCGGGGAGACGTTCGACGTGCCGGCCGATGTCCCCGTGCGGGTAAGGCTGTTCGTGACGGGCCCGGACGAGTCGGTGCTGGTGCTGCTGCTCCATCACGTGGCGACGGACGGCTGGTCGATGGGCCCGCTGTTGCGGGATCTGACCTCGGCGTACGTGGCCCGGTCGGTGGGCGCGGCCCCGGAGTGGGAACAGCTGCCGGTTCAGTACGCCGACTACACGCTCTGGCAGCGCGACATGCTCGGCGACGCGGACGACCCGGCTGACGTGATGGCTCGTCAGATCTACTTCTGGCGGACGGCGCTCACGGGTCTGCCGGCGGTGCTGGACCTGCCGGCCGACCGGCCGCGCCCGGCGGAGCCGTCGTACCGGGGCGAGACCGTGACCGTCCGGCTCGGGGCCGACACGCATCTGCGGCTGCGGGAGCTGGCGGCCGAGCACGGGGCGAGCCTGTTCATGGTGCTGCGGGCGGCGCTGGCGGCGGCGCTCTGCGGGGCGGGCGCGGGTGACGACATCGCGATCGGCACACCGGTGGCGGGGCGCCCGGACGAGGCGCTGCACGATCTGGTCGGGTTCTTCGTCAACACCCTGGTGCTGCGGACCGATGTGTCGGGCGACCCCGCGTTCACCGAACTCCTCGACCGGGTAAGGGAGTCGGACCTCGCGGCCTACGCCCATGACGACCTGCCGTTCGACCTGCTGGTCGAGCACCTCAACCCGGTCCGCTCCCTGTCCCACCACCCCTTCTTCCAGACCATGCTCACCCTCCAGAACGACGCCGATCCCGGCATCCCCCTGGGCGACGTTCCGGGCACGATCGAGGCCGCCGGGCTGGAGACGGCGAAGTTCGATCTGAGCGTGTCGTGTGTCGAGTCGCTGGACGGCGCGGGCGAAGCGGCCGGGATCGAGGTGTGGTTCCAGTACGCCACCGACCTGTTCGACGCACCGACCGCGACCCTGCTGCTGGACTTCTTCACGCGCGCGCTCGACGCCGTCGCGGCCGCCCCGGCCACCCGCGTCACCGACGCGGTCGCCCTCACCGACGCCGAACGCCGCGCCCTGGCCGAACGCCGCGAACGCGTGGCGCGGGAGCGGAGCCCGGAGACCGGGTTCGCCGCGGTGTCGGGTGGTACGTCGCGCGGGGGGCGCTCGCCGCGCGAGGAGATCCTGTGCGGGCTCTTCGCCGAGGTGCTCGGTCTTCCGTCGGCGGGTGCCGACGACAACTTCTTCGATCTCGGCGGGCATTCACTGCTCGGCGTGCGCCTGGTGAACCGTGTGCGGTCGGTGCTCGGTGCCGATCTCGGGATCCGTGACCTGTTCCTCGCCCCCACCCCGGCCGGTCTCGACCGGCGGCTGGACGAACTGGCCGGGGTCGGGGCGCGCCCCGCGCCGGTGCCGGCCGAGCGGCCGGAGCGGATTCCGCTGTCGTTCGCGCAGCGCAGGCTCTGGTTCGTCAACGAGCTGGACGGGCCGAGCCGTTCGTACAACATCCCGGTCGTGCTCCGCCTGGACGAACCCCTGGACGCGGACGTACTCGCGGACGCCCTGGCCGACGTCGCCGAGCGGCACGAGGTGCTGCGCACGGTCTACGGCGCGGTGGACGGTGAGCCCTACCAGCGGATCCTGACCGGGGTCCGGCCGTCACTGGAGGTGGTGCGCACCACCGATGAACGACTGGAGTCCTCGATCGGTGACGCGGTGGGGTACGTGTTCGACCTGGGCGGCGAACTCCCGTTCCGGGCATGGCTGTTGGAGACGGCACCGGAGCAGGACGCGCAGGTGCTCGTGCTGCTGGTGCACCACATCGCGGGCGACGGCTGGTCCCTGGAACCGCTGCTCGCGGACCTGTCGGCCGCCTACACCGCGCGGCTGACCCAACAGGCCGTCGCATGGCGGCCGTTGCCCGTGCAGTACGCCGACTACGCGCTCTGGCAGCGCGAGACGATGGGGGACGCGTCGGACGCCGAGAGCCCGCTCGCCCGCCAACTGGGTTTCTGGTCGGCGGCGCTGGAGGGGCTTCCGCCGGTTCTCGACCTGCCCGCCGACCGGCCCCGGCCGGCGGTCGCCACGCACGGGGGCGCCGTGGTGCCGTTCACGGTGGACGGCGCGACCCATCAGAGGCTGGCCCGGCTCGCCGCCGCGCAGGGCTCGACGCTCTTCATGGTCCTCCAGGCGGCGCTGGCACTGTCACTGTCCCGGCTGGGCGCGGGGACCGATGTACCGGTCGGCACCGTCGTCGCGGGCCGCGAGGACGAGGCGCTGGACGATCTTGTCGGCTTCTTCGTCAACACCCTGGTCCTGCGCACCGATGTCTCCGGCAACCCCGCCTTCACCGACCTCCTGACCCGCGTACGCGACACCGACCTCGCCGCCTACGCCCACCAGGGCCTCCCCTTCGAGCAGTTGGTGGAACATCTCAACCCGGACCGTTCCACCGCCCACCACCCGCTCGTCCAGGTCATGTTGCTGCTCCAGAACGGCGTGGGGGCGGCGGGCGACGCGGTGGAGACAGACTCCCCGCTGGCCGGCACCGACGTCGCGTTCGACACGGGGCTGACGAAGTTCGACCTGACGCTGACGGTGACCGAGCGGCGCGACGGTGACGGAACGCCCCGTGGCCTGGAGGGTTTCGTGGAGTACGCCACGAACCTGTTCGAGCCGGAGACGGCGGCGCTCCTCTCCACACGTCTCACCCATCTGCTGGGGACGGTGGCGGCCGATCCGGGGCGTCCGGTCGGCGACATCGACCTGCTCACCGAGGACGAGCACCGCCTGCTCGTCACTGAGTACAACGACACCGAGGGCGTCCCGCTCCCGCCTGCCACGGTCCACGAGCTGTTCGAGGCCCAGGTCCGGCGCACCCCCGGCGCCGTCGCGCTCGTCCATGACGACGGCGAGCTGACCTACACGGAGCTCGACCGCCGGGCCAATCTCCTCGCCCACCGTCTGATCGCCGCCGGGACCGCGCCCCAGGGCAACGTCGCGGTCCTGATGGACCACGGTCCGGACCTGATCGTCGCGCTGCTCGCGGTACTGAAGACCGGCGCGGCCTACGTGCCGGTCGACGGGCGCTCTCCCGCCGACCGGGTCCGGCTCGTGATGGCGGAGGTCGGGGCGCGGCTGCTGCTGGTCGGCGCGGCCACCGGGGACAGTGAGGTCGCGGTCGCCGAGCGGGCCGCGGGCACGGCGGTCCTGCGCGCCGACAGCCCTGCCCCGGCCGGTACGCCCGAAACCGCGCCCGCCGTACCGACCGGCCAACAGGCCCTGATGTACATCATGTTCACCTCCGGCTCCACCGGCCGCCCCAAGGGGGTCGGGGTGACCCACCGCAATGTCGCCCGGCTCGCGGTGGACCGGTTCTGGGACCACGAGGTCCAGCGCCGGGTGCTGGTGCACTCGCCGTACGGTTTCGACGCCTCGACGTACGAGATCTGGGTGCCGCTGCTGGCCGGCGGCACGCTGGTGACGGCCGGCGGGGACGGCGCGGACGTGCGGTCCCTGAGCCGGGCGATCGAGCGGCACGAGGTCACCGCGACGTTCCTGACCGTCGGGCTGTTCCATCTGATGGCCGAGGAGGCGCTGGACACGCTGGCGCTGCTGCGCGAGGTGGGTACCGGTGGCGACGTGGTGTCGGCGGCTGCGGTGCGCACGGTGCTCGAACACTGCCCGGACACGGCCGTGACCCATGTGTACGGCCCGACGGAGACGACGTTCGCCTCGCATCTGCACCGGTACGACCGCTCCGGCGGCCTGCCGGAAAGCCTGTCCCTGGGCCGTCCGCTGGACCACACCCGCGCCTATGTCCTCGACGGCCGACTGCATCCGGTACCGCTGGGCACCAGTGGCGAGCTGTACATCGCCGGTGACCATGTGGCCCGAGGGTACGTCGGCCGGCCGGATCTGACGGCGGACCGGTTCGTCACCGACCCGTTCGGGGCGGACGGCGGCAGGATGTACCGCACCGGGGACCTGGTGGCGTGGACGACCGGCGGTGAACTGCGGTTCGTCGGCCGGGCCGACAACCAGGTCAAGATCCGCGGCTTCCGTATCGAACCCGGTGAGGTCGAGGCGGTCCTCGCCCGGGACCCGTCCGTGGGGCGGGTCGCCGTGGTGGTACGCGACGACGCGCCGGGCGGGAAGCGGCTGGTCGCCTATGTGGTGCCCCGGCCGGGCCTGAGCGTGGACGAGGCGGGCCTGCGCGCCGCGACGGCGCGAAGTCTGCCCGGCTATCTGGTGCCCTCGGCCGTGGTGACGCTCGACGCCCTGCCGACGACGGTCAACGGGAAGCTCGACCGGCGGGCACTGCCCGCGCCGGAGCCCCGGCACAGCGCGTCCGGGCGCGCGCCGCGCACGCTCCGGGAGGAGATCCTGTGCGGACTCTTCGCCGAGGTGCTCGGTCTCGGCCTGGTCGGCGTGGACGAGAGCTTCTTCGACCTCGGCGGGCACTCCCTGCTGGCGACCCGGCTCATCAACCGGGTGCGGGCGGCGCTGGGCGTGGAAGTGGCGATCCGGGATCTGTTCCAGGCGCCGACGGTGGCCGGACTGGCGGAGCGCGTCGACGCGACCGCCGGGGTGCCGGTCCGGGCCCCGCTGGTGACGCGGGCGCGGCCCGAACGGATCCCGCTGTCGTTCGCGCAGCGCCGGCTCTGGTTCATCAACGAACTCGACGGGCCGAGCCAGGCGTACAACATCCCTGTCGTCCTCAGGCTCGACGAACCGCTGGAGGCGACCGCGCTCGCCGCGGCGCTGGCGGACGTCGGGGCGCGGCACGAGGTGCTGCGCACGGTCTACGGCGCGGTGGACGGTGAGCCCTACCAGCGGATCCTGGCCGACGCCCACCCCGAGCTGCGCGTGATACGCGTGCCCCGTACGGAGCTGGCGGCCACCGTCGACGCAGCCGCCGGGCACGTGTTCGACCTCGGTGCCGAACTGCCCCTGCGGGCGGCGCTGGTGGAGTCCGCCGGGGACGACGAGAACGAGAGGGACGCCGAGCGTTTCCTGGTGATCGTCCTGCACCACATCGCGGGCGACGGCTGGTCGATGGGCCCGCTGATGGCCGACCTCTGGACCGCGTACGGCGCGCGGCTCGCCGGACAGACTCCCGAGTGGCGGCCGTTGCCGGTGCAGTACGCCGACTACGCGCTCTGGCAGGCCGACATGATGGGCGAAGCACCGGACGCCGACGGCCCGGAGGGACCCCGCGAACGTCTTCTGGCGTACTGGAGCGACGCCCTGGACGGCGCCCCGCCCGTCCTGGAGCTGCCGGCCGACCGGCCCCGCCCGGCCGCCGCCACGCACCGGGGCGGCTCGGTGCCCGTCACGCTGGACGGCCCGGAGCACGACGCACTGGCCCGGCTCGCCGGCGAGAACGGGACGACGCTCTTCATGGTCCTCCAGGCGGCGCTGGCGCTGACACTGTCCCGGCTGGGCGCGGGGACCGACATACCCGTCGGCACCGTCGTCGCCGGCCGGGGCGACGAAGCCCTGGACGACCTCGTCGGCTTCTTCGTCAACACCCTGGTCCTGCGCACCGATGTCTCCGGCAACCCCACCTTCACCGACCTCCTCACCCGCGTACGCGACACCGACCTCGCCGCCTACGCCCACCAGGACCTGCCCTTCGAGCAGCTCGTGGAACACCTCAACCCGGCCCGCTCCACCGCCCACCACCCGCTCATCCAGATCATGCTGCTGCTCCAGAACGCCGCGCGGCCGGCCGGTGGCGGTCCGGTGCCGGGTGCCACGGAGGTGGCGTTCGACACCGGCCTCGCGAAGTTCGACCTGACGCTCTCCCTGACCGAGCGGCTCGACGAGGACGGCGCCCGGCGAGGGCTGTACGGATACCTGGAGTACGCCACGGACCTGTTCGAGCCGGAGACGGCGGCGCTCCTCTCCACACGCCTGGGCCGGCTGCTGCGGGCGGTGGCGGCCGACCCCGGGCGCCCGGTGGACGACATCGACCTGCTCACCGCCGAGGACCACCGCCTGCTCCTGGCCGAGTACAACGACACGGCCACCACAGGCCCGCTCACGCAGAGCACGGTCCACGAACTGTTCGAGGCGCAGGCCCGGCGTGCCCCCGACCGGATCGCCGTCAGCCACGACGACGGCGACATGACGTACGCCGAACTCGACCGCCGGGCCAATCTCCTCTCGCACCGCCTCATCGCCGCCGGGACCGCGCCGCAGGGCACCGTCGGTGTCCTCATGGACCACGGTCCGGAACTGATCGTCGCCACCCTGGCGGTGCTGAAGGCGGGCGCCGCGTACGTACCGGTCGGCGGCGCCCTGTCGGCCGCGCGGGTCCGCATGATCATGGAGGAGTCGGGCGCGAGGGTCCTGCTGACCGACGCGGACCGGGCGGAGGCCGACGTCGCCGCCGCGGAGCGCGTCGCGGGGACGGTGGTGCTGCGGGCCGACGGTCCGGCCCCGGCCGGCACGCCCGCCACCGCACCCGCCGTACCGACCGGCCAACAGGCCCTGATGTACGTGATGTTCACCTCCGGCTCCACGGGCCGACCGAAAGCCGTGGGCGTCACCCATCGCAATGTCGCCCGGCTCGCGGCCGACCGCTGCTGGGACCGGGAGACCCACCGCAGGATGCTCGTCCACTCGGCCTTCGGGTTCGACGCGTCGACGTACGAGATCTGGGTCCCGCTGCTGGCCGGGACAGAGCTGGTCATCGGGACCGGCGACGGCACCGATCTCCCCGCGCTCAGGCGCACCGTCGAACGGCACGGCGTGAGCGCCGCGTACTTCACCGTCGGGCTGTTCCATCTGCTGGCCGACGAGGCCCTGGACACCCTCGGTCTGCTGCGTGAGGTGTGGACGGGCGGTGACGTCCTGTCGCCGGACGCCGTGCGGCGTGTCCTCACCCACTGCCCGGACACCGTGCTGGTGCACTCCTACGGGCCGACCGAGGCCACCTTCGGCACCCACCACCAGCGCTTCGGGCTCGACGAGCGGGAGCTCGACCTGGTCCATCTGGGGCGCCCGATGGACAACACCCGCGCCTATGTGCTGGATCACCGGCTCCGTCCGGTGCCGCGCGGCGGCACGGGTGAGCTGTACCTCGGCGGCTCCCATCTGGCGCGCGGCTATCTGGGGCGCCCCGCCCTCACGGCGGAGCGGTTCGTCGCCGACCCGTTCGGCGCGGCCGGTGAACGCCTGTACCGGACCGGCGATCTGGTGAGCTGGACGACCGGCGGGCAGCTGCGGTTCGTCGGCCGGGCCGACAACCAGGTCAAGATCCGCGGCTTCCGCATCGAACCCGGCGAGGCCGAGGCCGCGGTGGCCCGGCACCCGTCGGTCGGCCGCGCCGCGGTCGTGGTCCGCGAGGACCGCCCCGGCGACAGACGGCTCGTCGCCTACGTGGTCCCCCGCTCCTCGCCGGTGGACGAGGGGGCGCTGCGGTCCTGGCTGGCCGAGACCCTGCCGGAGTACCTGGTCCCCTCGGCCGTCGTGGTCCTCGACTCGCTGCCGCTCACCGCGAACGGGAAGCTCGACCGGGCCGCGCTCCCGGCCCCGGTCCGCGACGGCGCCCGGTCCGGGCGCGGGCCGCGCAACCCCCGCGAGGAGGTGCTGTGCGGGCTGTTCGCGGAGCTCCTGGGTGTGACGGGCGTCGGGATCGACGACAACTTCTTCGATCTGGGCGGGCATTCGCTGCTGGCGGTACGGCTGATGAGCCGCGTCCGGTCGGTGCTGGGCGTGGAGCGTTCCGTACGGGACCTGTTCCGCTCCCCCACCGTGGCGGGTCTGCTGGGCGACGAGAGCGAGAGCGACGCCCTGGGGGTGCTGCTGTCCCTGCGCGCGGAGGGCGGCGGGCGACCGCTGTTCTGTGTCCATCCGGGAGCGGGCATGGGCTGGGCGTACGCCGGGCTCACCGGGCATCTGGGCGACTCCCAGCCGGTGTACGCCCTCCAGACGAGGGCGCTGACCCGGCCGGACTACCGGGCGTCGAGCGTCGAGGAGCTGGCCGAGGACTATCTGGAGCAGATCCGGCGGGTCCAGCCCTGGGGGCCGTACCGGCTGCTCGGCTGGTCCTTCGGCGGTGTCGTCGCCCATGCCGTCGCGACCCGGCTCCAGGCGGCCGGCGAGGAGGTGGAGCTGCTCGCGCTGATGGACGCCTACCCGGTGCCGCCCGAGGAGGCGGCGGATTTGATGACGGACCGGGAGACCGTCGAGATGCTGGTGGGGCCGGCCGCCGAGGAGGCCGGGCGCCCGGACCCGCTGCCGGACTCCTTCTTCGCCCGGTTCGACACGGCCGCCGTCGTGGAGGTGCTGCGGCGGCGGGACCCGGTGCTCGCGGGCTTCGCCGAGTCGGAGGTGGCGGCGCTGGTCGGCGCCGCCGTCAACCACGCCACCCTCATGCGCGCCTACCGGCCCGGCGTGTTCACCGGTGATCCGCTGCTTTTCACCGCGGCCGATGGGCGGGGCCCCGATTCACCGTCCGCCGACCTGTGGAACCCCTACACAGACGGAGAAACCCAGCGGCACGACATCAATTCGACCCATCTCCGCATGACCGAACCAGAACCGCTGGCGCACATCGGCCGAATCCTTCGGCAACGACTGTCGGATCCGCAGGTCATTGACCTCGGCCTCAACGAGACAAGGAACTGAGATGACCAATCCTTTCGACGACGACAACGCCACCTTCCTCGTTCTGGTGAATGACGAGGGGCAGCACTCCCTGTGGCCGGTATTTGCCGACGTACCCGCCGGCTGGGACATCGCACAAGGTGAGAGCAGCCGTCAGGAGTCCCTGGAGTACATCGAGAAGAACTGGACGGACATCCGCCCGAAAAGCCTGGTGGCTCAGTACACCTGATGTCCGGTTGAAGTTCGGCGACCCGCCGTGCCTCTGTGCACGGCGGGTCGCCCTTTTGTTTTCCCGGCCCGGCGCCGACTGCCCCGGATTTCGCGACTGCCCGCCTTACTGCCGCATCAACTTCCGTCCGCGCCCTCTCCGGACTTCTATATTTCTGGTGCGGTACAAGGAATGGCGTCGGTTCAAGAAAGTGTCCGCCGGAGCCACGACCAATTTATATTTTCGGAGAGCTGCCATGGTGCTGTCGCAGTGCGAGCTCACGGTCCTGGTGACCAGTACCCGATCCGATTCGCACAACTGGAATCTGGTCTTCCTTCAGCTCCTGATCGAGGAGTCGGGGCATCGGGTGATCGGGCTCGGCCCCTGCGTGCCGGACGACCTGCTGATCGAGGAGTGCCGGGCCTCCCGCCCGGACCTGGTCGTCATGAGCAGTGTCAACGGCCACGGGTACCGCGACGGACTCGGTGCCATCACCCGGCTGCGCCGGGAGCCCTCGCTCGCCGAGCTGCCCGTCGTGATCGGCGGCAAGCTGGGCGTGACCGGCGCCCCCGACACGGACGCCGCGCTGCGGCTGCTCGACGCGGGATTCACCGCCGTCTTCGACGACGGGAACGTGGCCGCCTTCCGGGAGTTCCTGGCACTGCTCGCGGGCCAGGCGGACCAGGAGCGGGACATCGCCCGCCGGAACCGGGTGACGGCATGACGGGGGCCGCGACCCCGACCGCCGCCCGCGCACCCGTGCTCCGCTCGCCCTTCGGCCGGTTCGTGGCCGAATCGGCCGCGGCGGGCCGGCTGGTGGTCCAGCCCCGGATGGGCTTCGGTGACCTCCCCCGGATGCGTCTCGGCCTGGAGCGGACCAAGTCCGCCGCGGCCACCACCGTCGGCACCCTGACCATCGACAGCTACACCCGCCTGGGCGACCACGCGGCGGCCCGCCGGGCGCTGGACGAGGGGGCCGGCCTCAACGGCTACCCGATCGTCAGCCACTCACGGGCCACCACCCGCGCGCTGCTGGACGGGGTACGGGACGCGACCTTCCCGGTCCAGGTGCGCCACGGCTCCTCACGGCCGCACCACATCATCCGCGCACTGGCCGGCGCCGGAATCGACGCCACCGAGGGCGGCCCGGTCTCCTACTGCCTGCCCTACGGCCGTACCCCACTGCGGGACTCGGTCCGCAACTGGGCACGGGCCTGCGAACTGCTGGCCGACACCGTGCCCGCCCCTCATCTGGAGAGCTTCGGCGGCTGCATGCTCGGCCAGCTCTGCCCGCCGAGTCTGCTGGTCGCGATCAGCCTGCTCGAAGCGGTGTTCTTCACCCGGCACGGGATCGGCAGCGTGTCCATGAGCTACGCGCAGCAGGCGCATCCGGCGCAGGACGAGGAGGCGGTCCTGGCGCTGCGCCGGCTGGCCGCGGAGTTCCTGCCGGCCGGGACCGACTGGCACATCGTCCTCTACACCTACATGGGCGTCTTCCCGGTCACCGAGCACGGTGCCGGGCGGCTGCTGGAGGAGTCCGCGCGGCTCGCGGTCCGCTCCGGAGCGCGGCGCCTGATCGTCAAGACCGCGGCCGAGGCGCACCGCATCCCGACCGTCGAGGAGAACGTCCGGTCGCTGGAGGCCGCGGCGCTCGCGGCGGCCGGCGCCGCCGTGCCGCCCGCCGGGACTCCCCGGCCGGAGAGTGGGATCCACGCGGAGGCGCGTGCCTTCGTCACGGCGGTGCTGGACCTCGGCGACGACCTCGGGCGGTCGCTGACCACCGCTTTCGAGCGCGGCCACCTGGACGTCCCGTTCTGTCTGCACCCGGACAACGCCGGCCGGTCACGGAGCTTCGTCGACACGGAGGGGCTGCTGCGCTGGTCGTCGGTGGGCTCGATGCCGATCCGGCCGGACCCCGGTCCCGGAGCGCGGGCCGCCATGACCTCGGACCAGCTGATGTCCGCCCTGCACGGTGTCGCAAGGAGGTTCGACCACCCATGAGATCAGGAGAGCTGATGCCCCCCACGGAAGACGTCGGAACCACGATCACGACCGCACCGCCGCCCGCCCCCCTGGGCGAGCACCTGCGCTCGCCGTCGCTCGGGGCCGCGATGCTCGTCCAGCAGGAAGCGCTCCACGCGGCGCGGGAGTTCCTGCGCTCACGCGGCTTCGTCGAGCTGCTTCCGCCGCTCGTCGGACCGGTCACCGACCCCGGCGGGCGCGGTGCCAAGGCGCTGGACGTCGACTACTACGGCGAGCCGTACAAGCTCATGACGAGCGCGATCCTCTACAAGCAGGCGTCGCTGCGCGGGTTTCCGAAGTTGTTCTACATCGCGCCGAACCTCCGTGTGGAGCCTCCGGAGACCCGGCACACCGGACGGCACCTCGTCGAGTTCCACCAGATCGACGTCGAGATGGCCGGGGCGTCGCGCGCCGACGTCATGGAGATCGCCGCGGGACTGCTCCGGCACGTCACCGCGCGGGTGTGGGAGACGCTGCCCGAGGTCCTCGCCGGTCTGGGCCGCGACCCGCTGGCCTTCGCCGAACTCCTCACGGGCAAGTTCGACGCCTGCACCCACGCGGAGGCGGTCGGCCGGCTGCGCGGCCACGGGCACGCGCAGAGCGCCGACGCCGAGATCGACTGGACCGGTGAGGAGGCGCTGTCGCACGAGGCCGATCGGCCGTTCTTCATCACCGACTACCCCAAGGGTTCGCGGGGCTTCTACGACCGCGAGGACCCGGACCGCCCCGGTGTACTGCGCAACTTCGACCTGATCGCGCACGGCGGCTTCGGCGAGCTGGTGAGCGGCAGTGAGCGCGAGTCGGATTACGCCACTGTCGTCACCCGCATGCGGGAGAGCGGCGAGAACCCCGCGAAGTACGAGTGGTACCTGGCCATGGCGCGGGAGGGCATCCCCGCGAGCGCCGGCTTCGGCATGGGGGTGCAGCGGCTGGTCCGCTTCCTGACCGGACTCGACGCGCTCTGGCAGGTCAGCGCCTACCCGAAGCTGCCGGGGGTGATCGCGCCGTGACGACACCGCGAACTCCCCTGACCGCGGGCGGCCTTCCGGCGGCGGCGATACGGGCCCGCGCGCGGCACGGCACCCGTGAGGTGTTCCCACCGGTGGCGGCGTACGGAGCCGAGCTGTTCGGCGCGGGCGCGGAAGCGGACGCCGGGCAGGGCCACGCCGACGAGCTGGACCGGGCGCGGATCGTGCCGCCGGTCTTCGTGCCCCGGCGGCTGGAGAAGCTGATCGAACTGGGCCGGGAACCCCTGGACGACGACGTCAGCCTGCGCACCGTCATCGGCGGATTCGACTCGGCGCTGCCGCTCTATCTCTCCGCCTTCGGCTCCACCCGCGCCGGCAGCGGTGATCTCGGGATCGCGGCGAGCCGCCAGGCCGGGCGGCTCGGCATCCCGATGGTGATCGGGGAGAACATGGTCCCGGTGCACGGCTACCGCACCGGAGCCGGCCGAGCGGCGCCGTCCGCGATCACGGCGCGCATCCGCGCGTATCTCGACGAGTGCCCCGAGGACACGGGCGGCGTGGTGGTGCAGCAGAGCACCGAGGACGCCGACTCGGAGGTCTGGAACCTCCTCTACAGCGCCCCGGAGACACAGCCGCTGCTGGAGTCGGGGCGGCTCGCCTTCGAGCTGAAGATCGGTCAGGGCGCCAAGCCGGGCCTCGGCGGCATGACCGTGGTGGACGAGGCGGACGCCGACCGGCTCGGCAAGCGCTTCGCGGTGCGGGACACCCTCGGTCCCGGCAGCCGGCTGCGGCTCGCGAGCCCCGGCACGTACACCGAGGAGATCGTGCGCCAGCAGCTGCGCTTCATGCGCAACAACTTCCCCCGGGCCAGGGTGTGGGCGAAGTTCCATCCGGGCCGGGACATCGCGAACGCGGCGTCGACCGCCTGGCGGGCCGGCGCGGACGCGGTGACCGTCGACGGCGCCGAGGGCGGCACCGGCTGGGCGCCGCGCGTCTTCCTCGACCATGTCGGGCTGCCGCTGGCCGAGTGCCTGCGGCGCATCGGACGCCCGGACGGCTGCCTGCTGGTGACCGGCCGGATGTGGGAGGGCGGCCGGGTCGTACGGAGTCTGGCGCTGGGCGCCACGGCGGCGGGGCTGGGCCGGGCGGCACTCGTCGCGGTCGACGAGGACCCGCGGGACGGGCTCGTACGGCTGGTGGAGGCCCTGGCCCTGGAGAGCAGGCTGCTGATCAGCGCGCTGGGCAAGTACACGACCGACGCGCTCGGCCCGGACGACCTGTGGTGGCCGGAGCGGTCCCCTTCGCCGGACCGGGCCCTCGCGTACGGCACCGGCACGGCCGGGCCGCCCCTCGCGGACACCGCCACCACGGCGGGCGCCACCGCCGACCGGATCGGAGGACGGGCATGACCGCCCTGCTGGACGTCGCGAGCCATCTGCCCGAGCAGAACGTCCCGATCGCCGACATCGGCGCGGACGTCGGGTCCGACGCGAGCCTCATGTGGACCTTCCGCAGGTTCTACGGGCTGCGGACGGTGCTGCGCGCCCCCGGCCGGGATCTGCGCGCCACGCTGACGGCGGCCGTGGAGTCGCTGACCGAGCTGCGGGGCAACGAGCACCGGGTCCGCTACGTGATCCATCCGCGTACGGTCTCCACCGTCGCCCCGGCCGGTGAGAACACCGTCGAGCGGCTGTGCGCCGAACTGGGTCTGACCCGGGCCACCGCCTTCACGCTCACTCAGCACGGCTGCGCGACGGGGCTGTTCGCGGTGGACCTGGCCGGACGGCTGCTCGCCGCCGACGGCGACCCGGACGCCCTGGCGCTGGTGCTCGCCGGGGAGAAGGCGTTCAGCCGCACGCTCCAGATCATCCCCGAGAGCACCGTCATGGGTGAGGGGACGGCGGCCTGTCTGGTCTCCGCGGACGGGGACAGCGACCGGCTGCTGGGCTTCGCGACCCGCACCCACGGCCGGTACAGCGAGGAGTTCCCCCCGTATCCGCTGGACCCCAGATTCCTCAAGGAGCACAACGCCACCCTGGCCGCCGTGATGGGCGAAGCCGCCGAGGACGCCGGCGTCGGTCTCGACGACCTGGCACTGGTCCTGCCGCACAACGTCAACCGGCTGTCGTGGCAGTGGACCTGCAAGCTCCTCGGGATCCCGCTCGACCGGGTCTACCTGGACAACATCCCGGTGACCGGCCACTGCTTCACGGCCGACCCCTTCATCAACTACACGCACGCCCGCGAGGCGGGCCTGCTCCGGCCCGGAGACCTCTATCTCATGGCCGCCGTCGGTCTCGGGGCGACCTTCTCGGCCGCCGTACTGCGCCACTGACCCCCGTAACCCGCCGTGCCCGCGAGCCCCTGTCCGTCCGCTCCACCCGACCCGTCCGAGACCGCGAGAAGGAAGAAGCCCATGCCACCGTCCCCCCGCCAGAACTTCCTCGACGGTGTGAAACACGCCTGCACCGGCGACCCGCGGACCCCGTTCGTCCTGCTCGGCAATTTCGAGGTGGAGGACGAGTGGGCCGTGGACGAGATCGGACTCCCGTCGGTCGGGGGCAGCGCCTCCGCGGCGATCGTCAACCGCATGGACGAGTTCGCGCTGCTGCTCGCCGGCCGCGACGACTGCGTCGTACTGAAGTCGGCGCCGGACCCCGGCTACCTCTCCTATCTGGAGGAACTGGGTCTGGAGCTGCCGGAGATCCTGGTCACCGACGCGCACGACCCCGCCCACAGCGTCAGCGTGGACGCGCTGCGCTCCCCGGTGCTGACCGGGGCGCTCGCCCGGCTGGCCGAACGCGGCGCGCACCTGCTGCCGCACGGCATGTCCGTACTGGAGGAGCGGCTGTGCGAACTGACCGGTCTGGCATCGGCGTTGCCGAACGCCGCACTGGTCAAGTCCGTCAACAGCAAGATCTACAGCCGCCGGGTCGCCGACGAGCTGGGGCTCCCCCAGGCCAGGGGCTGGGAGTGCGAGTCGGTCGACGAGTTCACGGCGGCGGCGGACGCGGCACGGGAATCACTGGCCGCGGGACGCCGGGTGGGGGTGAAGGACGCCTTCGGAGTCTCCGGCAAGGGGATCATGGTGGTGGAGGACGAGCGCAGGCTCGACCAGCTCGTCCGGATGGTCACCCGGGTCTCCCGGCGTACCGGTGACCCGCGCCTCGCGGTGGTGGTCGAGGAGTGGGCGGACAAGGCCGTCGACCTCAACTACCACTTCACGGTGTACCGGAACGGATCGGTCCGATTCGATTTCGTGAAGGAGGCGATCACCGAGAACGGGGTGCACAAGGGCCACCGCATCCCGGCCCGGATCTCCCCCGCCCACAGGGCCGAGATCGAGCGGTGCGCGGATCTGCTCGGCGCGCGGCTCGGCGCCGACGGGTTCCACGGTGTGGTGGGGGTGGACGCGATCGTCACGGGCGACGGCGGTCTGCTGCCGGTGCTGGAGATCAACGCCCGTAACAACATGTCGACCTATCAGACCGCCCTCCAGGAGCGGTTCATGGCCCCCGGGACCGTCGCGCTCGCGCGCCAGTACCCGGTGTCACTGACCGGAGCGATGCCGTTCGGTGAACTCCGGGAGCGGCTCGGCGACCTTCTCTTCACCACCGCGTCCGGCCGCGGTCTGCTCGTCAACAACTTCGCGACGGTCAACGCCGCCGCGCCGGCCGGCGCCGACGGGACCGCGCCCGACTCCTACGGCGGCCGGCTGTACGGACTGCTGATCGCCCACTCCGAGGCCGAACTGGCCGAACTCGACGACACCGTCGCGCTGCGCGTGCGGAAGGAGAGCCTCACCCATGTCTGAATCCGGTGCGACCACCCCCGGGACGCGCGGTACCCACACCGTGCAGGGCCTGCCCATCACCGAGCTGGCCGAACGGTTCGGGACCCCGCTGTACGTCTACGACGGCGATGTGATCGCCCGTCAGTACAACGGACTGCGCGATCTCCTGCACCCGTCCGTGGAGATGTTCTACTCGCTCAAGGCCAACCCCAACGTCAGCGTGTGCGCGCTGCTGCGGTCGCTGGGCGCGAGCGCCGAGGTCTCGTCGCTGACCGAACTGGTCACCGCGCAGCGGGCCGGTGTGCCGGCCGAGCGGATCATGTTCCTGGGCCCCGGCAAGAGCCGTGACGAGATCACCGCGTGCCTCAAGCAGGACATCACCGTCATCTGTGAGTCCTTCGGCGAACTGGCGATGATCGACGAGGTCGCGGCGGGGCTCGGCGGTGTCGCCCGCGTCGTGCTGCGGGTCAATCCGAGCTTCGCCGTCAAGGGCGGCGGACTGACGATGGGCGGCAAGCCGCGCCAGTTCGGCATCGACGAGGAGGCTCTGACCGCCGAGCCCGATCTGGCGGCCCGGCACCCTTGCGTCCAACTCGTCGGCTTCCAGGCGTACATGGGGACGCGCTTCCTCGACGAGGACGTCATCGCCGAGAACTCGGCCCGGATCCTGGAACTCGCCGAGACCCTCTCCGAGCGGCTGAATGTGCCGCTGGAGGTGGTCGATGTCGGCGGCGGCCTGGGCGTCGCGTACTTCCCCAAGGAGCGCGACCTCGATGTGCCGGTCCTGGCGCAGCGGCTCAACCCGGTGTTCGAGTCCTTCGCCGCGCGGCACCCCGAGACCCGTCTCGTCATGGAGCTGGGTCGCTTCCTGGTCGGCCACAGCGGGCTGTACGCGGTCGAGGTCCGGTATGTGAAGGAGTCGATGGGCGAGCGGTTCGCCGTGGCCGACGGCGGAACGAACCACCACATGGCGGCCGTCGGGATCGGCTCGTTCGTCAAGCGCAACTTCCCGATGCGGCTGCTGAACCGGGCGGGCGCCGCGCAGAGCGCGCCGTGGAACGTGACCGGGCCGCTCTGCACCCCCAACGACACCATCGGCAAGGCCGTCGAACTCCCCGCCGACCTGCGCCCCGGCGACCTGGTGGGCGTGGAGCGCTCGGGGGCGTACGGGCCGACCGCTTCGCCGGTGCACTTCCTCAGCCACGGCTACCCGGCCGAGGTGCTGGTCCACGACGGTGAGGCGCGGCTGATCCACACCCGCGACGACGCCGAGAGCATGCTCGCGCCGCAGATCCTGCACGACTTCGGCTGAGGCCGGCCGGGCGCGTCCCGGCCCCCCTCCTGCCGTGGGTCTCCCGCGACCCGCGGGACCCGCACGGCCCCATGCCCGTCCGAACACCCATCCGTACCTCTTACAGAAGGCAGGAACCACCATGACCACCGTCGCCCAGGACACCGACCGCCGGCAGATCGTCGACGCCATCGTCGTCGCCCTCTCCGAGGTGCTCCGCAAGGAGCTGACCGACGTCACCGAGGAGACCCGTCTCTTCGACGACCTGAGCCTCGACTCCACCAGCGTGCTGGGTCTGCTGATGGCCCTGGAGGACGCCCTCGACATCGAGGTCGACCCCGAGAGCCTGGAGCAGAGCCACCTGGAGAGCGTCGGCGCCCTGGCCGGCTACATCGCCGAGAGCCGGTGACCCGTGCCGCTCACCCCGCCCCCGGGGACGCGGAGGAGTCCGGCCGCGCGAGACCGCGCGGCCGGACCGTCCATCGAACGCGTCGTCCCCTTCGCCTTCACCGCCGCCGACTCCGGCGGCAATGACACCCGCGCCTACCGGGACCATGTGGAGTCGGTGTACGGCGCCCTGCCGGACTTCTCCTGGCTGGAGGACGGCACCGCCGTCAGCTACCACGACATGGCACGGGTGATCGCCCGGGAGCTGGCCGCCGAACTCGCGGACGTCGACCTCGTCATCACCGTCGACGCAAGCCCCGACTGCCGGCACCAGAGCTTCCCCAGCTGTCTGCTGTCCGATCTGATGCCCGGCGACCCGATGCTGCTCGGCATCTCCGAGCAGGGTGTCGCCGGCCCGTTCACCGCGCTGCGCGTCGCCTACGACCGGCTGGCCGACGGGAGTTCGCGCCGGGCGCTCGTCCTCGTGATGGAGCAGAGCACGCTGCCGCCCGACGACCGGGCGGTGCGGCCCGCGCGCGACGTGGCGGTGGCCCTGCTGCTCGGGCCGGACGGGGCGATACCGCTGGAACGTCCGGTCGTCACCGTGGACGGCCTCAGAGCGGCGGACGGCCGGAGGACGGCGGGCGCCCCCGAACCGGCCGGGGACGGCTCCGACGGACCGTACGCCCCGCGCGCCGACGGCATCGTCGCCGGCTCCGGACTCACCGGTCCGCTCCCGGACACGGTCCTGGCGCGGGCGGAGCCCGGTCATCCGTGCGCCGGTGTCTGGCTGGCCCTGGCCGGACTCCTGGAACGGGCGGACGGCCGTCCCGGCGGACGGGTCCTGATCGCCGACCGCGACCCCGTACTCCCCTACCACTGCGGCCTGTCGCTCACGCTGCCCGCCGGACGCGCCCCGGCGCGGGTGGCACCGAGACGGAAGGAACTGGTGCCATGACCGTCACCACCACACGTCCACCCGCGGGCGGCCCGGTCACCACCGCGCCGCCGGGCGGGCCGGAACGCCACCGCGAGGCGGCGTACCGCGACGGGCCGGTGGCCGCGCTGATCCTGCTGCACGACACGACCAGCCCCGGTGTCCTGCCGGCCGGTCCCGGCGGGCATGTGTTCGTGCCCCGCGAGACCGAGGCGGCGTGCGACCGGTATCAGACGCTCCTCGGGCCACGCCCGCGTGGCGCCGGCAGCGACGAGCGCGTACTGGGCGGCGCCGCCGTGGAGGGACGGGAGTTGACCGCCCTGCGGATCGACGGCTCGGGCCCGCCCGCCGGTGAGCCGGACGGCTGGGCGACCGGCCTCGCCTGGCTCCGGCTCGGGCTGGCCGAGCGCCTGGTCGACCGGGTCACCGCGCATCTGGGCGGCCGTACGGTCCAGCGGACCGTCACCCTCAACCTGCCGCTGGTACGGGCGATGCTGGCCGACGCCGTCGCCGGGACCACCGAGTGCCGGGCGCTGCTCAGGGCCGCCCCTGCGCCGCACACCCTGCGCAGGGTCCACCGGAGCCTGGACGAGACGGGCCGCAGATGTCTGCACCTGTTCGGCGCGGCGGGCTTCCTGGCCACCGGGCCGGGCAGCGAGGTACGGGTCTCCGAACTGCTCGCCGACACCTACGCGCCGACCGGTTACCCACCACCGACCGACCTGGAGCGGCCATGACCACCGACCCCGGATTCCTCGCCGGCCTGCGCGGGCTCGCCCGCGAACACGCCGACCTGCTGCGGCCCACCGCTCTCGGACTCGACGCGGACCCCTCGCTCGGCCCCGCCCTGCTCGGCACCGACCCGCGCTGGCTGCGGCTGACCGGGATGCCCGCCGCCTACAACCCGGATCCGCTGCGGGTCGGCGGACGCCCGGTGTACGTGGACCGCTGCGTGGAGCAGGTGGTCGTCATGGAGGAGCTGGCGCGCGTGGACGCGGCGGCGGTCCTGGCGCTGCCGGGTCCGTCGATGTCCGGCTTCGTCGTGGCGGACATCGCCGACGAGGAGCAGCGGGACCGCTACTACCAGCGGCTGGCCGACCGCCCCACCTGGACGTTCTTCGGTATGACGGAGCCGGCGCACGGCTCGGACCCGGCCAGTATGGAGACGGCTCTGCGACCGGCCGACGACGGGCGGGAGGGGCTGCTCCTGAACGGCACCAAACGGTTCGTCGGCAACGGCGCGCGCGCCGGAATCGGTGTGGTGTTCGCCCGCCGTCACCCCGGCCCGCTGGGTGTGGTCGCCGTCCTGCTGGACGCGGACCGGCCGGGCTTCACCGGGATCCCCCTGGAGACCCTGGGGCTGCGCGGTCTCCAGCTCAGCGAGCTGCGGATGAGCGACGTGCCGGTGGCGGACGAAGACGTACTGGGGCGCCACCGCCCGGCGACGCGGGGCGGAATGTGGGCGGCCGTGCGCACCTTCAACCGCTACCGCCCGGTCGTGGCGTCCTTCGCCCTCGGTGTCGCGCAGGGCGCCCACGACTACGTCGTCGCCAACCGGCGGCAGCTCGGCTCCGGGGACCGGGACCTGCTGGCCGCTCTGGCGGACAGGCTCGCCGGCACCCGCGCCACGGTCATGGCGGCGGCCGAGTCGGCCGACCACGACCCGAGGGACGGAACACTCGCGTCGGCGGCCAAGATCAGGGCCACCGCGCTGGCGGAGGAGTCCACCCTCCTGGCGCTGCGGATGTTCGGGCCCGGTGCCCGCTGGGAGCATCCTCTGCTGGACAAGTGGGCGCGTGACGCGCGGGCCTTCGAGTTCATGGAGGGCACCAGCAACGTCCAGCGGCTCACCCTCGCCCAGGGGCATCTGAACGGCAGGCTCGACGATGTCCGGCCGGCCGCCTGAGCCGGGGCGGCGGAGCGCCGCCCTCGCCGGCAGCACGGCGACGGTCACGACGAGGGCCGTGGGGGTGCCGGTCGGCGCCGACGACGTCGCCGTCTGCACCGCCGCGGGCCTCGCCCTGCGGACGGTGGACAGGGCGAAGGCCCGCGGCGCCCCGCCGCCCTGCCCCGCCTGCGGGTCCGTCCACCCGCCGCCGCCGGCCGTTCCGGGCCCGCCGCCGGGCGCCGATGTGTGGCGCATCGGGCTGGACGGCGCGGCGGACGCGCTCGGACCGGTCGCCTCCCTGCTCGACATCCGGGAACGGGACCGGGCCGCGCGTATCCGGGACCGGCTGTCGGCCGACCGGTACGTCCTGACGCACGGAGCGGTCAGGACGATCCTCGGCGGCTATCTGAGGATCGCGGGCTGCACGGTCCACTGGTCGGCGGGCAGACACGGGAAACCGGAGTTCGACGGCCCACTGAGCCACTGGCAGTGGAGTCTGAGCCGGTCGGCGGAGCACGCGCTGCTCGCGGTCTGCCTGTCGGCGCCGGTCGGTGTGGACATCGAACGCGTCGACGAGCGGACGCCGGCCGTCGCGCTGGCGGCGCGCTTCCTGCCGCTGGACGAGGCCGCGAGCGTCGCCGCGCAGAAGACCCCGCACGCGGCGCGCGTCGCCTACCACCGGCTGCTGTCGCGCAAGGAGGCCTGTGTGAAGGCGAGCGGCGGGCGGCTGCTCGACGGGCTGCGGCTGAATGTGCTCACGCCCGGCACTGTGCACGGCACCGGAGCGATGGCCGGCCACCGGTGGCAACTGCGCGACCTGTCCGCGCCCCCGGGTTTCGTCGCGACGCTGGCCGTCCTCGACGACGAGGTGCGCGGAGTGCGGCTCTTCGACTGGGGCGGGCGGGCGCCCGGTCCCGAACCGGGAAACTTCCGCCCGCCTGCCCCGTCAAGCGCCGCCGACCAGGCGTCCTGTTCCCTAACGTTCGAATTCCAGCGGTCGCTCGCAGAGCCGTGGCCGCGAGGGGAGTGCTCACGATGAACGCCCACCGGTCCGCAACCCCGCCGTCCTGTACGGCGCGTGGCACCGCCTCACGTGCGGCCGCCGGCCGTCGGCCGCACGCCGTGGAGGCGCGGCGGGTCGCGGTCTGCCCGCTCGAACCGGGGCGGGAGCCCGCCACGTACTCGGTGCGGGTGCGCTTCACGCCCTCCGACATCCCGGGGCTGACCACCGGGCCGGGCCACCGGGCCACGGCGATCCGCGCCGCGGGTCTGGTGCTCGCGGCCCACGGTCGCGGCTATCTCGGCGGTCATCTGGAGATCACCTCGGACGCGCCCGCGCGGCTGGGACGGATCCCGGCCGCGAGTGAGCGGCTGGCGACGGTCCGGGCCGTGGAGGACGCGCTGCGCGGGGGCTCCGGCACCGTACGGCTGCCGCTGCCCGGTCCCTGGCCGGGCGTCACCGGCGGCCGGTCGGCGGCCGGCACGCCACGTGCCGACTGACCGTCGTCCGAACTCCCCGATCCCCGTTGGATCTCGCTGATCCTCATCCGATCTCCCGAAGGACAGACCCATGGCTACGACGGACGTATCAGAGGCATCCGGCACCGGCGGCGAGCCGCCGATCCAGTGGAAGAGGATCAACGCCCTGGTAGCCGGGCAGGGCGCGTCGATGGGCGGTGACTTCATCCTGCTGATCGCCATGGGCTGGACGGCGATCCAGCTGGGGGGCGCGGGAGCGGTCACCACGCTGATGCTCGCCGCGACGATTCCGCGGGCCCTGATGCTGATCTTCGGCGGGGCCGTCGCCGACCGGTTCGGCCCCCGGCACGTGCTGCTGCGGACGAACAGCGCCCGGTTGGTGCTCCTGGCGGTCGGGACCGTGGTGGTCCACTCCTCCCAGTCGCTCGCCCCGCTCGTCGTCATCAGCCTGCTGGACGGGCTGCTGTTCGGACTGGCGAGTCCGTCGGCGGGATCGGTGATCCCGCATCTGGCCACCCACGATCAGCTCCCCCGGGCCAACTCCCTGTACGCCATGGTCACCCGGATCGCCCCTATCATCGGTTCGCCGCTCGGCGCCTGGATGATCGCCTCCGGCGAACTGTGGCGGGCGCTGCTGGTGGCGACCGTCACCTGCGCGATCTCGCTGGGCACACTCTTCGTCGTCACCAAGGGGATGGAGCCGCCGGAGCGCACGCCCGGCGGCCGGAGTCTGGCGCGCTCGTCGGGCGACGGGCTGCGGCTGCTGGTGTCGCACCCCAGGCTGCGCTGGACCTTTGTCGCCGCGCTCTGCCTGGACATGGCGTTCGGCTGGCCGATCGACGTGGCGCTGCCGCTGCTCGTCCAGGAGAACGGCTGGGGCGTGCACGCCATCGGCGTGATCATCGCGGCGTTCAGTACGGGCGCCCTGGTCTCCAGCGCGCTGGGCGCGTTCCTCGCGCACCGCATCCCCCTGGTGGTGCGCTTCGTGGTGAGCGGCGGGGGAATCGCCGTGGGCATCTTGCTGATGGCCCTGATGCCGTCGGTCCTGACGCTCGCCGTGACGGGCGCCGCGGTCGGACTGATGACGGGGCTGAACGGGCCGGCGATCGTGACGGTCTATCAGCAGGCGGCCCCGAAGGGCCGGATGGGGGCGGCGCTGGCCACCCTGACGCTGGCCAGTATCGGAGTGGGCCCGATCTCCATCGCGCTGTTCGGGGGTCTGTCGCTCGTGATCGGCCTCAAGCTCACCTGGCTGGTGTGCGGCACGGTGGCCCTGGTCGCCCCGGTGGCCGCGGTGCTGGCGCTGCGTCACCCGGTCCTGGAGCCGGTGGCCGACTCGGAGGCGGAGAAGGAGCCCGTACCGGCCGAACTGCCGCAGCCGCGCGAGAAGGTGGCGTCCCCGGTCGTCTGAGTGCCCGCGCCGGACGCGTCCCCGCGAGTGGGACGCGTCCGGCGTTTCGGGGTCTTCGGCCGGTGTCGGGCGCGGCGGGCGGTGCCGGGCCGTCGTCGGTGAGGCCGACCCGCCTTCGGTCCGTCACACAACCGGGGCCCGGGACGGCCCGCGCGCGGGCCGTCTGTCGGGAGCGGCCCGTCAGCGGCGCGCCCCGGTGACCACGACCAGCAGGGGGACGAGCCGGGTCGGCGGAATCCGATAGCGCCCGCGCCCCGTCGTCTCCAGCCAGCCGGCGGACACGAGTTGACGCAGATGGTGGTAGATCTGGCCGGTCGTGCCGAGCCCCTCCAACTCCATCAGCTCGGTGACCGCGGTCCGCCCTTCGGCCAGCGCCTGGATCAGCCGCAGCCGCACGGGATGCCCAAGGGCGCCCAGCGCCTCGGCCGCCTCGGACCAGTCGGAACTCAGCACCGACTCCGTGGCCTCGGACCGCTCCCACTCCACGAGTTCGCCGTCCAGACCGACCACGGACCCGGTGAAGAGCACTCCCCCTCGGGCCACGGCCTGGAGCCGCTCCCGGAGTTTCGGCAGTGCCCAGTAGGTCTCGGTCGACGCGTCTTCGGGCAGTGGCTCGCGCGTGCCGCCCTGCACTCGCTCCTCAAGTTCGGCGAGGCGCCGAGAAAGCTCGGCAACCTGTCCGGCCAACGCTTCCCACGGCGGCGCACCATCACTCATCCGGTCAGCCTATCCCCGGGCGCCCGCACGCCACCTCGGGGCCGGAGCGGCCCGGCGGCCCCGGCCACGGGGCACGGCCCGGCGGACGGGGCCGGCCGGCGGTCCCGTCATCACCGCTCGTTCCCAAAAAGCTGATCTTTCGGGCCGTGACCGATAGCGGCCAGCCCGGAATATCCCGAGCCTGGATTCTGACGCAAAACGCGATTCGGTTCCGGCCACGGGCCTTCCGGAATCGATTGTTCCAGATACCGCATCACCACCGTGCCACCAGCGGGTTCTCGCCTTTGGGTGGCCTATCCATCGATCCATTTTTCGCGCCACGGGGAAATGGCGGACAGCGGATGAATGCGGCGTGCGTCACCCCCCGTTTACAGTGTGATGTGCACCACATCGGCAAAGCCTTGATCCGGCAAGGGCCGCCGGTCCTACTATGGCTCCCGCAAAGTCAGGCATTTAATCAGTGCTGATTAGCGGGGGGCGATATGCCGCAGTGTGCACGGCGGGCAGGAAATTCATGTCCGAGCTCCGTGTGAATCTGCGGCTTTTCGTTGCGGATTAATGCAATTTCTCAGATCCCCGCCTGTCGGCGCGAAACCGCAATGAAGGAGCAAAGCGTGGCGACCATCGCCGAATTCATGAACGACCAGAAGCTGGGTGTTCTGGAGCAGGGCTACAAGGAGGAGACCCAGGAGCCCGTCCTGGCGACCCCCGCCGCCGCCGTGGCGACCTGCTGGTACGTCGGCGGCGCCGCCGCCGGCGTCACCGTCGTGGCCGGGGCGTACGTCGCCGGCCGCGTCTTCGGCTGATCCAACCGATCACAACGAGAGGGAATGCAATGAGCAGGATCATTGAGAGTGTTGCCGCGATCACGCCGGAGCACCTGACCGACGGATCCCACGGCGAGGTCACGGCCATGGCGCCCGTCCAGGCCACCCCCGGTCTCGTCGCCTTCGGTATCGGCTTCGCCGGCGGCGCCGGTGTCTCGTGGGTCGGCGTCCAGGCGTACGAGGCCGGAGCCAACGACTGACCGCCTGTCTGGCTGATCTTCACGCTGATCAGGGGCTCTGCCGGCTCCTGAGAGCACCTTCCGGGAGCTGATTCCGGAAGCAGGCAGCACTGTCGGGCCGCGTCGGAACCGCGGCCCGACAGTGCGTCGATCGTACCTTCTGGCCATTCAGCACAAAGGAAGCCCCAGGTATGCAGCTGACAAAGAAACTCGCAGCTTCGTTGTTCTCTCCGATCCCCATATCCAGGGATCGCGCGATAGCCATCTCCGAGCGCCTTGCGGCCCTTTCCAGCCTCTCTTCCTCTCTGGAATATCTCAGTCAGCACCGGAATTTCGAACCCGGTGGCCTCAACGACTGGGAGATCATGAAGAAGACGCCGGAGAGCAGGGTCCCGGCGATTCAGAAGATGACGAACGCCGTCAGTGGCAGGAAGACCACCCTGGCCATCCACGCCTCACGTGTGGCGTGCAGCATCGGAATGCTGCTGCCCGGCAACGGCAAATGGCGAGCGGCGGGCAATCTCTACCTGGGTGCCACGACGACGGTGCTGCAGGCCCGGCACCGTTACGGAACGGACGGTGCGGACCAGGTCGCCACCCAGGTCCAGGCCGTCACCGGGCTGGCCCGGCTGGGGGTCAGTCCGCAGGTCAAGGACGCCCTGATGTGGTACCTGGCGATCCAGGCCAACATGTCCTACGCGGCATCGGGCTGGGCGAAGATGGCCGGCACCATGTGGCGCGACGGCTCGGCTCTGCCCGGTGTGATGCGTACCCGCACCTACGGGTGGGAGCGCGCCTACCGTCTGACGCAGCGTTACCCCCGGGCCAGCAAGATCACGCAGCACAGCGTCCTGGCGATGGAGTGCCTCTTCCCGGTGGTCTATCTGGCCGGCGGCCGGCTGACCCGGCCGATGATCGCCGCCGCGGGCAGTTTCCATGTCGCCAACGCGTTCGTCATGGGACTGGGCCGGTTCATGACCGCGTTCCCCGCGATGCATCCCATGGTGGCCTACACGACCGCGCCCAAGTCGCTGGCCGTGGTCGCCGACCGCGACGACAGGATGGTCAAGACCGCGCTGGTGCTCCTGGCGGGCGGGGTCACCGCCGCGGGCATCATGGCGACACAGCGGCGCTCCCGCGCCGTGGCCGGCTGGCCGACGTCGCGCACCGTCACCACGCGGTACGGCAACGTGCTGACGTACGACGCCGGCGGCCAGGACAACCCCGACCGTCCGGTCCTCGTCTTCAACCACGGTCTCGCCTCGACCACCGAGCACTTCGCGTGGATGGTCGAGCGCCTCGCGTTCGACCTGGGCTACGCCTCGGTGACCTACTCCCGCGCGGGCTACGGCCCCAGCAAGCGGCTGAGGGAAACCCCCTACACCGTGCAGGAGTCCGTGGACGACCTGGAGGACCTGATCCGCGAGGCCCTGCCGGAGGACCGCAAGGTGGTGCTCATCGGGCACTCCCTGGGCGCGGAGCTGAACCGCCGGGCCGTGCAGCAGCTCGGTGACCGGGTGGCCGGCGTCGTCTACCTCGACCCCACGCACCCCGCGCAGCTCGTACGGTCGGACAAGCAGCGCAAGGGCAGCGAGATCTTCACCGAGTCCCTCATGCTGATGAGCCGCTGGACGAAGCTCGGGACCGGCGCCCTGCTCGGGCGTCCCGACTGGGTGAACGACCTGCCCGCCGCCTACCGGAAGAAGGTCTTCGCCCACTACGCCGACTCACGGCTGTGGTCGGCGGCGGCCCAGGAGTGGGAGGCCGTCCGCGAGGAGCTGGAGAGCTACACCGGGACGCTGGAGCCGGTGCCGGTTCCCGGCCTGGTCGTCGCCGCACAGCTGACGGTGGACACCGACCCCGAGCAGTTGCTGATGTACCACGACATCGCCCGCTCCCACGAGTCGGCGGACCAGCACGGCGAGGTCGTCGTGGTGGAGCGCGGTGGGCACGACTCGATTCTCACCGACCCGCGCCACACCCGGACCTCGACGGAGCTCGTCGCCGAGTTCGTGCGCAACCACTGCACTCCCGGCGCTCCGGCCGCCGTCAAGAAAACCGACGAGAACCCCTCCGGGAAGGTGGGCGACACCAAATGAACGCGACCTCACTTCTCAAGGACGCGTTCACCGGACCGGGCTCCGCGACGCGTATCGCCGGCGCGACCCTGCTGGTGACGACCCTGGCCGCACAGCATCCGCACCCGGCCTTCGAACTCGCGCGGGCAAAGGACGTGTTCTCGCTCGTACCGAACTGGAAGTTCTTCGCGCCCAACCCCGCGACGCACGACTTCCATTACCTCTACCGCACTCTGGACGAGGACCGTCAGACGTCCGCCTGGGTCGAGTTGGACCTCATCACGAATCGCAAGATGATCCAGGCTTTCTGGTTCTCGTCCCGGCGCCGGGAGAAAGCGGTGTTCGACATCTGCACCGCCATCCTGAAAAGCATCCAGAAGGGCGACGACCCGACCAACTCGCCACCCTTCCGCGTGCTGACCGAATTCATCAGGAAACAGATCAGGGACGCGTCGGACGCCTCCGACGTCCGCGGATTCCAGTTCTCGGTGGTCCGGGCCCCGGGACACGACGACAGCGAGGACCCCGAAGTCCTGTACGTGTCGACCTATCTGCCGATGAAACCGGTCGGGCCGGCATTCCTCGGTGCCGCCTGACACCGCACTCCCCCGCCAGAGGGTCCACCCAAACAGGATTGGAGCGCCCGTGACCATCGCGGACATAGGCTACGGCAAACAGTTCGAGAACTGGTACGACCGCATTTTCCCGAACGACGCCGCGACGCTGACCACCGTCGAGGCCCTCGCGGGACACCACCCGGACCCGGCCCTGGGCACCCTGGAACTCGGCGTCGGCACGGGGCGGATCGCCCTCCCGCTCTCGCGCCGGGTCGGCCCGGTCACCGGCGTGGACTCCTCACCGGAGATGCTCGCCGCTCTGGGGAAGAAGGCCGAGGAGGGCGACGACGTCACCGCGGAACTCGGTGACATCCGGACCTACAGCGGGGGCCGTCAGTACGGTCTGGTCTACTGCGTCTGCTCCACGCTGGCGCTGGTCCTGGACCCCGCGGAACAGCGGGAGGCCCTCGCCCGCGCCGCGGAACACCTGCTGCCGGGAGGCAGGTTGCTGGTCGAGACGCACAACCGGCCGGGGATCGTCGCCCAGCACGAAGGCCGGACGCGCACCACGATCTTCGCGCCCTACCCCGAACCGAACACGGGCCTGCAGATGCACGGCACGCTCTTCATGGAGAACACCATCTGGCAGGTGTCCACCGTGTGGTTCGAGTCGGACGGCACCCACCGCATCGGCACCGAGGTCGCGCGTCTGCTCATCCCCGAAGAGGTGGACGAGTACGCGCGGGCGGCCGGTCTGGTGCCCGAGGCCCACTACAGCGACTGGCAGGGGAACGCGTACGTCCCCGAGGCGGGCCTGTTCGTGGCGTCGTACACCAAGCCGGCATGAACCTCAGGGAGATAGTCCGCCGCCACCAGGCCCTGCTGATCATCGGCATCGGCATGGGCCTGGTCGGTGCCGCGGCCACGCTCGCCCAGCCCTGGATGCTGGGGCAGTTGATCGAAGCGGTCTCGCTGGACAAGTCGGTCGTCTGGCCCATCACCTTCATCGCCCTGTTCTTCATCACCGACGCGGCCATGAGCGCCGGACACACCTATGTGATCGGCCGGGCCGGGGAGAGCATCGTCTTCGACGCGCGCCGGATTCTCGGCGGCCGGCTGCTGCGCAGCCAGATACCGCACTTCGCGCGCCTGGAGCACGGCGACATCTTCTCGCGCACCGTGTCCGACACCTCCATCGCCTGTCTGGTCATCGCGCAGGCACTGGCGCAGATGGTCACGTCCGTCTTCATGCTGGTCGGCGGCATCGTCCTGATGGCCATGCTCGACTGGCTCCTGCTGCTCGCCACGATCGGCTGCCTCGGCCTGGCCAGCGTCGTCGCGCTGCTGCTGGCCCGTCAAGTACGCCTCGCCGCCCTGAAGAACCGGGAGAACGTCGGCGCGTTCGGCTCTGGCCTCCAGAGGGTCCTGGGGGCACTCACCACGGTGAAGGCGTCACGGGCCGAGGAGCGGGAGACCGAGGAGCTGGCGCGCCTGGCGGAGAAGGCCCGGCACAGCGGTATCCGTGTCACCGGCTTCAGCGCGCTGCTCACGCCCACGATGAACGTCGGCACCCAGCTCTCGCTGGCGGTCGTCATCTCCTGGGGCATGGCACGGGTGGCGACCGGGGACATGCCGCCGGCCGATCTCACCTCGTTCGTCATGTACCTGTTCTACCTGGTGTCGCCGCTGGTGATGCTCTTCATGTCGATCGGTCAGGCCCAGCAGGGGCGCGCGGCGGTCCAGCGCGTGCTGGAGCTGGGGGCCATCCCCCAGGAGGAAGAGGAGGACCGGCAGGACGGGGTCCCCACCGAGCGCAACGCGCGGGAGCAGGCCGCGACGGCGTCGGCCGCGGTCCGTTTCGACAAGGTCAGCTTCGGCTACCACGTGGATGTGCCGGTCCTCAAGGATGTCTCGTTCTCCCTGCCGCGCAAGGGACTTACTGCTATCGTCGGTCCCTCCGGCGCCGGCAAGACGACGACGTTCCAACTGATCGAGAGGTTCCTTTCTCCTGACAGCGGAACGATCCGGATCGCGGGCCGTGACATCGCCGGTCTCCGTCTCGGGGAGCTGCGGTCGCTGGTCGGCTATGTCGAACAGGACGCGCCGATGATGCGCGGCACGATCCGCGAGAACCTGACGTACGCGAATCCGTCGGCCGATGCCGCCGAGGTCGCCCGCGCGCTGCGGCTCGCCAGCCTCGACGGCTTCGTCGCCGAGCTGCCGCAGGGTCTCGACACGGATCTCGGCGAGCGCGGGTCCGGGCTGTCCGGCGGACAGCGTCAACGGCTCGCCATCGCCCGGACGTTGTTGCAGCGGCCGGATGTGATCCTGCTGGACGAGGTCACCGCTCATCTGGACAGCGACACCGAGGCCGCGCTGCGCGACGCGATGCTCGAAGCCGCCGGGGAGTGCGCCGTGCTGGCCATCGCCCACCGGCTGTCCACCATCGTGCGGGCGGACCGCATCATCGTGATGGAGGAGGGCCGGGTGCGCGCGACCGGCACCCATCGGGAGCTGATCGAGTCCGACGAGGTGTACCGACGGCTCGCCCACCAGCAGTTCGGCGCCGAGGACGCCCTGATATGACGGGCGCCGACGTAGCCGTGGTCGGCAGCGGCCCGAACGGACTGGCCGCTGCCGTCACCCTGGCGCGCGCCGGGCTGACCGTGCACGTCCACGAACAGGCCGCCACCATCGGTGGCGGCCTGCGCGGTGAGGCGTTGTTCGACTCCGGCGTGTGGCACGACGTCTGCGCGGCCGTCCACCCGATGGCCGCCGCCTCGTCCTTCTTCCGTGAGTTCGACCTCGCGGCCCGCGGCGTGGAGCTTCTCCAGCCGCCCATCTCCTACGCGCATCCGCTGGACGGCGGCGACGCCGCCTTCGCCTACCGCGACCTCGCGAGGACGGCCGAGCGCCTCGGTCCGGACGGGGAGACCTGGCGCCGTCTGATGGCACCGCTGGTGCGGCGCTCGTCGGCCGTCACCGATCTCCTCCTGTCCGGTCAGCGCTCCCTGCCGAGCGACATGGTCGCTCCGCTCGCGCTCGGCACCCGTGTGCTCGGAAACCTCCTGCGGACCAACGGCCTGCGCACCGAGGCGGCTCGGGCGCTGCTCACCGGCGTCGCGGCGCACGGCGTCGGCCGGTTGCCGAGCCTGCCCACCGCCGCCATCGCGATGCTGCTCGGGCATCTGGCCCACGCGAGCGGCTGGCCGCTGCCCCAGGGGGGAAGCCGCCGTATCGCGGAAGTCATGGCCGACGATCTCCGGGCGCACGGAGGCGTGCTCCACACCGGTCACCAGGTCACCGAGCTCGCGGAACTCGACGCCCGTGTGATCATGCTGGACACCACGCCGCACAGCCTGCTCGCGCTGGCCGGGGACCGGTTGCCCGCCCGCTACCGCCGGGCCCTGAGCCGCTTCCGGTACGGTCCGGGCGCCGCGAAGGCCGACTTCCTGATCGAGGGGCCGATTCCCTGGTCCAACCCCGAGATGGGGCAGGCCGGCACCGTACATCTGGGTGGCAGGCGTGCGGAGACCGTCGCCGCGGAGAACGCGGCGGTCCGGGGCGAGGCGAGCGAGGAACCATTCGTGCTGCTGGTCGACCCGGCGGTGACCGACCCCGGCCGCGCGTCGGGAGAGCGCCGCCCCGTGTGGGCCTACGCCCATGTGCCGAACGGCGACACCAGGGACCCGGTGCCGCTGATCACCCGTCGCATCGAGCGGTACGCGCCCGGCTTCGCCGACACCGTTCTCGCCGCGCGCGGGGTGACGGCGGCCGACTACGAGTCGTACAACCCGAACTATCCCGGTGGCGACATCGGCGCGGGGGCGCTCACTCTCCGGCAGTCCCTCCTGCGGCCGACGCCCGCGTGGAACCCCTACCGCACCCCGCTGCAAGGGGTGTATCTGTGCTCCGCCTCGACACCACCCGGACCCAGCGTGCACGGCATGTGCGGCCATCTCGCCGCACTCGCCGCGCTCAGACGTGAGTTCGGCATCACCGCGGTTCCTCATCTGGGGCCCCACGGCGGAGCAAGGACCGCCGAGAAGATCAGGAGAGAATCATGAGCACAGCCCATCCCCCCACCGCCGCCGAGGACTTCGCCGGCTACCTCCGCGCGTACCACGCCGACGCCTTCGACGGCACCGACCCCATCGACGAAGTCTGGTCGCGCTACCACCTGCCCGACGGGGATCACCAGGTCAACGGCCGGCAGCTGGACCGGAAGAAGATCCTCGACGGCATCCGCTCCAGGCGTTCCCTGGGCGCCTCGTACGAGCTGTACATCCACGAGGTGATCGTGGAGGGACGCACCGCCGCCGCTCGGTACACGATCGGCACACCCATGCTGTGGAAGGTGCAGAGCGCGACGCACGTGACGCTCTTCGCCGACTTGGCGCAGGACGGGCGGGTGGCGAGCACCACCGGTTTCTCCTCCAGCCGGCCCGGCTGGTCCGGGCCGGGTGGCGAGGACCCCTTCGACGCGGCGGCCCGCCCCGCACCGGGTTCCACCGTCGCCCCGCCGCCCGCGGCCGGGGCCGAGCCCACGCCCGCCCAGGACCCCGCGCACTATCTGCGGGCGTACTACACCGCGGGCTACGACCCGGGGGTGTCCGTGGCCGAGGCCCACGACCATTTCCACACCCCGGACGCGCAGCACCACGTCGGGGGCAAGCTGATGCAGCGCTCCGCCGTGCTCAGGGCACTTGAGGAAGGGCGCAAGCACGGCCACAGCTACCCCGTGGAGGTGCACCGGTCGCTGCGCGAGGGCAACCGGTTCGCGGCCCGGTACAGCACCAGCCGGGACGGGAAGCCGTCACGGTCCCAGGAGATCCTGGCCTTCGGGGAGTTCGCGGACGACGGGCGCGTGAAGCTGGTCCGTTTCGTGCTCGACCCGGGCTACGGCGCGGCGTAGAGGCCCCGCCCGGTCGCGGAGATACACCCGGAGGGACACCACGGCGCGGTACACCGGCGCCGTGGTGTCCCTCTTGTCGGTGGGTTCCCTGTCAGTGGGTGGTCGAGCCGTCCGTCGCCGCGATGAGGCTCTTCGGACGCAGATCGGTCCAGGTGGACTCGATGTGCGTCAGGCAGGCGGCGCGGCCGGCGGGACCGAAGGTGGGTGTCCAGCCTGCCGGGACGTCGGCGAACCGGGGCCAGAGGGAGTGCTGTCCCTCGTCGTTGACCAGCACCAGAAAGATCCCACTCTCGTCGTCGAACGGGTTGGTCATGGTGTTTCCTCTCGGTATCGGTCGTCTTCGCCAAATTCCGCGCGCAGGAGATCGGCGACCGGCAGCCCCGGCCGCGCGGCGATGGCGTCCAGCAGACGCGTCAGTTCCCGCAGGAGGCCGGGGGCGGCTCCGGGTGCCAGTGCGCCGGGACGGTGGTCGAGGCGCAGACTCAGGGATTCACCGGCGGCGAACGCGACCAGGGTCAGCGGGTAGTGGGTGGCGTCCCGGCCCTCCACCCCGCCCACCCGTAGCCCCGAGACCGGTCGGGCCAGCGCGACCTGGTCCAGCGGGTAGTTCTCGACCACCAGATGGGTGTCGAACAACTCCCGTCGTCCCAGGGCGCGCTGGATCTCACTCAGTCCGATGTGGTGGTGCGGCAGCAGCCGTGTCTGCTCGTCCCGCAGGCGGCGCAAGGTCTCGCCCACGGTGTGCGCGGTGTCGAGACGCAGCCGCACCGGCACGGTGTTGATGAACAGGCCGATCATCGACTCCATACCGGGAAGCTCGGGCTGGCGGCCCGCGACGGTCGTGCCGAACACCACGTCCCGGGTGCCGGCGCGGCGGGCCAGCAGCACACCCCAGGCCATCTGGACAACGGTGTTGAGGGTGATCCCCTCGCTTCCCAGGCCGCGCAGCGCCCTGGTCGTGGTGTCCGCGAGTGTCGCGCTCAGCGTCTCGGCGCGCTCGACCGCCTCGGGAACGGTACGGGTGAGCCGCCGTGGTTCACCCAGGCCGGCGAGGGCGGTCCGCCAGGCCTCGCGGGCGGCGGCCCTGTCACGGGTCGCCAGCAACGCCAGATGGTCCCGGTAGGGGGTGACCGGGTCCAGCGCGTCCGGGTCGCCTCCGTGGGCGTAGAGGTCGAGCAACTCCCCCACGAGCACCGGCAACGACCAGCCGTCGATCACCAGGTGATGGTTGGTCAGGACGAGGCGGTGCTCGTCGGGTCCCCACCGGACGAGGGTGAAGCGGATCAGCGGCGGGCGGTCGAGGTCGAAGCGGCGGGCCAGATCGGCGCGGGCCAGCCGGTCGAAGACCCGGTCGCGGCGCCCGTCGGCCACGCCCGTGAGGTCGATCTCCCGCCATCCGGGCGCGGGAGAGCCGGGAATGACCTGGACCGGGCGGCGCAGGCCCTGGTGGACGAAGGCGGCGCCCAGGTTGGGGTGGCGCGTCAGCAGGGCAGTCGCCGCGGCCCGCAGGACGTCCGGCTTCAGGGCGCCGTGCAGTCGGACCGCGCACTGCGCCTGGTAGACGTCCGGAGCGCTCGGCTCGTACAGGGCGTGGAAGAGCAGCCCCTCCTGGAGCGGGGTGAGCGGGAGTACGTCCGCCAGCTTCGGATACGACTCCTCCAGCCGGTCGATCTCCGTCTGGTCGACCCGGACGAGTGGCATGTCGGAAGGGCTTCGGCCGCCGCCGCGGACTCTGGCGTGCAGGACGAGGGAGTCGAGGGCGGCGAACCACAGTTCGGTGAGCATCCGGACCTCGGCCTCGGTGAACTGACCGGCCGACCAGCTCAGCGTGGCGGTGAGCCGGGGCCCCGAGGCGCCGTCCGTCGTCAGTGCGTTGATGTCGAGGAGGTGCGCGCCCAGCCGGTCGGTGGCCGCGGCCGGCTCGGCGCGTGGGCCGGCCTGCTCCTCTGCGACGCCCCAGTCGGCGACATGGGTCGTGGCGAGGCGGCCCAGATAGTTGAAGCCGAGCTGAGGAGTGGCTCCCCCGGCGAGTTCGCGCCGGGCGACCGGGTCGAGGTGACGCAGGACGCCGTACCCGACACCGCGGTCCGGGACGCTCCGCAGGACCTCCTTGACCTGCTTGAGCGCGCTGCCGAGGGCGGGCCCCACGCTCCATACGTCGGTCCAGGAGCAGCCGGTGCGGGGCAGCCTGACGGGGTACAGGGCCGTCAGCCACCCCACGGTCCTGGACACGTCGGCCGCGCCGGCCTCCGGCGGGTCGGGGCGGCCGTGGGACTCCAGGTCCAGCAGCAGGCCGTCCGGTCCGGGCGCCCGGCCCCGGCGACGGCACCACTCCTCGACGGCGAGCGTCAGGCCGGTGAGCAGTACGGGCTCCACGCCGCAGTGGAAGGCCGCGCCGACCTCGGTGAGCAGGGGCAGGGTCCGGCCGGGCGGCAGGGTGACGGTCAACTCGCGCGGCGGGTGGTCACCGGTGGACGGCAGCGGCTCGGCGAGCGGCGGGTCCGGGGCCTCCACCGTCCGGGTCCACAACGGAAGTTCGGCGCGCCTGGTCCCGTCCGCCCCCTGCTCCGCGAGGAGGCGTGCCCAGGCCCCGAACTGCGCCGGCGGCGCGAGGGCATCGGGCGGGTTCCCCGCGGCGAGGGCGCGGTCGACCGCGGCCAGTTCGGACAGCAGGATCCGCCAGGAGACTCCGTCGACGGCCAGATGGTGGACGGCGAGCAGCAGACGGCCGCTCCGCTCGGGGCCCCGGTCGAGGAACTCGGCAGCCAGCAGACGGCCGGCGGTGGGATCGAGACGGCGGTGCGCCTCGTCCAGGGAGTCCGCGAGCAGATCGGGGAGCCGGCCGTCGGCCGCGGTGACGCGGCGGCGCACCTGACCGTCCACGCGGACCTGTCCGGCCGGCGCCACGTCGAGCCGCCATGCCTCCCCGGTGGTGTCGAGGCGCATACGCAGGGCGGCGTGCCGGTCGACGAGGCTCTGGAGGACGGTGGTGAGCCGGTCCGCGGACAGCCCGGCCGGGGTACGGATCACCATGTGCTGGCTGAACGTCCGGATGTCACCGGCCTGTTCGCGCCACCAGTGAATGATGGGCGTCAGCGGCAGAGGGCCCTCGCCGCCGTCCGGGTCCGCGCCGGCGGGGCGTGCCTCGGGTTCCGCGGCCTCGGCGCGGGCGGCGAGCCCGGCGACGGTGGGTGCGCGGAAGACGTCGTTCACGGTGATCCTCAGACCGGCCTCGTGGGCGCGGCTGACGAGCTGGATGGCGACGATGCTGTCGCCGCCCGAGTCGAAGAAGCCGTCGGTAAGGCCGATCGCCGGGGTCCGGAGCAGTTGGGCGAAGATGTCGCGCAGGATGTCTTCCCGCTCGCCGCGGGGGTGTCCGGGGCCGGGGTCGCCGGATCGTGCCTCGGCGGGTGGGGCGGGCGGGCCGGCCGCCCGGTCGGGCGCGGGCAGGGCGGCGCGGTCCAGCTTGCCGTTGCGGGTGAGCGGCATCGTGTCGAGTACCGCCCACGCGGCGGGGACCATGTAGTCGGGGAGTGTCTCGGCGAGGTGCCGGCGCAGTGACGCCAGGTCGGGCGTCGTCCCCTCGGCGGGCACCACGTAGGCGGCCAGGTGCTTCCCGCCGGGTCCGCCCTCGCTCATCGTCACGGCGGCCTGGGCCACGTCGTCGTGGGCGACGAGCGCGGCCGCGATCTCGTCGGTCTCGATGCGAAATCCCCGCAGTTTGACCTGTCCGTCGGCCCGGCCGGCGAACGCGAGGGTGCCGTCCCGCAGCCAGCGAGCCAGGTCGCCCGTCCGGTACATGCGTGCGCCGGGCGGGCCGAAGGGGTCGGCGACGAAGCGTTCGGCGGTCGGTCCGGGTCGGCCGAGGTAGCCGCGGGCGACACCGGTGCCGGCGAGGTACAGCTCCCCCGTCACCCCGGCGGGTACGGGCTGGAGGCCGGTGTCCAGTACGTAGCTCCGGCCGCCGTCCAGCGGGCGGCCGATCGGGATGCCCCGCCGGCCCGCCGTGTCGGCGAGGTCCGCGTCCGTGACCTGGTGCCAGGTGGCGCAGGTCGTCATCTCGGCCGGGCCGTAGCCGTTGACGATGCCGGTGTCGGGGCAGTGCCGCCGCACCGTACGGACGGCGCGGGCGGAGACGACGTCACCGCCGGTCCACACGACGTCGAGGCCGCTCAGGCAGGCCGGGTCCTCCTCGGCGACCAGTTGGAAGAGTCCGGCGGTCAGCCACAGGCTGGTGGGCCGGGTCTCGGTGATCAGTCGGCGCAGGGTCAGCAGGTCCAGTTCGCCCGGTGGGGCGACGACGGTCTCGCCGCCGTTCAGCAGTGGCACCCACAGTTCCATCGTCGAGGCGTCGAAGGAGTGCGGGGAGTGCATCACCATGCGCCGGGCGGTGGTGGGTTCGTAGCAGGCGTCGGCGCCGAGGGCGAGGATGCCTCCGTGGGTGATGGAGACGCCCTTGGGGACTCCGGTGGACCCGGAGGTGAAGATGACGCAGGCCAACCGGAGCGGATCGGTGGGCACGCCCGGCGACGCGGTACCGGGCGGGGGCGGCGCGGTGAGGGCTGCGGAGGCGTCGAGGACCGTCGTCGCCCCCTCGGGCCGCTCCCCGGGCGGGAGTTCGGGACCGACGACCAGCACGGTGGCTCCGGCCTCGGCGATGACGCGCGTCTGCCGCGCACGGGGCGCCCGGGTGTCGAGCGGTACGTAGACGCCGCCGCTCTTGAGGACGGCGAGCGCGGTGACGGCGTACAGGACGCCGCGTTCCATGAGCACGGCGACGCGGGCCTCGGGGCCCACGCCGGCGGCGGTGAGGTGGGCGGCCAGCCGGTCGGAACGGGCCTCCAGTTCCGCGTAGGTGAGGCTCTCGGTGTCCGCGCGCAGTGCCACGGCGTCCGGCGCGCGGCGCGTGTGCTCGGCGATCCGCTCGGGGACGCTCCGGGCGGCCTCGACGGCCGGGCGGGGCCTGGCCGGGGTCGCGCCCCACCGGTGCAGCACCTCGTGGCGTTCGGCCGGGTCGAGCAGGTCGGCCCGGCCGACGGGGGTGTCGGGGCCGTCGGCCATCTGTATGAGCAGCCGGACCAGGCGTTCGCCCAGCGCGCGGGCCGTCTCCGGCGCGAACAGGCCGGTGCGGTATTCGAGTACGCCCTCCAGCCCCTGGGCGGCGCCCTGTTCGTCGCGGTGCTCGTACAGGCTGAAGGCGAGATCGCACTTGGCGGTGCCGGTGCCGACCATGGTGACCTCGGCGCGCAGGCCGGGCAGGTCGAGCCGTCCGGGGGGTGGCGGTGTCACCACCAGCATCACCTGGAAGAGGGGCGGACCGTTCTCGGGACGGTGCGGGGCCAGCGCCTCCACGACGTGCTCGAACGGCACGTCCTGGTGGGCGAAGGCCGCGAGGTCGGCCGTGCGGACGCGGCCGAGCAGATCCCGGAAGGTGGGGTCCCCCGAGGTGTCGGTGCGCAGGACGAGCGTGTTGACGAAGAAGCCGACCAGTGCGTCGAGACGTGGATCGGGCCGGTCGGCGACCGCGGTGGCGACCGGGATGTCGGTTCCGGCGCCGAGGCGGGTGAGGAGTACGGCGAGCGCGGTGTGGACGACCATGAACATGCTCGCGCGTTCGGCGGTGGCGAGCCGGACGAGACGTCGGTGCGTTTCGGCGGGGACCCGGAAGGCGACGGTGGCTCCGTCGTCCGTCGTCGGCGCGGTGTGGTCTGCGGGAAGGGCGATGCGGGACGGCAGGCCGTCCAGCGCGCGGACCCAGTGGGCGAGCCCGCCTTCCCTGTCGGCGGACGGGTCTTCCGCGGTGAAGGAGTCCGTGTGGCGGGCGAGCGCGAAGTCGGCGTACTGACGGGGCAGTGGTGGCAGCCCGGTGGGGGGAGCTCCGCGCAGCCGCGCGGTGTAGGCGGTTTCGAGATCGGCTGCGAACGGGGCGAGGGACGCGTGGTCGCAGGCGATGTGGTGCAGCAGGAGCAACAGCGTGTGCGATTCGCCCGGATCGGTGGTGAACAGCTCGGCCCTCAGCGGGGGTTCGAGGTCGAGGCGGAAGGCGCGCCGCGCGCCCCGGGACAGCAGGGCGGGCAGTTCGCCCGCGGTGGTGGCCGTCTCGACGAGGCGGGGGCGACCCGACTCGGGCGGCAGGACGCGCTGATGGGGCCGGCCGTCCTCCTCCTCGATGACGGTGCGCAGGATTTCGTGCCGGTCGGTCACGTCGCCCAGTGCGGCCGCGAGGGCGGCGCGGTCCAGTGACCCGGTCAGCCGCACCGTCAGGGGCACGTTGTAGGTCACGTCCGCACCGGTGTGGCGGTGCAGGAACCACAGACGTCGCTGCCCGTGGGACAGGGGGATGCGGTCCGGGCGGCCGGCCGGTGACTGCGCCGTTTCCCGCAGCGGGGCGCACCGGGCCACGTGGGCGGCCAGGGCGGTGACGGTGGGATGGTCGAAGATGTCGCGGACGTCGAGGTCGGCGTGGTGGGCGGTACGGATACGGGCGGCCAGCCGGGCGGCGCGCAGGCTGTCGCCGCCGAGGTCGAAGAAGTCGCCGTCCCGGCGGACCGGGGCCGCTCCGAGGAGTTCGGAGAACAGCGCGGCCACGTCCTCTTCGAGCGGCGTGGCGAACACCGGGAGGTCCCGGCCGCCCGTCTCGGGCCCGTCCGGCGTGAGTTCGCCGGGCGCGGGCAGCGCGGCGCGGTCGAGTTTGCCGTTCGCCGTCATCGGCAGAGCGCCGACGCGTACCAGTTCGGACGGCACGAGATGGGCGGGCAGGCGCGCGCGCAGCCCGCGGCGCAGCCGGTCCGGGAAGTCCGGCGCGGGGTGGGTGTGGCGCGCGACGACGTAGCCGACCAGGCGTGGTTCCCCGTCCGCGGGGGCGGGGACGGCGGTGACGGCGGCGGCGGTCACGCCGTCCAGGGTCAGCAGCGCCGCCTCGATCTCGGCGGGCTCGACGCGGTAGCCGCGGATCTTCAACTGGTCGTCCGCGCGCGCCATGTACTGGAGGGTGCCGTCCGTCGTCCACCGGACCAGGTCGCCGGACCGGTAGAGGCGCGAGCCGGGCGGGCCGAAGGGGTCGGCGACGAAGCGCCCCGCGGTGAGTCCCGGCCGTCCGAGGTAACCGTGGGCGAGGCCCCGGCCGCCGACGTACAGCTCGCCGGTGACACCCGGCGGTACGGGGCGCAGGCTGTCGTCCAGCACATGGATGCGGGTTCCGGGGATCGCGGCGCCGATCGGGCTCCCGCCCTGTTCGGCGTGGTCGGCGGTCAGGTCGACGCGGGTGGCGTGGACGGTGGTCTCGGTGATGCCGTACATGTTGACGAGGGTGGGGGAGGCGGTGTCCGGCCCGCGGCGCCGGTACCAGTCGCGCAGGGTTCGCGGCAGCAGCGCGTCCCCTCCGAATATCACCCACCGCAGGGCCAGTGCGCGGCCCCGCTCCGGGTCCTCGGCGTCGGCGCGGTCGAGGGCGGCGAACGCGGAGGGGGTCTGGTTCAGCACGGTGACACGCTCGCGGACCAGGAGGCCGAGGAAGGCCCTGGGCGAGCGGGCCACGTCCTGCGGGACGACGACGAGGCGCCCGCCGTGCGTCAGCGCGCCCCACAACTCCCATACGGAGAAGTCGAAGGCGCAGGAGTGGAGGAGCGTCCACACGTCGCTCGTTCCGAAACCGAAGCGCGCGGCGGTGTCCGTCAGCAGCGCCACGGGTCCTTCGTGCGGCACGACGACGCCCTTGGGGCGGCCCGTCGATCCCGAGGTGTGGATGACATAGGCGGGGTGCGCCGGCAGCAGCGGGGTCCCGCGCCCGGCGTCGGTGAGCCTCGTGGCGTCGTCCGTGACGGAGAGCAGGACGGTCAACTCGCCGGGCGTCAGCACCTGGACCGGGCGGGTGCCGGCGAGGATCAGCCGGATCCGTTCGGCCGGCCAGTCCGGGTCGAGGGGCACCGCGGCGGCCCCGGACTTGGCCACCGCGACAAGCGCGGTCACCAGGTCGACGGAGCGCGGGAGCTGTACGGCGACCAGCTGTCCCGGTCCCGCCCCGCGCCGGACCAGGGCCCGCGCCAGCCGGTTGGCGCGGGCGTCGAGTTCGCGGTAGCACAGGACGGTGTCGCTGTCCTGGACCGCCACCGCGTCGGGAAAGCGGGACGCGGCACGCTCGAAGAGCTGTGGGAGCGTCGTCGGGGCGGTGGCCGACGGGGCGTCCGGCCGGGGCGCCGAGCGGCGGCGTTCACCCGCGGACAGGTGGGCGCTGTCGCGCAGGTCGCCTTCCGGGTCGGTGGCCAGCCGGTGCAGCAGCCTGGCGTAGCGGCGGGCCTCGGCCGCCGCCTCGGCGCGGCCGTACCGGGCGGGGTCGGCGTCCAGATCGATGCGCAGCCCGCCGCGCCGGTCGTCCGGGTACACGGTGACGGAGAGGTCCTGGACCGGCCCGATGGCGACATTGCGCATCGCCGCGGGGCGGCCGGCGAAGTCGCGGCCGTAGCTGAACGTCAGTACGTTCACCGCCAGGCCGTACAGCGAACCACCGGAGCCGGTCAGGCCGAGGTCGTGCAGCTGGTCCTCGTAGCGGTACCGCCCGTGGGGCAGCACGGCGTCCATCTCGTCGGACAGCGCGCGCACCAGGTCGCCGGCCGGCCGGTGCGTGTGGACCCGGGTGCGGAGCGGCAGGATGTTCGACGCGGTGCCGGCGGCCAGCAGGGACGCTTCCCGGTCGCGTCCCGTGACCGGCAGACCCAGCACCACTTCCCCGGTGCCGCCCGCGCCGGTACGTACGTGTGCGAGCAGCGCTCCGGCGGCCGTCGCCAGCACCGGCCACCGCACACCGAGCCGCCGGGCGGTGGCGCGCAGTTCGGCAAGGCCGGCGGCGGGCAGGCGGGCGCCGCCGCGCACCGCCAGGCCGCCGGCCGTGCCGGGGTGGCGGACCGGGGCGGCCCCGGCCAGCCGGGTCTTCCAGAAATCGCGGTCCGCGGGCGCCTGGGACGAGGCGCGGTAGGCGCGTTCCGCGGTCAGCAGCGCCTCCGGCGGGTGCACGGCGGGCGTCGGCCGCTCCCCGCGCTCCAGGGCCGCGTAGAGCCGGCCGACCCGGCGCGCCAGCAGGGCGCTGCCGAGGCCGTCGAGCACCAGGTGGTGGCAGGCGATGTACCAGCAGAACCGGTCGTCGGCCAGGCGCAGCAGCGCGGTCCGGAACGGCGGACCCGTGCCGAGGTCGAACGGCCGGGCCACATCCGCGCGCATCCATGCCATGGCGGCGACGGCCGGGGTCGGCTCGGCCCGCAGGTCGGCGTGGGTCACGGTCCACTGCGGCGACGGCCCGTCCCACTGGCCCGGTTCGCCGTCGTCGTCGACCGTGAACCGGGCCCGCAGCGGCGCGGTCTCGGCGACGGCCGCCCCGAAGGCCCTCTCGAACAGTTCCGGATCCAGCGGCCCCATGATGTCCATGGACAGACCCACGTGGTAGCGCCCCGGACCCGCGAGCCGGTCGCCCAGCCAGATGCCGCGCTGGGCCGAGGTCAGGGGCACCGGACCGGAGCTGCCCGGCAGGGTCACCCGGTCACCTCCGACCCGGTGGGCCGGCCGCGCAGCGCGGGGGCGAGCATCTCGGCGATCTCCGCCAGCGGGCCGGGCCGGCCCATCTCCGCGTGCGGGCACTCCACGGCACGCACGTCCGGCTTTCCGCCGTCGACGTAGGGCTCCCACTGACGCGCGGCGTCGTCGGCGGAGGTTTCGAGGGCCGTGAAGACCAGCAGGTCACCGGTGTAACGGGACGGTGTGTGGTCGTGGGAGAGAACGGCGTTGTTGGTGTAGACGCGGCAGAGCGTCTCGATCATCGCCTCGTCGAACGTCGCGAGCAGACCGGGGTAGGCGCGGCTGATCTCCAGGAACCGCGGATAGGTCATCTCCTCGTCGGCCCAGATGGCGGGGTCGTAACCGAAGAACTGGAGGATCGTGCGCATCACGTGGTCCGGACCGAACCGCAGCGGTGTGCCCGTGCCGTCGTCCCCGTCGCCTGCCTGGTTCGCCTTCGCGGTGTCGCTCCCGCCGCCCGCGTCGTCCTGGCCGGTGCTGTCGACCGTCGCGGGGGTGGCGGGTATCGAGTCGAGTACGGCCAGCAGCCCGATCTCCTCCCCCGCCCGCTGGAGCTGTACGGCCATCTCGTGCGCGACGATGCCGCCGAACGACCATCCGAGCAGGTGGTACGGACCGGCCGGCTGGACGGTGCGCAGCTGGGCCACGTAGTCCGCCGCCATCTCGGCGACCGATCCCGGCAGTACCTGTGATCCGTCCAGACCCCGTGCCTGCAGACCGTACAGCGGCTGATCGCTGCCGAGCGGTCCGCTGAGCCCGGCGTATGACCAGGCGATCCCGGCCGCGGGGTGCACACAGAACAGCGGCGGGCGACCGCCCTCCTCACGCAGCGGCAGGAGCACACCGGTGCCCCCGCCGAGTGCGGACGGGCCGGGCTCCGGGAGCGCCGCGACCGGGACGTCCGCGGCCCCGTCCACGAGCAGGTCGGCGGAGCGGAGTTCGCCCAGGACGCTGTGCGGCGCGTGCGCGCTGCGGGTCAGCAGGGCGACGAACCGCTCGACCAGGCCTTCCGCGCGGTCCGGGTCGATGAGGTGGGGGTGGTACTCGATCTGGAGGCTCAGGACGTCGTCGCGGTGGCTGAGGACCACGCCCAGCGGGTAGTGCTGCCGGTCCTCACCGGAGGCACGGATGAGTTCCAGGTCCGGCGCGGGGCGGCGCAACGACTCCCCGTCGAACGGGTAGTTGGCGAAGGACATCATCGTGTCGAACATGTCGCCGCTGTCGGTGATGCGGCGGATGTCGGTCAGGCTGATGTGCTGGTACGGCAGGAGCTTGGCCTGTTCGTTCTGGACCCGTACGAAGAGGGAACCGAGCGACTCGGCCGGGTCGAGCCGCACCCGGGTGGGCACGGTGTTGATGAACAGTCCCACCATCGACTCCACCCCGGGCAGTTCGGCGGGCCGGCCGGAGACCACGGAGCCGAACACGACGTCCTGACGGCCCGTCTCCTCGGCGAGGAGGATGGCCCAGCAGGTCTGGAGCACGGTCGCGAGCGTCACGCCGTGCCGCCGGCCGGTGCCCACGAGCGCTCCGGTGACGTCCTCGCCCAGCGAGGTCCGCAGGTGCCGTGACGGTACGGGTTCGCCGGGCTGCCGGTTCCCGATCCTGGTGGGGGTGAAGCCGGTCAGCGCGGTGCGCCAGGCGGCCTCGGCCGCCTCGCCGTCCACGCGCGAGAGCCAGTTGGCGTACTCACGGAACGGCGTGCCGGTGGGCAGCGCGTGCGGCGTCCCGGTGACCCGTGCCCGGTAGAGGGCGAAGAGTTCACCGATGATGATCGGCAGCGACCAGCCGTCGAGCAGGATGTGGTGCGTGGAGAGCACCAGCCGCCGGCGCTCGGCGCCGAGGTCGACCAGCAGGAGCCGCAGCAGTGGCGGACGGGCCGGCTCGAAGGGCCGGGCCCGCTCGTTCTCCAGGAGGCGTTCGACCTCGCGCTCGCGTTCCTCCTCCAAGAGGCCGCTCAGGTCGACCTCCTGCCAGGGCACGTCCATGCCGGGGCGGAAGACCTGGACGGGGTGCGGGAGCCCGGTGTGGACGAAAGCCGCACCCAGGTTGCGGTGACGGTCCAGGAGGGCGCGGAAGGCGTCCCGCATGGCCGTGGTGTCCAGTGTCCCTTCCAGTTCCAGCCAGAACTGGATGGTGTAGAGGGAGTGCGACACGTCGGCGGGGTCGCCGGCGTCGGGGGTGTTCATCGAGCCGAGGAGCAGGTGGTAGAGCATGCCCTGCTGAAGGGAGGAGAGCGGCAGTATCTCGTCCAGACCGGGGTGGTCGCTCTCCAGCCGCTCGATCGCCCGCTGGTCGAGCCGGACCAGCGGGAAGTCGGACGGGGTACGGCCGCCGGCGCCCGGTTCGGCCGCGTGGGCGGCCAGGGCGTCCAGCGACTCGAACCAGTGGTCGACGAGTTCGTCGACCCGCTCGTCGTCCACGGCTCCCTCGGCCCAGGAGAACGCGATGCGCAGCGCGGTGCCGTCCGCGGTGTCCTCGGTGAGGGCGTTGACGGACAGCGGGTGGTCCAGCGGCATCCCGGCGTCGGCGCCCGCGGTCATGCCCGTCTCGGGAGCGGGTGACCAGTCCTGTTCCCCGCCCTCGGAGGGGAGGAGGAAACGGCCGAAGTAGTTGAAGCCGATGTGCCTGGGCTCGGCGGTGGCCAGCCGGGGCCCGGTCTCCGGGTTGAGGTAGCGGAGCATGCCGAAGCCGATGCCCTTGTCCGGGATGGCGCGGAGCTGTTCCTTCACCCCGCGCAGGGCACGGCCGAGGTCGCCGCCGGAAGGCACCGTCCCGCCGGAGAGCGGGACGCCGGGGGCGATGCGCACCGGATACATGCTGGTGAACCAGCCGATGGTGCGCGACAGGTCGGCGCCGGGCACCACGGGTTCGCGGCCGTGACCCTCGACGTCGATCACCACGTCCTCGGTGGTGCCCATGCACCGCTGCACGGCCAGCGCGAGCGCCGTGAGCAGTACGTCGTTGATCTCGCAGTGGAAGGCCGCCGGGATGGTCGTGAACAGGTGCCGGGCCCGCTCGGCGCCGTAGACGACCGTCCGGGAGCGGGCCGTACCGGTGGTGTCGCGGGCGGGGTCCAGGGGGCGCCGGGCGAAGCGGGGACCCGGTACGGCCAGCATCCGCTCCCACAGGGGCAGTTCGGCCTGCCGCTCCGGGGTACGCGCCTGCTCCTGGAGCGCGCGGCTCCAGTGGCGCAGGGACGTCTCGACCGGACGCGTGCCGGGAGTGCGTCCCGCCGCGACGTCCTCGTACGCGCCGACGAGGTCGGGCACCACGACGCGCCAGGACACACCGTCGCAGGCCAGGTGGTTGGCCATGAACAGCAGCCGGCCGGGTGTGTCAGGTCCGGCGTCGAACCAGACCACCCGCACCATATGGCCGTCCTGCACGTCGAGTTCGCTCTGCGCCCGCGCGGTCTCGCGGGACAGCACGCGCAGAAGGGCGTCACCGGAGAGGTTCTCGGCGGGTACGCGGCGTACGCAGTCGCCGGCCGGGACGCTGCCGACCGGCCGGACTTCCAGGGACCAGCCCGGTGCCGAGCGGTCCAGGCGCAGCCGGAACGCGTCGTGGTGGTCGATCAGCGACTGGACGGCCGAGGTCAGCGGGGACTCGCGCAGGCCGCCGGGGACCCGGAGCAGCACGGCCTGGTGGAAGCCGTCGACGGGGCCGCCCTGGTCACGCAGCCAGTGCATGATCGGGGTGAGGGGCACGTCGCCGACGGCCGCCGCGGAGCCGCCGGTGGTCTGCCGGCCGGTCTCCCGCGCGATCCGGGCGAGGGCCTGGACGTTCTTGTACTCGAAGATGTCCTGCGGGATGAGGACGAGGCCCGACTGGCGCAGATGGCTGACCAGTTGGATGGACATGATGCTGTCGCCGCCGAGGTCGAAGAAGCTCTTGTCGCGCGGTACGTCGGACTCGCGCAGCACTTCCGCGAAGGCGGCGGCGACCAGGTCCTCCCGGGAGGCGGGAGCCTCGCGCACCGGCTCCGGCTCGGCGACGGGTACGGGGACGGCCGGGGGCACGACCACGGCCGGGGGCGCCGGGACGGCCGCCGGCGCGGCGAGCGGAGCGGGGTCCGTCTCGCGGGCGAGCTTGCCGTTGGGGGTGCGGGGAAGGGCGTCGGTGAGCCGGAGTTCGGCCGGGACCAGATGTGCCGGAAGACGTTCGGCGAGCCAGGCGCGCAGCTCCTGCGGCGCGGGCCGCGCTGAGTCGTCGGAGGGGACCAGGTGGGCGATCAGCCGGGCGTCGCCCGCGTGGTCGGTGCGTACGACGGCCATCGCCTCGGCGACTTCGGGGTGGCGGGCCAGGGTGGCCTCCACCTCTCCGGGCTCCACCCGGAAGCCGTTGATCTTCACCTGCTCGTCAACGCGCCCGAGGAAGTCGAGCTGCCCGTCGGAGCGCCGGCGGACCGTGTCCCCCGTGCGGTACATCCGGGTGCCCGGAGGACCGAAGGGGTCCGCCGGGAAGCGTTCGGCGGTCAGCCCAGGACGGCCCAGGTAGCCGCGGGCCAGCCCGTCGCCCGCCAGGTACAACTCCCCCGTCGCGCCCTCCTCGACCGGCTTCAGGGCGTCGTCGAGCACATAGGCGCGGACGTGGCGCAGAGGCCGGCCGATGGGCGGCGCGTCCGTGACCGGGTCGCCGCCGGCCCGCCACGCGGTGGCGTAGACGGTGGCCTCGGTCGGCCCGTAGGCGTTGAACAGCCGGGTGCCGGGCATCGTCCGGACCACCCGGTCGGCGAGGCCGGCGGGCAGCGCTTCGCCTCCCAGGGCCAGTGCGCGGGCCGACAGATCGAGGCTCGTACGGTCCAGCAGCTTGCCGAGCGCCGAGGGAATCGCGCAGACGAGACCGCCGGACCACCGGGGCGGTTCGTCGTCCAGCAGCGACAGCAGGTTCCGTACGACCTCGACCGTGCCGCCGGTGGCCAGCGGCGGGAACACCTCGGCCACGGACACGTCGAAGCTGAACGAGGTGGCGGCGAGACTGTGCGCGAGCGCGTCGGCGCCGAGCTCCTCCTGCGCCCACGCGAGCAGGGGCAGTACATTGCGGTGTGTCACGACGACGCCCTTGGGGGCGCCGGTGGATCCGGAGGTGTAGATGACGTACGCCGGGTGACCGGGCGTCAGTGGGGCGACGCGTTCGCCGTCGGTGATGTCGTGCGACGCGGCGGACGTCAGTTCCGCCCGAACCGGTTCGTCGTCCAGGACGACCACCGGGCCGGTGGGTGTCCCGAGGCCCCGGTCGGCGTGGACGGTGTCGGTGAGCAGGCAGGACGGCCGGGCGTCGCCGACCACGAAGCGCAGACGCTCGTCGGGGTAGGCCGGGTCCAGCGGCAGATAGGCGGCGCCGGACTTCAGGACCGCCAGCATCGCCACGAGCATGTCGGTGGTGCGTGGCAGCAGCAGGCCGACCAGCCGCTCGGGACCCGCGCCGCGGCTGATGAGCAGCCGGGCCAGCCTGTTGGCCCGCTCGTGGAGCTGGCGGTAGGTCAGCTGTCCGGTCCGGTCGCGTACGGCGACGGCGTCCGGGTGGCGTCGCGCGGCCGCGTCCAGCACCGACGTGAGCGTGTCCTGGTCCGTCCGCCCCGTGGCGGCCGGTGCCGGGGTGACCGCGTCGGACCGCTCCCCGGCGGTCGGCGTGTCCAGCGCCGCCAGGGGGTGGCCCGGTGCGGAGACCGCCGCGGTCAGGAGTGTGCTGAGCTGCCGGGCGTGTGCGTCCGGCCCGGTCCGGGAGTCGTGGCCGGCCGGCCCCAGGACGTTCACACGCAGGGTCCGGCCGTCCGGGTCCTCGTCCAGCAGGAACCTCGGAGCGGTGGAGGGACGGCCGGCCAGGGGGCGGGCGACCGCCCGGTGGTCACCGAAGCGCAGGGCGGGCGCCGCTTCCCGTACGTCCGCGATCGCGTCGTACAGCCTCTCGGAGGTACCGGTCGCGTCGAGCGCGCGGCAGACCTCGGTGTGCCGGAACCGCTGGTGGCGCCGGACCCGGCGCGATTCGCGGGCCACCTGTCGGACGAGGTCGGCGAAGGGTGTGTCCGGCGTGACGTCGAGGCGGAGCGCGGCGATGTCCTCGGCGGCGCCGGGCACGCGCTGGAGGGCGCGCTCGAAACGGCCGTCCACGGGCAGTCCGAGAACCACGTCGGTGGCGCCGGTGGTCCGGTAGAGGTGGGCGGCGACGGCGGCGATCAGGACCGCTCGCGGGTGGGCTCCGCAGTAACGGGCCGCGGCGCGCACCGATTCCGGGTCCGGGCTCTGCCCCGGGAGACCCGTCGGCACCTGTACGGGCCCGAGGGCGGCGGCGGGCCCACAGGGCGTCAGGCCGGCGAGGCGTTCCCGCCAGAAGGCGGCGTCCGCCTCGGGCGCCGTTGAGGCCCGGTAGGCGGCCTCGGCCTCGGTGAGCCGTGCGAGGGGCGGGAGCGCGCCATCGGTGGCGGGCCGGCCCGTCACGAGCGAGGTGTAGACCTCGGCGGCGCGGCGGCTGACGAGGGCGCAGCCGTACGAGTCGAGGGCTCGCCGGGGGTGCCGGTGGAACCAGGTGAACCTGTCGTCCGCGAGCCGGATCAGGGCCTGCGAGGAGCGTGAGGTGTCCCGGCCCGGCGCCGTCTCCCCCCGCAGCCAGGCGTCGAGGGCGGCGGCCGGGTCCGGCTCGTCGGCCAGGTCCACCATGGTCAGCGGAACGCTCCCGCCGTCGGTGAACTCCGCGCGGCCGTCGGTGCCGTTGGCGCCGTGGTCGCCGCCGCCCGCACGCAGACGCACGGCTTCCGCCTCACCGGTCACCTGGCGTATCGCGTCCTGGAGAAGGGTCACGTCCACCGGGCCGTGGATGTCCACGGCCTCCGCGACGAGGTCGGCGTCGGGTGTCCATGTGCTGCCGTGATCAGACATGGCTGTCAGCTCCTGCGGGCCGCGGATCGATGGACTGGGGCGACGGGTAGGTATGGAAGCCGCGGCCGGCCTTTCTGCCGACGCTTCCGTCGGCGACCAGCTTCGACAGCAGCGGCGTCGGCCGGAACCGGTCGTCACCGGTGAACTCTCGCAGCACGGCCAGCGTGTCGACGACGGTGTCGAGGCCGATCAGGTCGGCGGTGCGCAGCGGTCCCGTGGCGTGCCCGAAGCAGTCCTTGAAGACCCGGTCCACGGTGTCCGCGTCGGCGGTGCCCGCCTCCACGACGGCGGACGCCTCGTTGACCGTCAGCATCAGTACGCGGTTGCTGACGAACCCCGGGCCGTCGCCGACCACGATCGCCTTCTTGCCGAGGCCGGCCAGGACGTCCAGGGTCCGGCGTACGGTCTCCGCGCCGGTGGACGTGGCGGTGGCGACCTCGACGGTGTCCTTGAGCGGCGCCGGGTTCATGAAGTGGGTGCCGATGACGTTCGCGGGGCGTTCGGTGAAGGAGCCCAGGTGGGCGATGGGAATCGCGGAGGTGCACGAGGCGAACACCGCGTCGGCGGGGCACGTGCGGTCCAGGGCGCGGAAGATCTCCGCCTTGAGCGGGATCCGTTCCGGGGCGCAGTCCACCACGAAGAGGGCGTCGGACAGGGCGGCCGTGTCCGCCGCCCAGCTCACGCGCTCCTCGGCGGGGCCGGGGTCCTGCCGGCGCAGCAGCCGTGCGGCGCGGATCCCGGCGCGCAGCCGCTCCGGCCCGCTCGCGCGGGCCGCCGGGTCCGGATCGACCACCACGACGGGATGGCCGGCCGCCGCGAAGCACTGGGCGACTCCGGCGCCCATGGTGCCCGCTCCGACGACGCCCACCGCAATCCCGGCCGTGTTCGGCTCACTGTCCTTGCTCTCGACCACGCGTGTGGTTCCTTCCCGTTCGGTGCACGCTCGCGCTGTCATTCGGCGGACGCGGCCGCGGCGCGCGCCAGGGTGACGAAGTCGTCGGCCAGGGCAAGCACCGTCGCCTCGTCGAACAATTCCGTGCGGTAGTCGACGGCGATCCAGTGGTCGGCGACGATCCAGTGCAGGTCGGGGGCGGGGCCGTCGGCCGCGCCCCCGACACCTCGGAGGTCCGCGGTGATGTCGAAGGGCAGCGGCGCCCCCGGCAGCGGCCCGGCCTCCGCTTCGGCGGACAACCGGGCGATCCGGCCGGTGAGTTCCGTGAGCGAGGGCTCGTCGGTCACGTCGATCCGCAGGGGCAGCGGAGCCGTGTGCGGCCGGACGAGGCCGAGCACCAGTTCGTCGGACTCGGCGCGCTCGGTCAGCAGGGTGACCAGTACGGCCAGCAGGCCCGCGTCGTCGAGGGCCGGGGCGAGGGAGTCGGGGAGTGGCACCTCGTGACGGGCCGTCGTACCGTTGCCGCCGCCCTGGGGGCGCGGCCGGTCGGTGGGCAGCTCGAACGGGCGCAGACCGGCCCCGGCGTCCGTCTCCTGCCCGGCCGGCCTGCCGGGCAGCGCGGAGAGCGGGAGACCGGTGTCCCCGGTCGCCGCCCACAGGAGGTCGACCCAGGAGCCCGTGATCGCCGCGATCGTGTCCCGGTCGAACAGGTGGGTGCTGTACTCCACCACCACGTCCAGGTCGTCGGCTCCGGCGCGCTCCCCGACCACCACCGAGATGTCGAACTTGGACGTCCCCGGGGGGAGACCGGGGAACAGCGGTCCGCCCTCCTCGTCCACGGCCGGACCGAACAGGCTCTCGCCGAAGACGAAGTGCGGCGGCAGCGTCTGGTGGACGTACATGACGTCGAAGATCGGGTTACGGGCCGGGCCGCGCTCGGGGGCCACTTCGCGCACCACGGCGTCGAAGGGGATCTCCTGGTTCTCCAGTCCGTCGATCACGCCGGTGCGCACCTGGCGCAGCAGCGTACGGAAGTCCGGGTCCCCGGAGAGGTCCGAGCGCAGCGCGATGGTGTTGTTGAAGAAGCCGAGCAGGCCCCACAGTTCGGGACGGGTCCGGCCGATCGTGGGGGTCCCGACCACGATGTCCCGCTGGTCCGCCCACCGGGACAGGGTCATCGTGAGCCCGGTGAGCAGCAGTGTGAAGAGCGTGGCGGACTCCTCCACACCGACCTTGCGGAGCCGGTCGACCAGCTCGGGCGGGATGGTCAGGCCGTGGGCGGCGCCGGCGAAGTCCATCCGCGCGGCGCGCGGGCGGTCGGTGGGAAGCTGAAGCACCGGGGGGTCGGTGAGCCGTTCCTTCCAGTAGCGCAGCTGGCCGTCGAGCAGCCCGTGCTCCATCAGCTCGCGCTGCCAGTGCGCGTAGTCGCGGTACTGCACGGGCAGCGGCTCCGGGCGGTGCTCCCGCCCTTCGCAGCGTGCCTGGTAGAACTCCATCAGCTCGCGCATGAGGATCTGCGGCGCCCATCCGTCGTTCACCGCGTGGTGGGTCAGCCAGCAGAAGAGGTGGTCTTCGGGGGCGAGGCGGATCAGGGTGACGCGGACCAGCGGGTCCCGTTCCACGTCGAGGGACCGCTCGGACTCGACACGGATGATCTCGCGGGCGGTGCGCTCCGCGTCGGTCCTGCCCGTCAGGTCCTCGTAGCGGAAGAAGTCGCCGAGTTCGGGCCGGACGGCGAGCCGTGCGCGGCCGTCGACGGAGACGAAGTTGGACCGCAGGACCTCGTGGCGCTTGGCCAGGTCCTCCCAGGCCAGCCGCATGGCTTCCGGGTCGATCGGACCACTGTGCCGGGAGGCGCCCGGGAGGTTGTAGAGGGTGGTGCCCGGATCGAGCTGGTGATGGAACCACATGCGCTCCTGCCCGTAGGACAGGACCAGGGCGTCGGTCCGCCGGATCGGCGGGAGTGCGGTGGTGTCCTCGCCGGGTGCGGCCCGCTGGGGTCCGGGAGACAGGTCCGGGGCCGAGGGCGGCGTCAGATCGGCCTGTACGGCGGAGGCCAGATCGGCGACGGCGGGGTGGTCGTAGACGTCGATCATGCGCAGGCTGACGCCGTATTGCTGCTCGACGCGCTTGAGGAGGAGCAGGGCGATGATGGAGTTGCCGCCGATGGCGAAGTAGTCGTCGTCGGGGGCGACGGTCTCCGCGTAGAGCAGTTCGGCCAGGGTCTCACGCAGCCAGGGCAGTACCTCGGCCGCGGAGTCCGGGCCGTCGGACGGCTCGGGTGCGGTGGCCGTCGCGGACGGCTCGGGTGCGGTGGCGGCGGTGCGCGGCTGGAGCACGGCCGGCGGCTCGGCAACGGCCGGGACCGGCGCCGGCGCCGCGTCCGCGGGCTCCGCCGGGAGAATCGGGGCCGGGGCCGGCGGTTCCCCGGCGGGTTTCCGTACGGCCGGGGCCGGGGGGGTCACCGCGGTGTCCGGCGGCGTGGCGGCGGGCGCCGTGAACATCTCGCCGGCCCTCCGCGCCCAGCAGGGGACGCCCCGGAACGGCGGTCCCGGCAGCGGTACACGGCGTCCCACCGGGCTCAGCGCGGCCCAGTCCGGGTCGTGCCCCAGTTCGTAGAGCCGCGCCAGCGCGCCGAGCACACCGTCGGTCCCGGGTCCCGCGGTGAGCACATGGGCGCCGGGACGGCCGGCCAGGTGGTCCGCGAGGAGGTCGCTCAGCTCCCCGCTGCTGCCCAGTTCGACGAACACGACGGGTCCGAGGGCCAGTTGTTCGTCGGCGGCGGCCCGCAGGCGGTCCGGGTCCACGGGCGAGACGGTGACGTCGCCGCTCGCGAGATCCCTGATGTCCTCGTCGGTGAGCGTGCCGCTCAGATGGCGGACCGCGTAGCGGGAGAATCCGGAGCTGATCAGTCCGTGCGGTGCGATCCCGGCCCGGACGAACTCGGCGTGGGCGGCCAACTGTCCGCGCACGGCGTCGGCGTGGGCGTGGGCGGCCGGGAGCCGCAGGGTCTCGGGAAGCGGCGCGGGCACACCGGTCGCGGCCGGTGGCCGCGCGTCACCGGAGAGCAGGAGGACGACGCGGGGCCGGGCGGGCGGTTCGGACGCCGGGTCGAGTCGGCCCCAGGTGACCGCGGCGGCCAGCCCGGTGGCGAGGTGCCGCGTCCCGTCGGCCACCACGCCCACACGGAAGGGGTGGTGCTCCCGGCCCGTGTTCAGGGTCCGGGCGATGTCCTCGAACGGGAGCGGGCTGGTGCGCAGTTCCACCGAGAGCCGCTCGCACAGCGCGTACAGATCGGCTTCGGTACGGCCGGACACACCGACCACCCGCGGTGCCCCGTCCGACGGGGCGGCGGCGGGGAGCGCGGGCGGTTCCTCGACCACGCAGTGGGCGTTGACACCCCCGAGGCTGAAGGAGCTGACGCCCGCCCGCCGTACGCCCTCGGTCCGCCACGGCCGCAGTGAGGTCACCACCTCCAGCTCGGCCCCGATGAGGTCGACCTCCGCCGCGGCCTGCCGGAAGTGCAGGGACGGGTACAGCTCTGCGTGCCGCACGCTGAGAATCGCCTTGACCAGCCCGGCGATGCCGGCCGCGTGGTCGAGGTGGCCGAGGTTGGTCTTCAGGGAGCCGATCGCGAGCGGCCTGCGCTTCCCCTGCCTGGCGAGCGCCAGTCCCTCCACCTCGACGGCGTCGCCCAGCCGGGTGCCGGAGCCGTGCGCCTCCAGGTATCCGGCAGTCCCGATGTCGAGTCCGGCCCGGTCCCAGGCCCGTGCGATGACGTCGGCCTGCGCGCGGGCACTGGGTGTGGCGATGGTGGCGGAGTGACGTCCGTTGTGCGCGGTGGCGGTGCCACGGATCACCGCGTGCACGAACGCGCCCTCGTCCAGGGCTCTTTCAAGGGTGGTGAGCAGCAGCACCGCGCCGCCCTCCCCCGCGCCCGCGCCGTCCGCCGCCTCGTCGAAGGCACGGGAGCGGGCGGTCGGCGAGGCGATGCCGGGGAAGTCGTCGGCCGCTGCCGCCGGGGCGATGAAGTGACGCAGGCTCACGCCGCCGACCACGGCGTAGTCCGCCTCGCCGTCCCTGAGTTCACGGCAGCCCTGGTGTACGGCCACAAGCGATCCGTTGCACCCGGTGTCCACGCCGTAGCAGGGGCCGGTCAGGGCGAAGAGGTGGGAGATACGGGCCGGCAGGGCGAAGGGCATGTTGCCCATGAGACTGAGGGTGCCCGGCTCGCTCACGAACGGCAGATATCCGTTGCCGGGTGAGCTGAAGACCACCGCCGTCCGGCTGTCGCGCAGTGCGGCGGGGGTGTATCCGGCGTTCTCCAGGGCCTCCTGGGTGAGGTGCAGTGCCAGCCGGTGCTGGGGGTCGGTCACCTCCGCCTCGTACCGGGAGAGGCCGAACAGCTCGTGGTCGAAGAGGTCGATCCGGTCGACGTAGCCCATGTCCGGGTAGTCGAGCGACGCGTCGAGGCCGGTGGAGGCGACGCGTTCGGGGGGGATGGGCCGCACGGAGTCCCGGCCGGCGCGCAGGTTGGCGCGCAGCGTGGCCAGGTCGGCGGCCTCGGGCAGCCGTGTCGCGATGCCGATGACCGCGATGGCGGCCGTGGCGGCACCGGTTGTCTGCGCCTTCACGCGGAACACTCCTTCTTCACAGCTCGTAGGCGACCGGGACGGGACGGCGGACTGCCGGCGGGGCCTGTTCTCCGGTGTCGCCGCTGCCGCCCCCGACGCGCTCCCCGATGGCACGGGCCTGGGCGGCGATGGTGGTGAGGTCGAAGAGCTCTCCGGCGCGCACCGTTCCGGGCCACCGCTCCTCCAGTGCGCTGTACAGCTCCAGCACTTTGAGCGAATTGCCGCCGAGGCCGAAGAAGTTGTCGTCCGTGCCCGCGTCCGGGTGTCCCAGTACGTCGGCCCAGACGGTCCGCAGGACGCTCTGGAGGTGGCTCCAGCCGTCGTCGTCCCGTGGCCGGGGCGGGGGATCCCCGGCCACGGGTACGAGGGCGGCCAGCGCCGTGCGGTCCACCTTGCCGGTGGAGGTGAGCGGCATCCGGTCCGTCGGTACGAAGCTGGTCGGCAGTGCCTGTTCGACCAGGTGGAGCCGGCAGTGCCGGCGCAGTTCGCGGGGGTCCGGGTGCGTGTGCCCCGGCGCGGGGGTGAGGTAGGCGGTCAGGGTCGGCGCGTCGGTGAGGGATCCGGTGCACACCACGACGGCCTGGTCGACCGCCGGGTGCGCCTCGATCGCGGCCTCGACGTCTCCCAGTTCCACGCGGGCGCCGCGGATCTTCACCTGCTGGTCCGTGCGGCCGTGGTAGTGCAGCGCGCCGCTCTCGTCGCGGCGGGCGAGGTCGCCGGTGCGGTAGAGCCGGGCTCCGGCCGGACCGAACGGGGAGGCGATGAAGCGTTCTGCCGTGGCCCCGGGTGCGCGGGCGTAGCCGAGGGCGACGAAGGCACCGCCGATGTACAGCTCGCCCGTCTCCCCGTCCTCCACCTCGCGCAGATTGTCGTCCAGTACGTGGGCGGTGGCGCCGGGCCACGGGCGTCCGATGGGTACGCGCTCCGACGCCGGGTCGGGCCGGTCCTCCACCGTGCAGGAGACGACGGTCTCGGTGGGCCCGTACTCGTTGGCCAGCCTGGCGCCGGGGAGTTGGGCGCGATGGCTCGCGACCAGTTCGGGGGTGCAGACCTCACCGGCGACGACCACCACCCGCAGGGTGTCCGGAAGCCGGCCGGGGTCCGCCAGCAGCAGCCGGTAGTAGGAAGGCACGACGACGAGGTGGGTCGCTCGGTGCCGACGGGCCAGCAGGACGAACTCGGGTGCCAGTCGCAGTTCGCGCGCGGTGGGCAGCAGCACGGTGTGGCCGTGGGAGAACGACCAGAACATCCCGGCGAGCATGCCGTCGAAGGACAGGCGCATCGCCATGAGGAAGACCGACGAGTCGGTGCCGTAGACGCCGCCGCGCGGGCGCACGGAGTCGGCGAGCTGGCCGCGGCTCACCAGGACGCCCTTGGGCGGGCCGCTGGAGCCCGAGGTGTAGATGAGATAGGCGGGCGCGGTCTCCGCGACCGCGGGGGCCGGGTCCTCGGCGGCATGGGCGCCGGCCTCGGCCAGGGCGGCGAGGTCGAGGTCCTCGGCGGCGAGGAGGGGCGGTGTGTCCGGGAGGCGGGCCAGGTCGTGGTCGTCGCGGGTGCCGATGACCACGGCGCAGTCGGTGTCGTTGAGGAGGGCGCGCAGCCGGGCCACGGGCAGGTCCGGCTCCAGCGCGGCCCAGGCGGCTCCCACCCGCAGGGCGGCGAGCACGGCGACGACGGCGACGGCGCTCTGTTCGAGTCGGATGCACACGGTGCTGCCGGTACGGGCGCCCGCTCTCCGCAGCAGCCCGGCGAGACCGGCGGACGCGTCGGCGAGGTCGCGGTAGGTGAGCGACGTGTCGCCGATGACGAGGGCGGTGGCCAGGGGGGCCCGGGATGCCTGGGCGAGGAACGCCTCCAGCAGCGGCTTCGGCTGAGTGTCCGTCACTTCCGGCCTCCTCACGCGTTCCGGACGAGCAGACGGACATGGCCGCCGGGCTCCGGGTCCGGGTGGTCGGAGGGCACTTCGAGGACCATGGGTCCGGCGCCGCCGGAATGTGCGCCGACCGGATGCCCGCCGACCGGTGCGTATCCGGCGAAGCGCAGGGTGACCAGCATGTTGCGGTTCACGGCGGTCGGTACGAAGTGCGTCACCGGGCGGCGGCCCTCACTGCGGGCCTGCTGGATGAGGTGCGCCAGCATCACTGCGCTCGCGCCGCGGGAGGCGACCCGGCAGGACATCAGCATCAGCCGCAGCACCGACTCCGCCGGGGTGAGTTCCGTGACGGAGAGGCCGACGATGCCGTAGTCGCCGAAACGGTCCTGGAGCCGGGCCAGCCGGATCCGGTGGTCGGGCGAGGCGCTGAGCCGGCGCAGTTCGTCCTCGCTGTAGATCAGGCCGGTGCTGTTGAGCTGGTTGGTGCGTACCGTCAGTTCGCTGGCGCGCGCGAGATCGTCCTCGTCGGCGGGGGATATCTCCATGACGAGGCCGAGCGAGGCGAGGAACTCCCGCCGGTCGCCGCCGGACTCCTCCTCGGCCTGCCGGCGGCGCCACTCCGTACGGTAGAGCTGGCGCCGGCCCGCGGCCTCCGCCGTCACATGGACGGGGCTGAACTCGGGGCGTGCGGAGAGCTGTCCCGCGAGCTCGGCGGAGTAGCAGCGGACCATGGGCAGTTCGGCGTTGACCTGGGCGCGTTCGGCGGGGTCGTTGTCGATGAACGCGACGGTGTCCAGGCCGATGTTGAGCGTCTCGGCGATGCGGCGGACCTCGGCGGCCTTGTCTCCCCAGCCGATCCGCACGGCGCAGAACCAGTCGGCGAGACCGCAGGCGTCGAGGTGGGCGGTGGCCGCGTCGTGGTCACCGCGGCTGACGGCGGCGTGCAGGATGCCGCGGGCGTCCAGGGTGCTCAGCGCGGACGGGACGTGCGGGAAGGGCCGCGGATCGTCCCCTTCCAGTACGACGCCGTCCCACACGGTGTCGTCCAGGTCCCAGACCAGACACTTGACGGTCGGCCTGCCCCCCTGGGCGGTCACGCGACCGCTCCGAACCGGCGCAAGAGGTGTGCGGCTATGTGGGATTCGGCCACTTCCTGGGCTCCTTCGATGATCTCCATGACCTTGGCGTCCCGGTAGTGACGTCCGGCGCGGCTGTCCGGCGCGCATCCGGCGGCGCCGAGGATCTGGACGGCGTCGCTTCCGGCCTCGGCGCAGGCGGCGGCAGCGGCGTACTTCGCCATGATCGTCTCGGTGACGCCGCGCCCCGGCCCGCCGGCCCGCGCGCGGCCGGCCAGCGCGGCGAGTTCGCGCGCGGCGGCGGCCCGTACGGCGGTTCGGGCCAGCAGCGCGCCGACGGACTGGTGGCTGCCGAGGGGCGTGTCCCCCTGGACGCGGGTGGCGGCGTGCGCCGCGGCGTCGGCGACGCACGCCTCCGCCATGCCGACGCAGCCCCAGGCGACCGTGTAGCGGCCGTGGTCGAGCGCGGTCGCCGCGATGTGGGACAGACCGGCTCCCGGCGGCCCGATCCGGTGGTCCGAGGGCACCCGGACGGAGTCGAGCGTGACATGGGCGATCCCGGCCGCGCGCATGCCGAGCTGTCCCCGCACGGGCTCCCGGTGCACACCCGGACGGTCGGTCTCCACCAGTACGGTGGTGGGCCGGCCGGCGCAGCGGCCGAGTACCAGCAGGACGTCCGCGGACTGCCCGAACGTGATCCACTTCTTGCGGCCCGTCACGGTGAGGGTGGCACCGTCCCCGGACTCCTCGATCTCCGTCCGCACCTCGCCGAGCGCGCTGCCCGCACCGTCCTCGGTGGCCGCGAAGCCGGCTGTCAGGGTTCCGTCGGCCAACTGCGGCAGCCAGTGGGCACGTTGTTCGCGGGTCCCCCAGCGCAGCAGCGCGGCGGCGACCATCGACTGCACGGTGAGCAGACCGCGCAGGGCGCTGCACACCCCGCCCAGATGGGCGGCGACCTCGCCCAGTTGGTTGGGTGTCAGATCGGCTCCGCCGTAATGGGCGGGCAGGTCGGCGGCGAGCAGCCCCGTCCCCGCGACGCTCCGGAGCACGTCCGGCGGGACCTTGCCGTCCGCGTCCCACTCCCCCGCCGGTACGCGGGCCGTGGCGGCCAGTTCGGCGGCGGCCGTGACCAGGGCCGGGGTCCCGGTCACGTCCTCGGACTCAGTGATCGTCGGCATGGATCCGGGTGGGCTCGTCGCTGCCGGTCTTGCCGAGGACGAAGGCGGTGAGGCGGTGCGCGGTGCGGAAGCTGTCGAGGTCGAGGTCTTCCACCTCGACGGTCAGCGAGAACCGTTCCTCGACGTAGGTGACCAGCTCCAGCGCGAACAGCGAGTCGACCAGCCCGAGTGCGAAGTAGTCGTCGTCGGGACCGATGGGGCGGCGCAGCGCGTCGGTCAGGAAGCGGGTGATCTCCTCGATCGTCCGCTCGTGTTGATCAGTCATGCGAAGCTCCCTGGTCCGCTCTGCGGGCCGATCTCGACCAGTAGGACACTCCACGCCGCCACCGGACTCACGTTGATGAGTACGGCCAGGTCTCCTTCGGCCAACTCCTTGCGGTTCAGGGCGGTGGAGAGGTTCAGGAAGGTGTCGTTGGGGCCCAGGTGTCCGAGGCCGCGCAGGTTCTCCCGGCAGGAGGGCAGCAAGGTGACGTCCAGGATCTCCTCGGTGAACGCCATGCCGCCGGCCGAGAGGTTCTGACTGACGTGGCCCGCGATGTCGGACGGGGTGAGCCCGTTGCGCGCCAGCAGACCTGCCACCAGCTCGGCGAGGCGCTGTCTGCTCTCCATGGCCAGCCGGAAGGAGTACCCGGGGAGGTCCGTGCACTCCTCGCGCCACTGCGCGGTGGGCCGGTCGCGGTACTCCAGGCCGAAGAGGTTCCAGTAGCGGCCGTTGGTGTACTGCGCGAGGTCGAGGATGCGGACCGGCGCCGCGGCGTGGGGGCGCCCGAGCAGCAGCGCCAGGCCGCTGTCACCGTTGACGGTCACCGGGTGCCGGTAGCGGTGCTCACCGGCGGGTTTGCTGCCGTGGACGACGAGTACGGGGCCGAGCCCGGGGTCGGCGGCGAGCAGGCCGCGCGCCGCCAGCAGGGCCGGGGTGGAGGAGACACAGCCGAGGCCGCCGACCGAGAAGGTGAGCGCCGTCTCGGCGCCCAGCGCGTGCTGGAGTCTGGTGGCCTCCGAGCTGATCAGGGTCTCGGGGGCGCGCGGCTCGACCAGGATCAGCGCGCCGAGGGCGGCGGCCGGCACACCGGCCGACTCCAGCGCGGCGCTCGCCGCCCGCTCGGCCAGTTCGGCGGCGGTGAGGCCGTCGGCCACCGCCACGGTGTCGATGCCCAGCCGCAGGCAGGTGAGACGGTCCGCGTCGGCCAGGCCCGCCAGTTCGGGCAGCTCTGCGACGGACCGGGTGCGGTCCGGAAGGTGCAGGCCGACGGCGTCGATCGCGACTGCCGGCGTACTCGTGCGCAACGTGCCCTCGGCGCCCATGCGCGCTCCCACCGTGTCGAGGCTCGGTCGTCGGAGACACTAAAACCGTTCTACGTGATTGCGCAAGTACGTAACAACTAATGATAGTCGCGCCCAAATCTGGAATGCTGGGGTCCTGTCACACAGCTCATCTCGTGAAAGGCGCGATGTTGCAGACTCTCTGGAAGCGCCACGGTCTCGTGGTGGCCGCGGGCGCCGTGTGCATCCTCGTCAACGCACAGGGCGTGGGGCCGTTGTGGTTCACCGGGGTCGCCCTGCTGGTCATCGGCGTGCTCATGCGCCGGGCCATGACCCTCGGACAACGGCCGCCCCGCGAGGAGGCCCCGCCGCTGGCCCTCGCGATCCCGGTGACCGGCCGCTGGATGGCACGCAACGGGCCAGCGACCAAGGTGCCGAGCCACACCCACAACCTGGCGCAGACCTACGCCATCGACCTCGCCCGCCGCCCGGCGCCGGAGCCCGTGTGGCTGTGGCCGGTGGCCCTGCGCCCCGAGTCCTACCCGTCGTTCGGTGAGCCGGTGTCCGCCCCTGCGGCAGCCCGTGTCGTGGCCGTCTCGGACTCACAGCGGGACCACCTCTCACGGACCTCGCTGGGCGGCCTGTTCTACGTGCTCGCCGAGACCTTCATCCGATCCCTCGGCGCGCCCCGCCACCTGCTGGGCAACCACATCATCCTCGACCTGGGCGACGGGGCGTACGCGGTCTTCGCGCACCTGCGGCGCCACTCGTCGAAGGTAGCCGTGGGCGACCGGGTGACGGAAGGCCAGACGCTGGCCGAATGCGGCAACTCGGGAAACTCCTCGGAACCGCACGTGCACTTCCAGCTCATGGACAGCCCTGACATCACGTCCGCCCGCGGCCGGCGCTTCACCTGGCGGTACCGCGACGACGACGGCAAGGAGCACGAGGGCGCACCGGCCGACAACACCTGCTTCACCCCGGCCGTACCGGTCCTTCCGGACGACCACCCGGCGCCGTGACCCGACTCGAACGGCGAACCGCGACGCCCGCGCCCGCATCCCGCGCGGGCGTCCGCCGCCGTTGAGCGCCGACCGGTACAGTCTGTCCTCATAAATTCCAGGGGGGACACATGGCCGTTGACATGTCGGTACAGCTGAGACATGTCATGACGTGGCGGGAGATATCCGACGGACTGAAGATTCAGATGCGGCACCGTCCGGCCGGACGGTGGTGCTACCGCGCCCTGTGGGGGCTGGGCACGTTGCTCGGCCTGGTGACCGTGGCCGGCCTGCTGACCGGAGGAACCGCCGGCCTCGGGATGTGGCCGTTCCTCCTGATCGTCTGCGTCCTCCTCGTAGCCGTCCGCTGGCTGACGGCTCCGGCCCCGCTCGCCTATGCCCGACATCTGGGCGAACACCGCGTGACGGTCGACGAGGACGGGATCAGTGCCGTTACCGAGCGGCACACGGATCGGACCGACTCGCCGAGTTCGGTGACGATCTCGGCGGGGGTGTCGGTGAGCCGGTCGAAGATGCGGAGCAGGCCGGGACCGATGTGCTCGCTGGCCGGGCCCCTCGCGGGCGGGTTGTGCCCGGCGAGGCGGAACAGATGGTCGCCTTCGTCGAGGGACAGACGCAGACGCTGCGCGATCGAGGCGATCATCTGCTCGGACGGGTGAGGTCCGCGCTCCCGCTCCAGCCGGCTGTAGTAGTCGGCGGAGATGTGGCAGAGCCTGGCGACTTCCTCGCGGCGCAGACCGGCGGTTCTGCGCCGCTGCCCGCGCGGGAGGCCGGCGTCCTCGGGCTGGAGTGACTCCCGGCGGCGGCGCAGGAACCCGGCCAGGCCCACTCGGTCGATCACGGCTGCTCCCTCCTCCCTGGTTCCGGTGCCGTCCCATCCTGCCACCGCGGCCGGACGGCTGCCTCGGACCGCTGATCCCCCCTTACGGCTGTGAACGGGCCGGATCCGGTCCGCCTGGGATCGAGAGGCCGTGGATAACTCCCGTGGGCCGGGCGCAACATGAGAAGGCAGCCACTTACGGCGACACGAGGAGCAGCAGATGGCACGCACACAACCGGACATCACCGTTCCCGACCTCTCGGGAAAGCTCGCCGTTGTCACCGGTGCCAGCGACGGGGTCGGACTGGGCCTGGCGGCCCGCCTGGCCGCCGCCGGAGCCGAGGTCGTCCTGCCCGTCCGCAACCCTCGCAAGGGTGAGGCGGCGGTCACGAGGATCAAGCAGCGGCACCCGGAAGCGGCCCTGTCGCTGAGGGACCTCGACCTGTCGTCGCTGGACTCGGTCGCCGCGCTCGGAGCCACGCTGCGCGGCGAGAACCGTCCGATACACATCCTCATCAACAACGCCGGCGTGATGACTCCACCGGACCGGCAGACCACCGCCGACGGGTTCGAGCTGCAGTTCGGCACCAACCACCTGGGGCACTTCGCTCTCGTCGCCCACCTGCTGCCGCTGCTGCGCGCGGGACACGCCCGCGTGACCTCGCAGATCAGCATCAGCGCGAACGAGAACGCCATCAACTGGGACGACCTGAACTGGGAACGGTCCTACAACGGCCGCCGCGCGTACAGCCAGTCCAAGATCGCGTCCGGCCTGTTCGGGCTCGAACTGGACCGGCGCAGCCGGGCCGGAGACTGGGGGATCACCAGCAACCTCGCCCACCCCGGCATCGCCCCCACCAGTCTGCTGGCCGCGCGCCCCGAGGTCGGCCGGGCACGGGACACCGCGAGCGTGCGCGTCATCCGCGCCCTCTCCCGCAGCCGCGTTCTCGTCGGAACGGTCGAGACGGCACAGCTCCCGGCCCTGCTGGCCGCGACTTCTCCGGACGCACGCGGCGCCCGTCTGTACGGCCCCAGCGGTCTCGGGAACTTCTCGGGCGCGCCCGCCGAACAGGCCCTCTACTCCCGGCTTCTCGGAGAGGACGAGGCAGAACGCGTCTGGCGGCTCTCCGAGAAGCTCACCCACACCTCTTTCCCGGCCGACGGGTCCGCCCGGCCCGGGCCGGGGATCGACGGGTGACAGTCATCCACCGCGCTGATGCCGTGGCCCGCCGCCGGACACGTCCGCCCGCGGCTCAGCGGGTCCGATAGCGCGCGTAGATCAGTCCGCTGTCGAAGGCGCGCTTGTCGACCAGTTCGAGACCGAGGCGCACGCCGTCGGGGAAGAAGCGCTTGCCGCCGCCGACCACGCTCGTGGTGATGAACAGGTGGTACTCGTCGACCAGGCCGGCGGCGATCGCCTGTGCCGCGAGGTTCGGGCCGTCGACGGTGAGGTCGTGATCGGCCTCGGCCTTGAGTCTGCGCACCGCGTCAGGGTCGAAGGTCCGCTCGATCCTGGTCTTCGCGCTGGACACCGCCTCCAGCGTCGTGGAGTACACGACCTTCTCCGCGGCCTGCCAGTCGCGGGCGTACTGGAGGATGTGCGGCGGCTGGTCGGGCTCCTTGTGCGCGGTCTCCCAGCAGACCATCGTCTCGTACATCCGCCGGCCGTAGAGGTAGGTACCGACGGGGCGGAAGAGGTCGTTGACGAAGGTGTGCACCTCCTGGTCCTCCGCCCCGGTACCGAGGTCGCCCTGCGCCGCCTCGGCGTAGCCGTCGAGCGAGGTGATCATCGAGTAGATGAGCTGTGCCATGCGTCTCCTCCGGGTACGGGCGCGGCGTTCTGCCGGCGGCCCTGCGGGCTATGACCTCCGTACGCCCCGGAACTCGTCGCCCGACCGGCGGCGGGCGGCTCATGCGCCCGGGGTCCCGGGCACATGAGTCAGTGGCCCCCGGTAGGCCCGCCGGACCGCCGAGGTCGCGACTGTGGAGATCAGGCCCGGGTGTTGACGCTCACCGGCGCGGTTCCGGTGTAGGGCGTCCAGCCCTGGAGCGTGGCCGGAACGCCGACTCGGGTGTTGCAGTCGATGACCTGGAAATGCAGGTGCGGCGCGGTGGACGCTCCCGTGCTGCCCGACCAGCCGATGATCCTGCCCTGGGGGACCCAGTCACCGGTGTTGTAGATCGCTTTGTTCAGGTGCGCGTAGTGGGTGCACTGGCCGTTGGAGTGCCGGATGATGACCTCGATGCCGTTCTGCCAGTACGCCGACCAGTCCGACACCAGAACCGTGCCTCCCTGCGCGGCGGACACCTCGTAGTTCGCCGGCAGGCCGAAGTCCCAGGCGTATTCGTTGTACGGCCCGGTGTGCGAGTACGTTCCCTCCGGCCCCTGTGTCACGGTGTACGCCTCACCCGCGGGATAGGGGACTTCGTAGGAGTCGTCGACAGCCGCGGCAGAACCGGCTCCGAGCAGGTTCACCCCCAACGCGATCAGCGCGGCGCTCGCGGCGGCCACCAGCCGGTGCGGAACTCCTCTCGTGTTGAGCACTTCGTGTCTCCCGTTCAGGTGCTGGATGCAGATCCAATGACCTTGTCATCAACTTGCCCGAACGCGAGGGAAGTCGGAAGTGGCAAGAATTCGCCCCAACCGATGGCCGGGCCGTCGGCCGGCGCGCGGGCCGTCCGGCTCACGCGTGCAGGGTGGGCCGGTAGACGACCTCTTGGATGTGGTCGTCGAGCGTCCGGTGCTCGATCAGTTCGAGGTCGAAGTCGGCCGCGCCCCGGAAGACCGGGTCCAGCCCGGTCCGACCGGTGATCACGGGGAAGATCGTCGCCTGGACGCGGTCGACCAGGCCGGCGGCCAGCAGCGCCCGGTTCATCGACAGGCTGCCGTGCGAGCGCAACGGCACCAGGGACTCCTCCTTGAGCCGCGCGACGACATCGACGGCGTCCCCGTCCACGACGTTCGCGTCCGGCCAGTCGAGGGGCCCTTCCAGGGTGGTCGACACCACCGTCGCCGGCAGGCTCCTCCTCCGGGTGACCCATGGGTCTCGTACCTCGGAGTCCTCGGTGCTCTCGGCCAGCATCCGCGCGAACAGCCGGTACGTGCCGGCCCCGAAGACCATCCGCTGCTCCTCGCCGTACAGGGCGAGGCGGTGGTCGAGGAGTTCGGGGCCCTGCTTGCCCCAGTAGCCGGTCCAGTCACCGCCCGCGGCGCCGTAGCCGTCGAGGCTGGAGAAGACGTCGAATGTATAGACGGCGGACATGGCGCTCTCCTTCGGGTGCGGTGATCGCGTACGGGGAACATGACTGCGAACGACGGGAAACCCATCCTCCGTGGACTCCTGGAGCCCGGCCACCCCGGAGGCGCACGGTGAGCGCGGTGCCCAATCGCACGGGGCATAGGGTGAAGGACCGTGGAAGACATCAAGGATGATCTCGGACGTGTCATACATGGCCGGGCCACACGGCGGGCCGCGCGGGGCGCGGAGGTGACCCGATGACTCCGCAGGCCAGCCGCGGGGGTCTCGACCGGTACCGCGACGACCGGTTCGGCATGTTCGTCCATTGGGGCCTGTACTCGATGATCGGCCGCGGCGAGTGGGAGCAGGTCCTCGCCCGGATTCCGGCGGCCGAGTACGCGCCACTGGCCGGACTGTTCAATCCCGCCGCTTTCGACGCGAGAGAACTCGTGGCCCTCGCCGAGGCGGCGGGCCAGCGCTACCTCACCATCACCAGCCGCCATCACGACGGCTTCTCCATGTACGACACCGAGCTGTCCGACTTCAAGATCACCCGCTCCCCGTTCCGGCGCGACCCGATCGCCGAACTCGCCGACGCCTGCCGGGAATCCGGCAGCGTCAAGCTGGGCCTCTACGTCTCGCTCGTGGACTGGCACCACCCCGGCTACCTCGACACCTCCGGCTGGGAGGACTATCTCGCCTTCCTCTTCGGGCAGGTCGAGGAGTTGTGCACGCGGTACGGAGACGTCGCGCAGATCTGGTTCGACGGCGACTGGCCGAACTCCCCCGTGCCGGGAGAACACCCCGGCTGGTTCACCACCGACCAGCCGTGGCACTACCCCGAGCTCTACGACCTCGTCCACCGCCTCCAGCCGGACGCCGTACTCCTCAACAACCGCAAGGACGGCCTCCAGCCCGGCGAGGACGTCCAGGGCTTCGAGAACGATCTTCCCGGGGAGAACACCTCGGGCCTCAACCCCGGCCCGACCCTCGCCGTACCCCGTGAGACCTGCCTGACGATGAATCGCAGCTGGGGCCACGTACCCCACGACACGGCGTACAAGGAACCGGACCGGCTGATCGCCACGTTGCTGGACTGTGTGGCCGCCGACTCCAACCTGCTGCTGAATGTCGGCCCCACCCAGTCCGGCGACGTACCCGCCCCGGCGCGGGAGCGGCTGCGCGAGATCGGCCGTTGGCTGGCGCTGCACGGTGACGCCGTGTACGGCGCGGGGCCGGGCCCGGAGCCCGGGAGCGTCCGCACCCGGGACGGGCGGGTCCTGGCCCCGTCCGCCCTGCTGCCCCGGATCTGACAGCGCGTCGGCCACCCCGCCAACAGCCGACACGGGCCGTGTGGTTGAGACACACCCGTGGGAACGGCGTAGAACGGGATGAGGCGCGCACACTACTCCGATCGGGCGATATGACGACCTAACACTTGTGGCATATGCCGATATCCTGCGTTACTGGACCTATTCCAACCGATGGGCAGCCCGTATCGCTCGGGGCGCGTGGTCCCGGAGCGGCTGTCACCCTTCACACGTGAGGGGGGTGCAGGTACGCCGGGGTCGCGATGGGCACCTCGAGTGGGTTGGATCGCCAGTCGGTGCCGCTCGCGCGGTGCCGACTGGTTTGCTCTGTGCCGGCCGGTGGAGGTCGACGGTGCACGCCGGTGGTACACAGGCGTCCCGGGTTCGGTCGTCAGAATGTCATGAATGACACCTTGTCAGGGATGGCTCCCGGTGAGGTACTTGAGACAGCGAACCGGTGGGCCGCCCATCCCAGACCGGGGATCACGGTAAAGGGCGGCGCCTGCCGGTTCTTCCTCTGTGTGCCTACGAGGGAACTCCGGTGACCAGGCGGCTCGATTCAGCCGTCCGTCCTCCCGTGAGGGTCTTCCGCGAAGGGCGGCCCGGCGGTCCCCAGACTTCGCTGCGTCCTCAGTCCCACGTCCTGTCAGCGAGGAGTCTCTCCATGCCAATTTCTCCGAACCAGGGATCCACCGGCGGTGGCACGCCCGTGACGATCACCGGTACGAACCTGTCCGGCACCACCGCCGTCACCTTCGGCACGAAGCCGGCCACCGGCGTCACCAACGTCTCACCCACCCAGGTCACGGCCGTGTCGCCCTCGGGCGCCGGCAGCGTCGGGGTGACCATCACCACCCCGGGTGGCACGAGCAACCCGATCCCGTTCTTCTACGTCGGTGCTCCGTTCAAGTCCTCACTCGGGCCGACGTCCGGCCCCCTGGCGGGCGGCAACACGGTAACGATCAACGGTGTCGGGCTCGCGACGGCCACCAGCGTGTCGTTCGGCGCCAACAGCGCCACGCCGACGGTCGTCTCCGACACCCAGCTCACCGTCGCCGTGCCGGCGGGCGCGGCAGCGGGCCCCGTCGGAGTGAGCGTGACCACCGCGGGCGGAACGAACAACGGTCTGTCCTACACCTACGTGGACGTTCCCACCTTCACCGCCGTCACGCCCACCTCCGGGCCGACGTCCGGCGGTACCGGTGTGACCATCACCGGGACCGACCTCGGCACCACCGAGTCGGTGACCTTCGACGGCAACCCCGCACCGTTCACCCTGGTGAACTCCACCACGATCTTGGCGGTGACGCCGCCCGGCGCCGCCGGCGCGGTCGATGTGGTGGTGACCAACCCGGCCGGCTCCGACACGGCCGCCGGCGCGTTCACCTACGTGGCGCCTCCGGGTATCTGACCGCCGTCCCCGCTGCCGCCCGGCCCTCACCGGGCGGCAGCCTACCTCGACCACCGCTTCCCGAGCGGTGGTTCCCGCCCTCTCCGCCGGCGGCCGCGTGGACCCCGGCGGGCGGAGGCCCTCATCCGCCGATGCCTCGGGCGCGGCGGTTCTCCCGCGGCCCGGACCGGACATCCGCGTCGCCCCTGGGCTTCGCCCAGGCTGCCATAGGAGCATCCTCATGCCGCCCACGATCAGCACCCTCAATCCCTCGCAAGGGCCCACCACCGGGGGTACCACCGTCACCCTCACCGGTACCGGGATGACGGGGTCCACCGCCGTACGGTTCGGCAGTACCAACGCGACCTCCTTCACCGTGAACTCGGCCAGTCAGATCACGACTGTGAGCCCGCCCCGCGCCGCGGGTGCGGCGGCGGTGATCGTCGTCCATCCGACCGGCAACAGCAACTCCGTGACATTCACCTATGTCGTGGCGACGGTGCCGGTCGTCACGAGTGTGGCGCCGAGCAGCGGCCCGACGGGGGGCGGCACGAGCGTGACCCTCACGGGAACCGGGTTCACCGGGGCCACCGCGGTCACCTTCGCGGGAGTACCGGCGACATCCTTCGTCGTGAACTCGTCAACCCAGATCACCGCCGTGACACCCGCGGGAAGTGCCGGGGCCGCGGTGGTGGCCGTCACGACATCGGGGGGCACCAGCGCCCCGGACGCCTTCTTCTTCTACGCCGTCGCGCCCGTCCTCAACAGCGCCGCCCCCGCCCAGAGTCCGACGGCCGGTGGCGTGGTGGTCACACTGACCGGGAGCAATCTGCTCAACGCCAGTGCCGTACGGTTCGGGGTCACCAACGCCACCTCCTTCACGGTGGTCTCGGCGACCCAGATCACGGCCACCGCCCCGCCGGGGACGGGGAGTTCACCGATCACGGTGATCACCCCGGGCGGCACGAGCAACCCCGTCGCCTTCACCTATGTCAACGTGCCCACCCTGACCGCGCTGGTACCCAGCAGCGGTCCGACGAGCGCGGGCACCGTGGTCACCCTCATCGGCACGAATCTGGCCTCGGCCTCGGCCGTCACCTTCGGCGCCGCGGCCGTCCCGTTCACCGTCGTGTCGGACACACAGGTCGCGGCCGTCGCACCCGCGGGGGCGGCAGGTCCGGTCACCGTGACCGTCACCACGTCGGGCGGCACCAGCCCCGGCCTGACCTACACCCGGGTCGCCGCGCCCGGCATCTGACAACCCGGCCGACAGGGAAAGGAGCCGCCGCACGCACCTCGTACGGCCCTGTGGACCAATCCACCACTCGGTTGCCGATCATCATTTGAAGATACTGATCCAACCAGGCTAGTTGTGGGCACCGCCTCCCCGGATGGCAAGAGAGAGCGCCATAGCGTGAGGCTCCACGGCGCCCGCGCCCCGCGGGCCCGGCGACAGAACAAGGAGCCGAACCGGTGCACATCACACCACGCAGAGGAAGACTCGTCATCGCCACAGCCCTGGCCGCCGTGCTGGGGCTGGCCTCGCCGGCCTGGGCCGTACCGTCGAGCACCACGGTGACGGCCATTCCGCAGTCCGCGCAGGTGGGCGCCTCGGTGCAACTGGCGGCCACTGTCGACTGTCCCGCCGACCCCACCGGCGGACTCGGCGTGACGTTCTTCGACGGCAGCGACCTGCTCGACACCGTGCCCGTCAACGCCAACGGCCAGGCGACCTACAACACCACGTTCAGCACGGTCGGCTCACACACCATCACCGCCGCCTACAACGGCAACTCGGAGTGCGACGCCTCCAACAACACCACGACCGTCCAGGTGACGTCCGCCCCGACGCCGCCCGGGAACCCCGGCTTCTGTCTCCTCGCCTGCGGCGGACTGATCAACTTCTCCACCGGTGACATCAACAACACCGTCAACATCAACAAGAACAAGTACGGGAACCAGCACCACGGGCGGCCGCACTAGGCGCACCGCACGGGCAGGTGGGTGACAGGTGCCGCCTCACCGGCCGGACCTGTCGCACCCGGTCGGCCCTCGTCGGGGCGAGCGTGCGCGAGTTCGGCCTCCGGACATCGCGATGCGGCTTCTTTCCCCGGTGAGTTCGTGCGGGCTCCTGGAGGAAGCCCGGGCTCCGGCCTCGGACGACAAAAGCCAGTCCGGACGACGGGGGCCGGTCCGGACGACCGGTCCTACAGCGGTGTCGCCGCTTCGAGCACGAGAAAGAGCGCGATCGCGGCATTGAGGGCGGACAGCGCGGACAGCGCCGTACCCGCCGCGGCGACATAGGCCGCGACACCGGTCGGGGTGAGCGCCGGCGGCCAGCGGCGGTCCGGCGGTACGGGACCGAGCAGCGCGGCCACCCTGCGCGGGACCGGTCCGGCGGCGAACGCGGGCAGGGGCGGCGCGGAGGCGCGCCGGGAGACGAGTGCGGCCTTGCCCACGGCACGGGCGGCCGCGCGCCGGTCGCCCGTCACGCGGGCCGCCTCCTCGTCCGCCCAGCGCTCCGTGCTGTAGGTGACGGCGGACATCAGCGGACGCAGCAACGGGTTCGCGCAGCCCGCCAGCCGGACCGCGAGCAGCAGGCGGTGGTGGCGGTCCGCGAGGTGCGCGCGCTCGTGCGCGAGCAGGGCCTCACGCTCCGCCGGATCGAGGCAGGCCAGCATGCCGGTGGACACCACGATCCGGCCCGGAGCACCGGGCAGGGCGTAGGCGTACGGGGACAGATCACGCAGGACCGCGACCTCGGACCGGTCCGGACCGGAGTCGAGCGTGCGGTGCGCGAGCGCGTGGAAGCGGCGGTGCCGCACCACGACGCAGACACATGCCGTCGCCACCATGAGCAGGGCGAGGATGGCCGCCTTGCCGAAGAACTGGTCGTGCGGCACGGCCTCGCGCACCTCCGGGTCGGACCAGCCGTCGGGCAGCGGGTTGCCGGGCAGTTGTGCGGTGCCGACGACCACCAGCAGCCCCAGGCACAGTGTGCTGCACGAGGCGAGGATCACCGCGACGGCCGTCAGCAGGCGGGCGGTACGGCGTGGGTGCAGATGCCGCTCGGCCAGGCGCGCGATGGGCAGCGCGGTCAGTGGAAGCACCAGAGGCAGGAAGACGAAGACGCCCATGGATCATTCGTCCGGTTCGGCGGTCGGTGCGGTGGGCGAGCCGGTCCCGGCGTCGTTCAGCAAGGACCGCAGAAGGTCCTCGTCGTCGGAGGAGAGAGCGGATACGAAGCTGGAGAGAACGGCGTCGCGGTTGTCCTGCCGGTCGAGCAGCCGCCTCATGCTCAGTGCCGTGAGATCGGCCTCGTCCACCGCGACCGACTGCCACAGGACGGGCCGTCCGGGGCCGGTGCGGGTCACGGCCTTCTTCTCGTGCAGACGGGTCAGGATCGTGATGACCGTGCTGTACGAGAGGTCCTCCCCCAGTCGTCGCTGGACCCAGCCGACGGGCACCGGTGCGGTTGCGTCCCCGAGCGCCGACAGCACCAGCGCTTCGAGCTCCCCCTGCCCCCGCCTCCGGGCGCGCGGCGACTGCCCGTGATCATCCCGCTCTCCGGCCACGATGTGATCCCCTTCCCCCTCCGGCTGCCGCACAACGGCCTCGGGCGCCGAGCCCCCAGGTCCGCGCGACGCTCCACTCTCGCCGATCGCGGCGGATCCCGCAGCATCCAATCTCTACAGTGTTGTAGATTCCGGGGAGCGGCACGGAGCCCCCGGACGGCCACCGTCACCCACAGAGAGCGGAATGAATCATGAGTGTCAATCTTTCCAAGGGCCAGCAGATCAGCCTCACCAAGTCCGGCGGCGGTGAACTCACCGTCGTACGGATGGGACTCGGCTGGAAGTCCGCGCCCCGCAAGGGCTTCTTCGCCCGTATGACCGCCCGTGAGATCGACCTGGACGCGTCGGCCGTCCTCTTCGCCGGGCAGGAGGCGCAGGACGTCGTCTTCTTCCAGCACCTGAACAGCGACGACGGTTCGGTGCGGCACACCGGCGACAACCGGGTGGGCGGCGCCGGCCAGGGCGGGGACGACGAGTCGATCGTCGTCGACCTGCAACGCGTGCCCGTACACGTCGACCAGATCGTGTTCACCGTCAACTCGTTCACCGGCCAGACGTTCGAAGAGGTCGACAACGCCTTCTGCCGCCTGGTCGACGAGACCACCGGGCAGGAGCTGGCGCGCTACACCCTGACCGGGGGCGGGCGGCACACGGCGCAGATCATGGCCAAGGTGCGGCGCTCCGGAGGCGGTTGGCAGATGACGGCCATCGGCGCCCCTGCCGACGGCCGCACCTTCCAGGACCTGATGCCTGCCGTCGCCTCACACCTCTGACGCGGCTCCCGGCGCGAGGAGACACGGGGGAGCACCACGACTCGGGACGGTATGGACGGATCACCACGGCTCCGGGACGAGGACAGAGCCGACTTCGCGACGGCTCTGGACGACGTCGTCGCATCGGCCGAGATACAGCGGCGGCTGGAGGGGTCCGGCCACACCGGGCCCGACTTCGGGAGTTCCGGGCCCACCGGGCCCGATCTGCCCACCCCGCGCGGCTGATTCCACGGACGCGGACGCGGCCTCACGGCCGGGGCTTGTTCGCGAACACCCACCGGTTGCCCGCCAGCGCGTCGTTGTCCTCGGGCAACGGGCCGCGTCCGTGCTCGCGGGTGAAGTCGAAGGGGGTCCGGACCGAAGTGGACCAGCCCTTGCCCGCCAGACCACCGGCGGAGTCGGGGCGCGGCTCCCTGTCGAACAGGTCGAGCAGGTCGATACCGATCTGCCGCGTCGTCGAGGTGTAGAGAGGGCTGTCGCGGTACTCCAGCAGGTCCTTGTCGAGCTTGACCTCGAACGCCAGAGCGCTCCCTCCCGCGCTCAGCCGGTCGACCGTGTCGATGAGATACGTCTCGGCCGCGTTGGGCAGGTAGAACAGCAGCCCCTCGGCCAGCCAGACGGTCGGTGCGGCCGTGTCGAAGCCGGCGTCGGCCAGCGCTCCTACCCAGTCGTCGCACAGATCGACCGGGACGGGGACGCGCGCCGCCCTCGGGGTGGCCGACAGTCCGTCGAGCACCCTGTGCTTGAACTCCAGCACGCCTTCCCTGTCGATCTCGAAGATCACACATCCGTCGGGCCAGTCGAGCCGGTACGCCCGCGAATCCAACCCCGCCCCCAGCAGGACCACTTGACGGGCGGCGCTCGTGTGCACCGACCGGAGCAGGAAGTCGTCGAGGACCCTCGTACGCAGACCGAAGTAGCGGGCGAACCGCCCCCACAGCGGGTTCGTGTCCCCGTCCTCGACCTGTTGGATGCGGACCGGCCAGGCGGACGACGCCGGTGCGGCGAGCACGAAGTGCTCCGCGTAGACGTCCTGTGCCAGGGTGTCGTGACGGTGGGTCTCGATCGCCCGTGCCGCGGCGACCATGAGAGCCGTCAGACCGACACCTCCTTCCACGCCCTCCACACCGGTGTCCAGATGCGCTGTGCCGACCACATGTCCTCCCTTGGACGAGTTGGAACCACGAGGAGTGAGAAGTAACGCTGAGGAATCGAAGTGCTGCCGAGGGATCAGCGGTGGGCGCCCGACGCCACCGATCCGGGCGCCCCGCTCCCGGGCCGGAACCGGCCGGGCCCGGTTCCGTCGGGCAGCAGGACGGGTTTGATCACGCGGCCCGCGTCGCAGTCGCGTTCGGCCTCGTTGATGTCGGCGAGCGGGTACGTACGGATCAGCTCGTCGAAGGGGAACCGTCCGGCCTGCCAGAGCCGGGTCAGCCGCGGGATCAGCAGTCCCGGCACCGCGTCCCCCTCGCAGATGTGGGATATCTTCCTGCCCCGGTCCAGTGCCCCCGGTTCGATCGGCAGCGCGGCGTGGAGCCGTGCCACCAGACCGAGATGGCCGGTCGGGCGCAGGGCCCGGAGCGCGTCGTTGATCAGCCGGGCCGAGCCCGTGGTGTCCAGCGCGTACCGCGCGCCGCCGTCGGTCAGCCGCCGGATACGGCCGGGCAGGTCGGCCGACGCGGCGTGCAGCGGAACCGCGCCGAACCGTTCGGCGAGCGCCAGCCGTTCGGGGTGCCTGTCGACGGCGACGGTCACCGCTCCGGACGCGGCGGCCGCCATCACCGCGGCCAGGCCCACCGCTCCCGCGCCGAGGACCGCGACGGTGTCGCCGGGTCCGGCGCCGAAGGAGTTGAATACCGCTCCGGCGCCGGTGAGGAAGCCGCAGCCGAGTGGTCCGAGCAGTTCGACGGGGAGCGAGGGGTCCGTACGGACGGCGTTGCGGGCCGGCACCATCGCGTACTCGGCGAACGAGGACTGGCCGAACCACCGGGGGGCCAGCTCGCCCCCGGCCGCGTCGGTGAACCGCGCGGCGTGCTCCGTGCGCCCTCCGAAGAGGTTGAGCGAGGCGAAGGAGTCGCAGTAGGCGGGGGCCGCGCCCATACAGTTCCGGCAGTCTCCGCAGGAGTCGAAGCTCAGCACGACGTGGTCCCCGACGCTGAGACCGGTGTGCGGGCCGCCCGTCTCCGCCACGATCCCGGACCCCTCGTGGCCGAGCACCGCCGGCAGCGGTGAGCGGCCCGCCGAACCCCGGACCGCGAGATCGGTCCGGCACATCCCGCAGCCCGCGATCCTGACCAGGATCTCGCCGTCGGCCGGTCCCCTGTTCAGGATCACCTCCTCGACGGCGAACCGGCTCTCGTACGAGCGCAGCACCGCCGCGCCGAACCTCATCGTCATGTGCCGGACCTCGCCCTCATGCCGCCTCCGGACGGTGCACGACGAACGGCCTGAGGTTCCCGTAGAGCCCCCACAGCCCGCCCGCGACGCCGACACCGCTCTCCTTGATGCCCGCGAAGGGCTGGGCGAGGGAGAGTTCGGCGTGGTGGTTGATCCACGCCGTCCCGCACTCCAGCCGGTCGGCCACCGCCCCGGCCCGGTCGAGATCGGTTCCCCATACCGAGCCGCCGAGCCCGAAGCCGGTGTCGTTGGCCGCCTCGACGGCTTCGTCGACGCTCCCGTAAGGCAGCACCGGCAGGACCGGGCCGAACTGCTCCTCCGTCACCACCGGGCTGTCGGGCGGGACATCGGCCAGGATGGTCGGGGCGTAGAAGTGGCCCGGCCTGTCCAGCCGGTGGCCGCCGGTCACGATCCGCGCGCCGTCCGCCAGGGCACGGGCCGTGTAGCGCTCGACGCGGGCCAGTTGAGGGGCGTTGTTGACCGGGCCCAGTTGCGAACCCGCGTCGAGACCGGGTCCGACGATCGCGGCCTTCGCGCGCCTCGCGAGGGCCTCGACGACGTCGGAGTACAGCCGGGCCGGGGCGTAGACGCGCTTGACCGCCATGCAGACCTGCCCGCAGTTGCGGAACGCCGCCCAGAACAGCCGGTCCGCGATCCGCTCCACGTCGGCGTCCTCCAGCAGGATGGCCGCATCGTTGCCGCCCAGCTCCAGGGTGACGCGGCCGAGCGTCGCCGCCGCCCCCCTGGCGACGGCCCGTCCGGTGGGGATCGAACCGCTGAAGGTCACATGACGGATCCCCGGGTGCGAGGCCAGTCGGGCGCCGAGGGGTTCATGACCGGTGACGACCGTCAGCACGTCCTCGGGCAGCGCGCCGGAGATGACGGACACCAGGCGCCGTGTGGCAAGTGGTGTGAAGGGAGAGGGCTTCAGCACCACCGTGTTCCCCGCGGCGAGCGCGGGCGCGAACTTCGCCGACGCGAGCTGGAGGGGAAAGTTCCACGGGACGATCGCGGCGACGGGCCCGAGCGGTCGCCAGCGGATCTCGCCGCGTACCGGGCGGCCGTCCGTGATCTGCCGAGGCCCGGGCCCGGGGGCCAGCTCGGCGAAGTAGCGCAGCCGTGCGGCCGTGCGGGCGATCTCCGCGTACGACTCGGCCAGCGGTTTGCCCTGTTCTCGGGTGAGCAGGGGGGCGAGGTCCGCGCCGGCCGACTCCACGGCGTCGGCCGCTGCCAGCAGCGCGGTTGCGCGGGCGGCGGGGTCGGTCCGCCATCCTCGCCATGCCGTCTCGGCCCTGCCGACGACGGCGTCCAACTCGTCCGGCCGCTGCTCCGGAGCGTCCTCGAAGATCTCGCCCGTCGCCGGATCGCGTACGGCGAAGCGCTCGCCGCCGGTCCGGGACGCGCGACGGGGCTGAGTCGTCGGCATGCCGCGGTCAGCTCGCGGCGGCGAGGGCGGCCGAGTGTTCCCGGGCGTGCCGGTCCATCTCCGCCCGGAAGTCGGCCACCAACTGGGGCTGAATCCTTCCGGTGTTGCGGTCGCCCCCCTGGCAGACGGCCCCGCGCACCCCCACGATGTCCGTACCGATGCGGGTCAGCGTGCCGAGGTCGCCCACCTTCACGCTGCCCGCGAGTGCGGCGAGCAGATCGGCCTCGTGGGCGAGCCGGACGAACTCCTCGCAGACCTCGGGCGCAACGTGGTCGAACAGCCGTGTCCCGTCCTTGACCGCGGTGTCGAGCATGGCCGCGTCGGACCCGGAGACGCGCGCGATGTCGGGCAGGGCGAGCGGGTTGACGCAGCCGATCCGGTGGGCGTCGGCGTAGCCCGACGCGACGACGAACGCGTCCGGCCGGTGGTCCTTCACCGCCCGGACCACCCCTCGCATGACATCGACGGCCTGTTCGGGCGTCGTGCATCCGTAGAGGCCGACCTTGATGTACGTGGCTCCGGAGACGGCCGCACCGAGTGCGGCCTGTGCCACCGTGCCGGGCTTGTACGGCACGTCTCCCACGGTGGCGGACACCGGCTTGTCCGCCGGAACCGCGTCGCGGATCTCTCTGATGACCCACGGGAAGTTCGCACCGAGCGAACCCTCGTCGGGCTTCTTGACATCGACGATGTCGAGATACTCCGCCGCCTTCGCGCAGTCGAGGGCCTCCTCGACGCTGTCCGGGGAGATGAGAAGCAACAAAGTGGACTCCTTCCACCGCAGATGCACCTGCCGGGCGGCAGGTGTGCGGAGTCGTCTGGATCCCTTTCGGGTCTGGTCATCATTACGGCGGCCCGAGCCCGCCGGTAGGGCGTGCGGAGTCCGAACGGATACGGCCGGGGAGCACCCGGTGCGCCGTGCGCGCCGGTTCGAACCGGCTCCTTTGACCTTGACACGGTGACAGGCCTTTCACTGCTCACCAGGGAGAAGGAGGTGGTCTCGATGACGGTCACGGGACAGGACACGGATGCGATCCGGGTGCTCCGGGGGTTGGAGGACGGCCGTTCGTCGGTGCGGCTGCGGGCCGCCCTGGCGGCCGGCACGACGCCCGACACGCGCTTCGTCGGCAAGCTGGTCGAGCGCTCCGCGGTCGAGCCCGAGTTCTTCGTCCGCGACATGCTGACCTGGGCGCTCACCCGCCACCCGGTGCCCCTGACCCTTCCCGAACTGCTCCGTGAAGTCCGCTCGGGGCGTGGGCAGGCACGGAGCCAGGCACTGCATACGCTGTCCAAGATCGGAGACCGGCAGGCGTGGCCGGTCATCTCACGGGCACTTCTGTCCGACGCCGACGACGAGGTGGCGCGGAGCGCCTGGCGGGCCGCGGTCGTGCTCGTACCAAAAGGTGAGGAGCCCGCGCTGGCCACGGTGTTGGCAGGACAGCTCGGGCGTGGTGGGCGGGAGACGCAGCTGAGTCTCAGCCGGGCTCTGATCGCGCTGGGCGAGGTGGCCGGGCCGGCTCTGCTCGCCGCGACGACGGCTGTTGACCCGTCCGTACGTGCGCACGCGCTCGCCACACAGCGGCTGTCGCGCGACCCGGACGCCGGGTTCGGGTTCGCGATCGAGGAGGCGAAGCGCGTCGTGGCCCTCGGAGGGTCCGGCCAGGAGGGAAAATAGGGCGTGTTGATCGGTGAGGTGGCGCGAAGGTCCGGGGTCAGTGCCCGCATGCTGCGGCATTACGAGTCGCTGGGTCTGGTGCGTCCTTCGGGTCGTACCGGCTCCGGCTACCGGGAGTACTCCGGGGCGGACATCCGGCGGATCTTCCATATCGAGGGCCTGCGTTCGCTGGGTCTGTCGCTGCGTGAGGTCGGGCGCGCGCTCGACGATCCCGCGTTCACGCCCTCGGAGCTCGTCGGCGACCTCGTCCGTCGGACGCGTGAACGCATCGCGGCGAAGACCGGGTTGCTCACCCGGCTGCGCCGGATCGATGCCGCGGCTCCCGCCGGCTGGGAGGACGCCCTCCAAGTCGTCGCGGTGCTCCGGGCTCTGGGGTCCGAGAGCGCCGACGCGCGCCAGCGAGCGGCCCTCTTCTCGGCCGAGGAGGTTCCGGTGCCGGTGGAGGCCCTGGTCGAGGCGGCACTGAGCGAGACGGATCCGAACGTCGCCGGGGCGCTTCGCTGGGCGTTGGCGCGCTCGGGCGACGACGGTCCGGCGCCGCTGCTGGCGGAGGGCGTCGGCTCACCGGTGGCCGCGGTGCGGGAACGTGCCGTTCGGGCCCTCGCCGAGCTGCCGGGTGACGAGGCCGCCGCGCGACTGCGGGACGCTCTGGAGAACGCCGACGTCGTGGTCCGCGGATACGCGGCTCTGGCGCTCGGGACACGTGGTGAGCCCGATGCGGTCCCGACGCTCGTGGACATGGTCGTGGAGGGGAGGAACGACACCGACGCGGCCGATGCGCTGAGCGTGCTGGCGGGCGACCGTGCGACTGCGGACCGGATCGCGACCGGCCTCGTCGACCGCCTCGCCCACGGCGCCACCGAAGTGTCCGCACGCGGACGGCTGACCCAGGCGCTGGCGGGAATCCCGGGGCCGAGGGCGTCACGGGCCCTCAGGGAGCTGTCGCACGACACGGACCCTTCCGTCGCGCTGACCGCGGCGTACCTCCTTCGGCTGCGCGACGCGGGGTGAGTCCCGTCCGGTGGGCCGGAGTGGGACGGCGACGAACGGGCCGTGGCCCGGTCTGCCATCATGGGCGAAACGGAACGTCGCTCCGCTCATGACACGGAGGCCGGTTCCGTTCCATGACCCATGGAAGGAGCGTCGCGGTGAACGACAGCGGCCGTAGCACGGGAAGCGCGGCCTGTTCCAGGCGCAAGGACGCCCGGCGCAACCGCCAGACCCTGCTGGACGCCGCCGCGACGGTGTTCGTCGACTCGGGGGTGGAGGCGCCGGTACGTGACATCGCGGCCGAGGCCGGTGTCGGGATGGGCACGGTCTACCGCCACTTCCCCACCCGCGCGGATCTCGTCATCGCCGTCTACCGCCACCAGGTCGACGCCTGCGCCGAAGCCGGTCCCGTCCTGCTGGCGGCCGGTCCGACGCCCCATGCCGCTCTGGGGCGGTGGGTCGATCTCTTCGTCGACTTCCTGGTCACGAAGCACGGCCTCGCGTCCGCCATGCACAACGACAAGGCCCGTTTCGAGACGCTGCACGCCTACTTCCTCGACCGCCTCGTGCCGGTGTGCGCGCAACTCCTCGACGCCGCGTCCGCCGCCGGTGAGATCCACTCCGACCTCGACGCCCTCCAGCTCATGCACGGCATCGGCAACCTCTGCATCGGCGCCGACAGCGACCCCGACTACGACGCACGCCGACTGGTCGCGCTCCTGGTGGCGGGACTGGGCCGGGCTCAGGAAGTGTCCGACAACCGCCGTCGGGCGTGACGCCGCGGCTGCCGCGCGCCTGACGGCGCAGCCGGTGCGCAGCGCGAGGTACGCGGGCTCGGGCGGTACGCGGTCGCGGAGATCGCCCGGTCCGAGCGCCTCCAGGCCGCCCTCGACGACACCCGCAAGGGGGATCATGCAGGGCAGGGTCCCGCTGCACGAGCGGGACGAGGTCAAGAACTGGCGCAAGGAACTCGACGACCGGATCCGCGCCGAGTTCGAACAGGCATGGGAGACCCGCACCTCATGAATCGAACCCCCGCCGAGGACCGCGCCCACTGGGAGCGGACCGCCGACCGGCTGCTGCTCGCCGTACGGCCGTACGCCACCGACGAGCACGCCCTGATCCGGCTGCCCGGCCCGCCGAGCCGCAGCGGCGTACGCAGCGACGGCCTCGAAGGCTTCGCCCGCACCTTCCTGCTGGCCGGCTTCCGGCTGGCGGGAGCGGGCGGCGCCGACCCGCACGATCTCGCCGGCTGGTACGCCGCGGGTCTGGCCGCGGGTACCGATCCGGACAACCCGGAACGCTGGCCCACCTTCGCCGAGTGCGGCCAGGCCAAGGTGGAAGCCGCCTCCATCGCGCTCGCGCTGCACGAGACACGGCCCTGGATCTGGGACCGCCTCGACGACCGGGTCAGGAGCCGGGTCCTCGACTGGCTCGCGCCGATGGTCGGCGACACGATGCCGGGCAACAACTGGGTCTGGTTCCAGGGCGTGACCGAGGCGTTCGCCCGCACCGCCGGCGGGCGGTGGAGCCGGCAGGACCTCGATCACGTCATCGCGCTGACCGACGGCTGGTACGCGGGCGACGGCTGGTACTCCGACGGGCTCACCGGCGGCGAACGGCGCAACTTCGACCACTACAACGGCTGGGCCATGCATCTGTACCCGCTCTGGTTCTGCCGCATCCTCGGCGACGCGGCCCCCGCAGGGCTGCTCGACCGCTACCGCGACCGGCTGCGCCGCTTCCTCGCCGACCAGCGGCTCCTGATCGGCGCCAACGGCTCACCGCTGATACAAGGCCGCTCGCTGACCTACCGGCACGCGGCGCTCGCGTCCGTGTGGACCGGGGCCCTGTTCGACGCCACACCGCTGGCGCCCGGCGAGACCCGCGCGCTCGCCGACCGGGTGCTCGACCACTTCACCGACCACGGCGCCGTCGACGACCGGGGGTTGCTCACCCTCGGCTGGCACCGGCCGTTCCGCGGGGTGCTCCAGGCGTACTCGGGGCCCGCGTCGCCGTACTGGGCGAGCAAGGGCTTCATCGGTCTCGCCCTGCCTCCCCGGCACCCGGTCTGGACCGAGGAGTTGACTCCGCTCCCCGTCGAACAGGGCGATTTCACCCGCGCGTTGGCCGCTCCCGGCTGGCTCGTCTCGGGCACCGCGTCCGACGGTGTCGTACGCGTCGTCAACCACGGCGGTGACCACGCCGACCCGGCCCGGCCGCACGCCGACGACCCCTGCTACGCCCGGCTCGCCTACTCGACGCACACCGCGCCCGAGACCCCCGGCGACCCCACGGCCGGCCACGGCACCCAGGAGGACACCGGTCCGCTCGACAACGCGGTCGTCCTGCTGGACGCGGCAGGGCGCGCCTCGCACCGGCGTCCGGCGACCAGGGTCTCCTTGGACGGCGCCACGGCCGTCTCGCGTTCTCGCGCCCACTGGCCGGCGGACTCCGGATGGGACCCGTTCGGCGGACCCGACACCCGTTACACACTCGGCCCTTGGATCACGGTCGGTTCGGCGTTGCGCGGCTCGGTCGAGGTACGGGCCGTACGCGTCGACGGCGACCCCGGGGCCGGGCATGTGCTGCGGATCGGTGGCTGGGCGCTCGCGGCCGATCCGCGAGCCGCACCCGCGCCCGGACCTGTCGACGGTGACACCGCCCGGGTCGAGGGCGTCGGAGGGCTGGTCTCCGTCGTGGTCGGCGCCCACCGGCTGCCGGTCGCCTCCTTGGTGCCCGGCACCGACAGCAACGCCCTCGGCGCCGTGTCCGCCACCCCCGTCGTGGAGAGCGAAGGGCCCGTGGCCCACGGCACCGTACACATCGCCTTCGTCCATCTCGGCGGCACCGACCCCACCACCCTGCCCCGGGTCACCACCCGCGCCCTGGACACCACCCTGCTCGTGGACGTGACCTGGCCGGACGGCGTGCGGGACACGGTCCGGCTCCCCGCTCCCGACTCCGAGTGCCTTGCCGAGTACGGCCCTTGGAAGGACCAGCACCGTGCATGACGACCGCCGGATCGTCGAGACCCGGATCCGCGAGCTCCTCGACCGGGTGATCCGCCCCGCCCTCCACAGCGCCTCGTGGCCCTGCCCCTGAGCGCCTGGCGCGTCAACGGCGGACCCGTCCCCGTGGCCGACGCCCTGCACGCCGGCTACGAGCCCTTCGCGCTCGGCGCCACCGGCTCGCGGCTGTCCGCGGCTTCCCCCTCAGCGCCGCGTTCGAGTGCGATCTGCTGGAGCGGCCGGAGCGGGAGCCGGCTCACCTGCCCGGCGGGGAATCCGTGGATCCCGGGTTCCGGCCGTTCCAGATCCGCACCCTGCGGCTGCGTCCCGGCATGGACGGGGGCGACGACACTTGATCGGTCGGGCGGTTGGGTACGGCGCGGCCGGGCGGCTGACGGCGGCACGCCCCGCGCACGGCCCACCGCGTCGTACCATTCCAACGATCTGTTGCCTCAGGCCAATCTGCCGCGTATGGGGGACTTCAACGAGTCCGTGATCCTGGACGCGATCCGCAGGCACCCGGCGGGCTTGAGCCGGGTCGAACTCGCGCAGGCCACCGGTCTCTGGGCGCAGACGGTCTCGAACATCACGCGGCGGCTGCTCGACCAGGGCGTGGCCCGTGAATCGGGGAAGCTGAACACCGGCAGCGGGAAGCCCCGCACACTCCTCGAAATCGTCCCGACGTCCCGGTACGCCGTGGGGGTGCACCTCGACCCCGCCGTGATCACCTGCGTCCTGGTGGACCCTCTCGGCACGGTCGTGGGCCATCGCAGCCGGCGGACCCCGAGCGGTGGTGACACCGACGGGACCGTCGCGGACATGGCCGCCTCGGTGCGCTCGCTGGTGGCCGAGTCCGGGCTCGGCGACGAGCGCGTGCTGGGCCTGGGCATCGCGGCGCCGGGGCCGATAGACGCGTCCGCCGGCTGGGTGGTGGATCCGCCGGAGCTGGCCGGCTGGGGCCGCTACCCGCTGCGCGAGCGGCTCAGCGAGGCGACCGGACTCCCGGCGCTCCTCGACAAGGACGTCACTGCGGCGGTCGTGGCGGAGCGCTGGGCGGGGGCGGCGACCGAAAGCCGCAATCTGCTCTTCTTCTATCTCGGCACCGGCTCCGGGATGGGACTGGTGGTGGACGACACCGTGCTGCGCGGTGTCTCCGGGAACGCGGGCGAGGTCGGCGGACTCGGCGCGGCCTGCTCGACGCGGACGCTCGTGGACGAGGCCATCGCGCTGGGTGTGCTGGGCGCCGAGTACACGGTGCTGGATCCGGCCGACGCCCAGCGTGGTCTGGAACGGCTGGCGCGGCTGGCCGCCGAGGGTGACGCGCAGGCGGACGGCATCATCGAGCGGCTGGCCGTCCGGATCGGCCGGGGCGTCTGTGCGGCGGGGACGCTCCTGGACGTCGACACCATCGTCTTCGGCGGACCGACGTGGCTCGTGCTCGCCCCTCGTCTTCTCAGGACCATCGAGCCGATGGTCGCGCGCTCCCCGTTCGTCAGGGCGACCCGTCCGACGGCGGTCCTGTCCACCACGCTCGGTGAGAACGTGGCCGCGGTGGGGGCGGCGTCCCTGGTCCTCGACCAGGCCCTCTCCGCGCAGCCGAGGTCCCTGCTGCTGGGGTGAGTACGGGCGCCGGGGAGCCGGGTACGGAGCACCGGGCCGGGAACGGGCCGCGTGTCCCCGATGGACCCGCGGCCCGTTCCCGTTCGTTCGGGTCGCCGTCGCGGGGGATCGCATGACGGCCGGTCAGTTCTCGACGTCCTCGGAGAAGTCCTCCGCGCACCGGTCCTTCTCGCTCTGGCTGTCCGCCTGCTGCATGCGGTCGCCGAAGTTGTCGAACTCGTCGGAGTTCAGCAGCGACACGCCGATGATGACGAGCACCGTCGAGACGACGAGCCCCAGCGCGCCGAGGACCACGCCGACAATCGACATGGTCCGGTGCGGCGCGCGGCCACCGCGGGCCCGGCGGATACCCATGATGCCGAGCACCACGGCCAGCAGGCCCAGCACGATCCCGCCGACGACCGTCCAGAAGAGGAGGCAGGCGATGATGCCCAGCACCAGCGCGGCCACCGCGAGGGGATTGCTTTGTGCGGGCGTCGGCTCGGGCGCCGTGTAGGGCGCCGCGCCGTCGGCGGCCTGGTGGGGGTAGTTGGGCATGGACATCGACATCACGCCGCGCGGACACAGCACGGACACGGTGTGTGACGCGTGGTGGGCCTCACGGGCCCGGTCCGGCCATGACGTACGTCACAGCGCCGGTGGCGGACGGTGACCGCGTACGGGAGCCGTCGCCGTCAACGGCCCGTCCCCGGGCGCCGATCGGCGGGCGCTCCCCCGGCGGGCCGCCGACGCGCGGACACCGGGGCAACTTAGGTGACCCTTCCCTGGCACCGTGGTCGCCTGGTAGAGCTGGAGGTGTTCCGTCAACGCATCGGAAGTCACGCAATGAACCAGGACAGCACCGGCGACCTGACCCCCTTCTCGATCGACCTCACCTTCGAGGAGGCCCGGCGGCGCGCCGAGGTCGTGACCGCCCTCGGTCCCCACTGGGACCCCAGGGCCGCGCTCCAGGGCGAGGACGAGGCGTACGCGCTCCTCTACTCCGGACTGGACGCCGAGCAGCAGCGCGTCTACGACATGCTGGTGGAGGCCGGCGTCCTGCCGGGTGAGGAGCCGGGCCGTGCGGCAGCCCATTGACCCGCAGGCGGACCCCTCCCGCCGCGCCTGGCTGCCGTGCCCCGTCTGCGACAACGCCCGTCACTGCGCCACCTGCGCCGACCGCCGCAACTGCGACCGGCACTGGCGCTATCTGATCTCCAACAACGGGCCGGTCGTCCACCTCCAGTGCCCGCTCTGCACCCACATGTGGTCGCTCGACACCCGCCCCGGTGTGACGCACCGGGACGACACCGCCTCGCACCTCTGAGCGGCCCTCCGGTCGGTACGGGACGTCCGGGCGTTCCGGCGCCTCAGTGCGCGGCGGTGTCACCGATCGCCTGGTCCAGGATCTCCAGGCCCAGCGAAAGCTCCTCCTCGGTGGCGGTCAGCGGCGGTGCGATCCGGAAGACCCCACCCATGCCGGGGAGCTGGACGATGTTCATGTGCAGGCCGAGTTCGAGGCAGCGGCGGGTGACCCGCGCGCCCAACTGGTCCGGACTCCGCCCCGTACCGCCCTCCACGACGAGTTCGAGCCCGGCCAGCAGGCCCCGGCCCCGGATGTCGCCGACGACCGGGTGGCGGCCGGCGATGTCGGTCAGGCCCTTGCGGAGGAACCCGCCGAGCGACCGGGCGCGTTCGTCGAGTCCGTCGTCGGTCAGGACGTCGAGGACGGTGTTGCCGACCGCGGCGACGAGCGGGTCGGCGACATGCGTGGTGAAGAACAGGAACCCGCGTTCGTACGCCTCCTGCTCGATCTCGGCACTGGTGATCACGGCCGCGAGGGGAAGCCCCGCGCCGAGCGTCTTGGAGAGCGTGAGGATGTCGGGGACGATGCCGTCGCGCTCGAACGCGTACCACGTACCGGTACGGCACAGACCGGTCTGGGCCTCGTCGAGGATCAGCAGCATGCCGCGTTCCCGGCACTTGTCCCGCAGGGCCGCGAAATACCCGGCCGGCGGCTCGATGACCCCGCCCGAGCTGAGAATGGGCTCGACCAGGCACGCTGCCAGGCTGCCGGTCGACTGGGCGTCGACCAGCTCGAACGCGAAGTCCAGCTGGCGCCGCCAGTCGAGCGATCCGTCGGCCGTGGTGAAGTCGGGCCGGTACGGGTTCGGCACGGGGATGGCGAAGTTGCCGGGAGCGGCCGGGCCGTAGCCCTTGCGCCCCGCGCTGTAGGTGGCGGACGCCGCGGCCTGCGTCATGCCGTGCCAGGACCGCGCGAACGAGACGATCTCGTGTTTGCCGGTGACGAGCTTGGCCAGCCGGATCGCGGCCTCGTTCGACTCGGCGCCGGTCGTCAGCAGCAGCGCCTTCTCCAGCGGTGCGGGCAGTGTGCCGGCCAGCCGGCGGGCGAGATCGACCACCGGGCGGCTGAGCATGCCGCTGTAGAGGTGGTCGAGGGTCGCGGCCTGCCGCTGGACGGTGGCGACGATCGCGGGGTGCGAGTGGCCGAGTATCGCGCTCATCTGGCCGGAGGTGAAGTCGAGTATCTTCCGGCCGTCCGCCGTGTACAGGAAACTCCCGGCGGCACGGTCGATGATCTCGCGGGTGAACTCGGCTCCGTAGCGGACGAGGTGCCTGTCGGCGTCGGCCCAGAAGCTGTCGTCGGACGGCGGGTCGGTGATCGAAGCAGCCATGCCTTCGACGGTAGGCCGCGCCCGAGCGTCACGTCCATCTCACGATTGTGGCTTTCCTGTTCGGTGAAACCGCACAACAATGGCGACGTGATGAATCCCTGGAGGCTGCGGCTGCTGAGCCAGCTGGACACGCTGGGCACCGTGCGGGCGGTCGCGCAGGCCGCCAACCTCAGTCCGTCGAGCGTGTCCCAGCAGCTCTCCGTGCTGGAGGCGGAGACGCGCACGCGGCTCCTGGAACGGACGGGACGGCGGGTGCGTCTGACCCCGGCCGGACTGATCCTCGCGCGGCGTGCCCGGGCGATCCTCGATCACATGGACACCGTCGAGGCGGAGCTGCGCGGGTTCGGCGAGGAACCGGTCGGGCTGGTGCGGCTGGGGGCCTTCCAGAGCGCGATCCACACCATGGCCGTACCGGCGGTGACCCGTCTGGCGGGTGAACACCCGCACCTGGATGTGGAGTTGCTCCAGCTGGAACCGCACGAGAGCCTGCCCGCGCTGCGCGGCGGCGACGCGGACATCATCATCACGACCACGAACTTCGACGATCTGCCTCTGGGGCCGGACCTCGATCTCGTACCGCTGGCCACCGACCCGGTCCTGCTGGTCGTACCGCCCGATCACCCGGCTGCCGGGCGCGGCGCGGTGGACCTCGCCGCCTACGCGGACGAGCCGTGGGCGTTCGACGTGCCCCAGTCGTACATGGCCAATCTCGCGCTGCGGCTGTGCCGTCAGTCGAGGTTCGAGCCACGGGTGGTGTGCCGCTTCAGCAACTACATGATGACTCTGCAGCACGTCGAGGCCGGGCTGTCGATCGCGCTGCTGCCCGGCCTGGCCGTGGACAGCCGGTATCGCGTCACCACCAGGGAACTCGCGAGTCCCGTGACGCGCACGATCACGGCGGCGGTCCGCCGCGGCTCACCGCCTCGCGCGGCGGTGCGCGTCGTACTGGACGCGCTGCGGCACACTCCGGGCCTGCCGGCACCGGGTCGGGACTGACGCCGCCGGCGCGGCGCCGGCCCGTGAGTCCCGCATGAGGCAGGTCACTTCAAGAGGAAAACCCGCCCGCCGCGGCCGGCGTCTGACCAGTCAGGAGAACGCCCGCCGAGCTGGACGAGGAACACCGCGGCCGGCTTGTGGCCAGGGGCGACCGCGCGGCGTTCGAGGAGTTGTACCGGCGCACCGCGCCATGGATGGCGCTACGGCTGCGCCGTCGCCGCTCGGACGAGCAGAGCCGCTCGACGGGACCCCGCGCGCCGTGGGCCACCAGGTCTCCCCCGCCGGCCCCGTGTGGAAGAGGCTCACGGCGCTGCCGCCGGCCGAACAGCGTGCCCGTATCCGCGTACGCCTCGCCGGACCGGGACGGTAGCGGGGTGATGGCGCGACGGTGGCGAGACGGCCGGACCGGCGGCGGGGCGTCCCTCTCGGTCGTACGAGTGGGGACGCCCCGCCGGGCCGGCTGCTCGTGCGGGGCCGGTCGCCCGGCCCCGCACGTCTCACCAGTCGTGGACGCTGCCGTCCTGGAGACGGTTGACCGGCAGGTAGGCCGGTTCGTACGGGTGGGCGGCGGCCAGGTCCTCGTCCAGCTCGACGCCGATGCCGGGGGCCTCGCCCGGGTACAGATGGCCGTCGGTGAAGGTGTAGGCGTGGCGGAACACCCGGTCGGTGAGCGGGGTGTGGCCCGAGTACTCCTGGATGCCGAAGTTGTGCACCGCGAGGTCGAGGTGGACGGCGGCGGCCATACCGACGGGGGAGATGTCCTCGGGACCGTGGATGGCGCTCTTGATCTGGTACTGAGCGGCGAAGTCGAAGAGTTTGCGCAGCGGCGAGACCCCGCCGAAGTGGGTGACCGCGGAGCGTACGTAGTCGATCAACTGCTCGGTGACCAGGGTCTGGTAGTCGTACACCGTGTTGAAGACCTCGCCGACGGCGAGCGGGGTCGTGGTGTGCCGGCGCACCAGACGGAGCGCTTCCTGGTTCTCGGCGGGCGTGCAGTCCTCCAGCCAGAACAGCCGGTACGGCTCCAGGTCCTTGCCGAGCCGGGCCGCCTGGATGGGGGTGAGCCGGTGGTGCGCGTCGTGCAGCAGGGGCAGTTCGGCGCCGAACTCCGACCGTACGGCCTCGAAGACTGTGGGGAGGTGGCGCAGGTACGCGGCGGTGTCCCAGTCCTCGACGACCGGACGCGGATGCGCGGGCTCGGCGTCCGCGCCGGCTGCGGAACCGCCCACGCCGTACACGGTCTTGAGGCCCGGTACGCCGGTCTGGACGCGGATGGCCGGGTAGCCCCGCTCCAGCTTCTCGCGTATCGAGTCGAACAGCTCCGGCAGATCCCGTCCGCTCGCGTGCCCGTAGGTGCCCACCCGCTCCCGGCTCGCGCCGCCCAGCAGTTGGTAGAGGGGCAGTCCGGCCGCCTTGGCCTTGATGTCCCACAGGGCGACGTCGACCGCGGCGATCGCGGCCATCGTGACCGGGCCGCGCCGCCAGTACGCGCCGCGGTACAGCGACTGCCAGATGTCCTCGATCCTGTGCGGGTCGAGCCCTGTGAGGAGGGGGACCACGTGGTCGCGGAGGTAGCTCACGACCGAGAGCTCCCGACCGTTGAGCGTCGCGTCGCCGAGACCGGTGAGCCCGTCGTCCGTCGTGATCTTCAGGGTGACGAAGTTCCGGCCGGGGCTGGTGACGACGACCTTCGCGTCGACGATCTTCATGGTGTTCGCTCTTTCCGAGCCGCCAAGGGGACGGCTGTACGAGTACGGGCTGGACAAAACGGGGGAAGTGGCCGGATCCGAAAGGCCCCCTAGCCCTTCGTCGCGCCGGAAGTCAGTCCGGCCACCAGGTATTTCTGCCCCAGGACGGCGGCCAGTACGACAGGCACGGTGATGAGGGTCGCGGCGGCCATCAGACCGCCCCAGTCCGTGCTGGCGTAGGAGATGAAGTTGAACAGCGTCACCGGGACGGTCTGTGTGTCGTCGTCGGCGAAGACGAGCGCGAACATGAAGTTGTTCCAGCTGAAGACGAAGGCCAGCAGCGAGGCGGTCGCCGTCCCGGGCGCGGCCAGTGGCAGTGCGATCCGCCAGAAGGCGCCGAAGGCGGAGAGCCCGTCGGTGCGCGCGGCCTCCTCCAGTTCGACCGGCAGCCCCGCGAAGAAGCTGGTCATGATCCACATGATGAGCGGCACCGAGACGAACATATGGCTCAGGATCAGCACGGTGTAGGAGCCGACCAGCCCGGCCTGCGCGAACAGGTAGTACCAGGGCACGAGCAGGGAGATGGCCGGGACGATACGGGCGACGAGGATCAGCGAGCCGGTGCGGAACATCCGGAAGCGGCCGACCGCCCAGGCCGCGGGCACCGCGATCACCGCCGACAGCAGGGTCGAGACGACGCCGACGAGCAGGGAGTTGCCCATCGAGCGCACGATCTGGCCCGCTTCGACGATGCTGCGGAAGTTGTCGAGCGTGGGTGTGAACCACAGCCCCACGGTGGGGTCGGTGACCTGGACGTTGGTCTTGAACGCCGCGGCGAACATCCAGATCACGGGGAGCGCGAAGATCAGGGTGACGATGCCGATCGCGATCCCGCGCAGCCACGAGCCGTACAGGCGCCGCCTGTTGTGTCGGCCCGGCGGTGGCGCGGCCGGGGGTGGCGCGGTGCGCCCGGCGGAGGGAGAAACGACGGCACTCATGCGGCATCCCTTCCGGCACGGCGGCGGAGCAGCACCACGACGCCGATGATGAACAGCGTGAACAGGACGAGGACGGCGGCGGCGAGTCCGTACTCCTGGTAGTCGAAGGTCAGCCCGTAGGCGTAGACGTTGAGCGTCTCCGCCTCGAAGTCGGAGCCGCCGCCCGCGCCCTTGGTGGCGTACAGGATGTCGAAGGTCTTCAGCGCGTCGACCGCCCGCAGGACGAGGGCGGTCGCGAGCGTCGGGCCGAGCATCGGCAGGATCACGTAGCGGAAGCGCTGCCAGGCGCTCGCCCCGTCGACCAGGGCCGCCTCCTCGGGCTCCTGGGGCAGGGTCGTGAGCCCGGCGAGCAGCAGCAGGGTCATCATCGGTGTCCACTGCCACACGTCGATGAGCATGAGGGTGGGCAGTGACTGCCCGACCGAGCCGAGGAACTCCTGGCGGGGCAGGCCGACCGAGGACAGGAGGTGGTTGGCGATGCCGTTGGTCGGGTCGAGGATCAGCAGCCAGAGGATGCCGATCGCGACCGGTGTGGTGAGCAGCGGGATGATCAGGACGGTGCGCACCCAGCGCATGCCCCGGAACGCCTTGCGCATGAGCATCGCGAGGGCGAGTCCCAGCACCGTCTCCAGGGCGACCGCGCCGATCGTGAAGATCACGGTGCGGCGGGCGGCGGGCCAGAAGCGGCGGGCGTCCCCGAGGGCGTCGGTGAAGTTGCTCAGGCCCACGTTCTTCTTGCCCGCGTTCACCGCCCCGAAGGCGTCGGTGAAGCTCAGGTTGAGGGTGAAGACCAGCGGAAAGATGATCATGGCGCCGACGAAGAGCAGCGCGGGCGCGAGCATCGTCCACTTCAGCCGCCGGTTGGCCTGTTCGAAGGTGCGGGGCGGGCGGGTGCGCGTCGGCCGGGGGGCCAGGACGGCCGGCCGGGCCTCGGAGACGTCGGTCCGGGACATCAGTTCTCCCTGTGGCGGTTGTCGCGGACGAGGAAATCCGCGAACTCCGCGTTCGCGTCACGGACGACCGGTTCGACCGGCTCGCCGAGGATGCCGGCGACCAGTGGCCGGCCGATGATGTCCCTGGCCCGGCTCACCTGGAGAACCCGCGGCCGGTCGTAGCCGATCCCGCGCTCCGCGTTGACGCGCATGGTTTCGGCCAGTTCCGGCGGGAAGGCGGCGAGGGTCTTCGGGTCGTTCCACGCGGAGGTGCGGGCGCCGGGTATTCCGTCGGCCTGGATCGCGGCGACCATCTCCGGGCTCGACGCCCAGCGGATGAACTCCCAGGACTCGTCCCGCAGCCGCGAGAACTTGCTGATGCCCAGGCTCCAGGACGGGATGTTGTGCGGGTGGGCACCGGCGGGTCCGGCCGGGAAGGGGGCGAAGCCGACCTTCTCGCGGACTGTCGAGATCTTCGGGTCGAGGAAGCTGCTGTAGATCGCGTCGGCGTCGATGTAGAAGGCCGCCTTGCCCTGCGCGAAGATCGGCATGGCCTGTTCGAGGCTCATGTTGGTCGCGCCCGGCGGCCCCGCCTTCGCGAGCAGCTTTCCGTAGTACATGTACGCGGTGAGGGCTTCGGGGCTCGCGATGGCGGACTTGCCGTCCACGACGAAGTCCCCGCCGTACGAGTACAGGAAGCTCGACCACTGGGAGACGGCGCCGTTGCGCTGGCCGCGTCCGACGTAGCCGAAGAAGTTCTTCCCGCGGTCCGCGAGTTCGAGCGACGCGTCCATGAGCGCGTCGAGGGTCTTGGGCGGTCCGCCGAGGTCTTCGACGAGGTCCTTGCGGTAGTAGAGCGCCGGGCGCTCGGTGACGACCGGCACGCTGAGCACCTTTCCGGCGGTCACCGACGCGTTACGCGGTGCCGGCTGGAAATCGCCCCAGGCGAAGTCCTTGTCCCGCTCGACGCGATCGGTCAGGTCGGTGAGCCAGCCGTTGTGCGCGAAGACCAGTTGCTCCTGGAGGGCACGGACCATCATGACGTCGACGTCCGTGCCGGATGCGTTGAGCTTCACGTTGTAGCTGCTGGCGAGCTGGTCGGCGGTGAGCATCGTGATGGAGACCCGGCGGCCGATCCGATCCTCGAACTCCTCGGTACGGCGCTGGATCGCCTGCGACCAGACGTGGTTGATCGCCATGATCCGCAGCGGGGTGCTCGCGGACGGTTTCCCGCGCGGGGGCGCGCAGGCGCCGAGCGCCCCGAGACCTGCCGTACCCGCGACGCCGGCGGCCAGCCGGCCGAAGGAACGGCGGCTGAGGGACTGGCGGCTCGTGGACATCCTTGTCCTCGTCTCTCTCGATCTCCGGCTCACTCTGGTCCAACTGGTAGGACCAGTTCAACCGAATGCAGGGGAGATTAACAGGAGTGATGAAATCCGGCCACCCCCTCCCTCGGGAGGCGGGAAAGCGACTCAACCGCCAGGCCGTGTCCGGAAAGTCCCGCCGGGCCCGCGAGATGCCTGGCACGGCACCTCTCCCCCGGAGTCCCCGAGGGGGCACGGGAGGTGCCCCCTGCGTTGCCGGAGTCGGGCGGGTACACCCAGCACGAGACCGATCCTCCGCCTCGCGATGCACCGCGCCGTCCCGCCCGCGGGCCCCGCCCCGCGGGCGGGACGGCGCTACATTGCGGACACGCCTCAGCGAGTAGGGCCGCCGCCCGGCGCCGACTGCTCGGACCGGGTCCCGCCCCGGCGCCCCTCCGACTCGGCCAGCAGCGCGTCGATGTGGTGCTGGGCCATGACGTTGACCGGGATGTCGAGATCCGCGCCGTAGGTACGCAGACCGAGCATGAGATGGGAACGCATCCGCTCGCAGGCCAGCTCGACGTCGCGGGCCTCGATGGCCGCGAAGATCTCGGGGTGGTGCGGGACTCCGGGCTCGGCGATCGACGGATCGGAGTTCGAGCGGAGCATCATCTCGAACATCATCCCGCTGATCGAGGACAGCATGATCCGCAGCACGGGATTGCCGCTGGCGGTCGCGACGGCGTCGTGGAACTCCATGTCCGCCTGCGCCTTGACGACGACATCGGTCGACGCCTCCAGCGCGTTCACCGCGGCCCGCATGATCTCGACGTCCTCGGCGCTCGCCCGCTGTGTGGCGAGGCGCACCGTCTCGACCTCCAGCGGCAGCCGGGCCTCGATGAGCTGCCGTACGGTCGGCCGGCCCGCCCGGTACAGGGCGTCGTACCCCCGGGCCTGCCCGGAGCTCTGCTCCAGCACGAAGGAACCCCGCCCGGGGGCCACCTCGATCAGATGCTGGGCCTCCAGCCGCCGCAGCACCTCGCGCACGACGTTCCTGCTGGACCCGAACTGGGAAGCCAGCTCCCGCTCGGAGGGCAGCTTCGTGCCGACGGCGATGTCCCCGGACCGGATGTCGTGCTCCAGCTGGCGGGCGATGCGCTCGGTGAGGAGGCCACGGTGGGCCGAAGGGTCAGGTGTCGGCATGGACCGGAGGATATCGCCCTCGCAGGAACAGATGAGCAGAGCATGCATTGGTGACCGATCGCAGGGCACACGATGGTCGAACGACACCGGACCAACACCGAACGAACAGGAACCGACGGCGGCGATCACGCAGCCGTCACAGATCTCACCCGGCCCGGACTGACGAGTCCACGGGCCACCCGGCCGGAGCTGACGAGCCCGCGGGCCAGGGGGCGGCGCCGCCGCGCAGGAGAGGTCCGCACGCCATCAAACATCCATTAGTTAGGGAACAGCCATGATTCTCCTCGGTCTCATTCTGCTCATCATCGGCATGCTCGTCGGCATCTCCCTGCTGACAACGGTCGGCGGGGTACTCGTCGTGGCCGGCGCGGTCCTGTGGATTCTCGGCGCGACGGGCCGTGCCGTCGGCGGGCGCAAGCACTACTTCTAGTCCGGCACCCGGGCGGATTCGGGGCCACGGAGAGATCGCTCTCCGTGGCCCCGCCGCCGTACCGTCATGACCGCCCTGCCGGGCCGTACCCGCCGTACCCGCCGTGCCCGCCGCGCCCGACCACCGTGTCGGCTCAGGAGCGCTCGGCGCGGCTACGCTTCCGACCGTGATGCGCCCGCTGCTGTTCCTCGACGTCGACGGACCCCTGAATCCGTACGCGGCCCAGCCGGAGAGGCGCCCCGTCGGCTACACCACGCTCAGAGTGCCCTGGAACCGTGGGGCCTCGGCGGAACCCCGAGGGCTCTCGTCCCGGCTGCGCCCCCTGCGGGTCTGGCTCAACCCGGATCACGGGCGAGCCCTGCTGCGCCTCGGCTACGAGCTGTGCTGGGCCACCACATGGATGGACGAGGCCAACCGATGGATCGGCCCGGTGCTCGGCCTGCCCGAACTGCCCTTCGTCGACTTCGGCGGCGCCCTGTTCCGGGACCGCCCCGACGGAGTCCACTGGAAGACCGTCCCCCTGGTGGAGTACGCGGACGGCCGCCCGTTCGCCTGGGTGGACGATGAACAGAACGCCCTGGACGAGGCGTACGTGAGCACCCACCATCGCGGGCCGGGCTTTCTGCACCACGTCGATCCCCGGATCGGCCTGCGCGAGGACGACTTCCGGACGCTCGCCCACTTCGCCCGATCCCTGACCGACCCGGCGTCGTAGCGAAAGGGGCCGACCGAGGCCCTCCCGACATTCCATGACGTGCCGTCATCTACCCGTACACAGAGGCCGGTTGGAGCGTTAAAAGCATCGATTGGAACGTTCAAAAGTCTTGACGGAGCTCGTGCCGGGAAGCCACGGTCTCCTGACCGCCGTGCTGCCCGGATCGCGCAGATCGGCGGGTACGAGGGAGAGACCGGCGACCGCGGCCATCTCCACGACGGCCGTGACGGGGCCGGGGCCGCTCTCGCCGAGCAGCGCGAAGTGGGTCGGGACGGGTTGCCCGACCGGGCCGGTCGCGGTGCACGGCACCAGCCGGCCGCCGCCCGCGAGGGCCAGCGCCTCCGCCGTACCCTCTCCCCCGTCCACCAGCGGGATCAGGTCGATGTCGGCGTCGGGGATCACCCGCAGGACGCCTTCGGCGATGGACTCGGCCACCTGAGCCGCGGACAGGGACTCCTTGAACCCACTGGGGGCGATGACGACGCGGTAGCTCATGGCTGGGTCTCCAGGTGGACGGGCACGCCGAGCAGTGGCCAGACGGCGAGGGCGAAGAGCAGCACGAGGGCCGCGGTGAGAGGCGCGAGCACGGCCGAGAGCCGGAGGAGATCGCGCGGGGTGTACGTGGGTGTGCCCGGCAGGTCCGCGAAGAGCGCGACGGGCTTCGCGGAGGCGGGCAGTGTGTGGCAGAAACCGGCGGCGGCGGTCGAGGCGAACGCGGCGGCGACCGGGTTGACGCCGGCGGCGATGGCCGCGGCGACGACCAGCGGGACCAGTACGGAGGACCTGGCGGAACGGGACAAGAGCGCCAGGTGGGCCGCCGTACTGATCACGACCACACCGGCGAGGAACATCCACGGCGGCATCGCCGAACCGCCGGGCACCCAGCCCACCAGCCAGTCGGCCGCCCCCGATTCGGAGAGCGCTATGCCCATCGCCATGGTGGCGGCCATGAACAGGAGCAGCGGCCAGGGCGCCGTCCGCAGACCGTCCCTGAGGCCCACGGTACCCAGTGCCGGCCCCGCCGACCAGGAACGCGGCGGCGCGGCCCGCGAGTGCGGTCTTGGTGACGGCGGCCAGGACGAACGCGCAGATCAGCAGCCACACCGTCTCGTCACCGAGGGTGGCGAAGAGCGTCTCGCTGCTGATCACCCCGGTCGCGGTCAGCGCGAGTCCCGCGCCCAGCGCGACATAGGTGTCGTCCACCGAGGTGGCGATCCAGGTGTACGTGGCGAGGGTGAAGACGACGAGCGTGAGCCGCGCGTCGCCGCCGAGGCCGGAGAGGCCGCCGGGCAGGACGAGCAGGGAGCAGAGACCGAGAACGGCGCCGAGGCCGGCGGTCTGTCGGAGAGTGAGAGGCACGACGATCAGCCTGGGGGCGGGCCGTGAGGTCCGAATGAGCCTTGGGTGAAGGACGCTTCATCTGGCGTTCCGAACCCGCCGACCGGCGGATCCTCAACGAGGCTTCGGTGAGCGAGGGCGTGACGGCGTCGTTGGGCAGTGACACCACCTGCGCCTGCTGAACGACCTCGGCGCGCCCCGGGCGCCCGACCGCGATCACACACCGGCCGACTCGGGCGAAGGCCGGTCAGGGCATGCGGTAGCCCATGCCCCGGATCGTCTCCAGCCGCTCCGCGCCCAACTTCCGTCGCAGGGCGCGGACATAGACGTCCACGATGTTGGAGCCGGGGTCGAAGTCGTAGCCCCAGACGTGGGACAGGATCTGTTCGCGCGACAGCACCTGTCCGGGGTGGCGCAGGAACATCTCCAGCAGCACGAACTCACGGGCCGTCAGGTCCACCGTCCGCCCGTCGGCCCGTGCCCGCCGCGTCCTCAGGTCGAGGCTGAGGCTGCCGCTGCGCAGCATGGTGACCTCCGGCGCCCGCGCGGCGGTGCGCAGCCGCAGCCGGACCCTGGCCAGCAGTTCCTCGAAGCGGAAGGGCTTCGTCATCCAGTCGTCGGCGCCGCCTTCGAGCCCGGCCACGGTGTCGCGTACGGAGTCCCTGGCCGTCAGCACGATGACGGGCAGCGTGACGCGTGCCTCGCGTGCCTCGCGCATCTCCCGCAGGACGGTGAATCCGTCCCGCCCCGGCAGGCCGATGTCGAGAAGCACCAGGTCGAATCCGCCGGACACCGCCGGCGAAGACCCCGCCGCCGCCGCACCGACTCCGACCCAGTTCTCCCCGCACCACCCGGCCCCCGGGCAGCCGCCGGCACCGGGCACGGTGAACCCGTACGCGCCGACGGGGTTCGCCACGCCCGCCGCGCCGGCGCAGAGCGCGCCGGGAGTTCCCGGCGCACCGCCGCCACTGCCCGGCCACCCGACGCAGGGCCATCACACCCCGCCCCCCGGATACCCGACGCACCACACGCCGGCGCCCGGTTACCAGACCCCGCCGCCCGGTTACCACACGCCTGCGCCGGTCATCCACGCTCCGTACGTGCCTCCGGCGCAGCCCAAGCCGAAGCGCACCGGGCTGATCGTCACCGGGGCGATCGTGGGCACGCTGGTGGTCCTCGGGGTCATCGGCTCCCTGCTGCCGAACGGGTCCGGCGAGGACAAGGACAGCGGGGCCGACTCCTCCGGCAGCAGCAGCGGTTCGAACGGCGGGGAGAAGCGGAAGGACCCGAAGCCGGTCTCGTACAAGGGCATCGACATCACGCACAGCTACCAGATCATGCTCGCCGACTCTCCGCCCCGCCCGACCGAGGGTGACGACGTGGCCTACGGCGACGCGGATCTCTACTACGTGCACTACGAGTCGTCCCCGAGCGACACCGCGGTCGGCACCGCCAACGGAAAGCTCATCCTGCTGAACAACTCGCAGAAGGGCTCGCTGGCGACCTGCCGCACGGAGACACGCTTCACCGAGCAGATCGGCCTCGACCAGCTCAGCAGCGGGTCGCAGATGTGCCTGCTCAGCGACGCGGGCCATGTCGCGGTGGTGACCTACCGCGGCAAGTCGGGCGCGAGCGACGCGAGTACCTACATCAGCGTCGACCTCACGATCTGGCGCAACGCCGAGGAGCCCAAGGACAGCTAGCGCGTCCGCCGGGGGCGCGCGCCGCCGGACGGGTGAGCGGGTTGGCGGCATCGGCTCGGCGTGGTGCGGGGCGGGCCCCGGCACCGTATCGGTGACCTCCTCAGACAGCGGCCACAGCGGACGCGGAGGGGGGACGGCGTTGTCACCGACCGAACCGGTGCGTCCGGGGCGTGCCCAGTGGGCCGCGCTGATTCTGTTCGCCGGTGCCTCGGGCGCGGTGGACGTGCTGGCGTTCATCGCGCTGGGACGGGTCTTCGCGGGGGTGATGACGGGCAATCTCGTGCTGCTGGGTCTGTCCTTCACGGGCACCGGCGACGAGGGCGGACCGGCCGCGCCGCCGCTGGCGCTGGCGGGATATGTGGCGGGGGTCGCGGTCGTCGCTCCGTTCACCCGGCGGCGGCCGGAGGAGCCGGAGTCCCGTTGGCCCCGTGCGGTCGTGGGGTGGCTCGCCGCCGAGGTCGTACTCCTGGCCGCCGTCGCCGCCGGCTGGGCCGCGGCCGACGGGGCTCCCGCGCAGCCGTGGCGTGACGTGGTGCTCGTCGCGGTCTCGGCCGCCATGGGGGTGCAGTCCGCCGCGCTGGCGGGTGCGGGCGCGGCCGGCGGCCCCGGGACGTACTTCACCGGCATCCTCACCCGCCTGGTCGCCCGCGCCACGGGCCCCGGGTACGTCGGCCGCGCGGACATGGGTTCCCTGGCCCGCCTCGTCACCCTCGCCGCGGGCGCGACCTCTGCCGCACTGGTGTACGCGGCCTCGGCCCCCTGGGCGATGGCCGTACCGCTGCTCTGGGCGTCGGCGGCGGTGACATGCGTGACGGTGTCCCCGCGCCGTTGGCGAAGGACACCGCGTGAGTGACGGCCGCCCCCGTCCCCTCCCCCGGGCTCCTTCGTCGTCGACCGCACGTCCGGGGTCGCGTTCATGACCAGGACCACCCAGCCGCGACCGCTCGATGTCGAGGCGCTCTTCCCCGAGTTGGCCGGCCACCGCGGTACGACCACGCGGCCGCACCCGCGACCCGGCAGCACCACGGCGGCGGACAGTTCCGTGGGCGGGCCGCTTCCGTGGCCCGTGGACGAGGCGTGGCCGGTGTGTACCGAGGCTCACAGTCGCGGGCGGGGCCGGCGCCCCTCGGACATTCACCGGGAGCGGCGGGTCCTGGCCGAGGCGTGGGTCCGTGCGCCCACCGAGGTCACGGTGGGCCGCTGGGGCGAGCTCGATGTCCTCGCCTGCCCCGCCGACCCCGGGCACCCGCACGGCCGGAGCATTCAGTGGGCGCGATCAGGTGTGCGATCACTCGCCGAGGATCTCGCCGACGGTGTTGGTGAGACCGTCGGCGATCGCGCTGTCGACGTCCGAGCCGACGATCGCGGCGATGATGAGCGCCACCAGGACGATGACACCGACGTACTCGACCGCGCCCTGACCCCTGTCACCGCGACGCTTGACCGCCGTGACAAGGGTGTTGGCCCAAGTAGCGACGTGGCGGCCGGTGTTGGTGGCGGCCATCACCGTGACGTTCGACATGACAATCCCCTTTGGTGTCGCCGGCCGGGCAACAGACCGGCCCTTGGCGGTTCTTGGTGCCACTCGCGCTTCCGCCTCGATCCCGGCCGGACTCGCTGGACACACAAGAAAACCACAACACCGACCCACTCCCGGCATTGCCCCCGAGATCCGGTCTCCGGGCCCGACTCGGGCCACGGACCGGGGGCGTTCACGCCTGGACGGTGGACTTCTTCTCCGACTCGGAGACGAGGTGGGTCCTGTCCGCGGCGCCCGCGACGTTCCGTACCGCCGGGATGACGGCCGCGATCGCGGCGGAGACCAGCGCGACGGCGCAGCCGATGACCAGGCCGGTGCGGAACCCGCTCGCGGAGGTGATGCCGAAGCCGCCGATGTCGGTCGTCATCTGCGAGAGGACCACACCGATCACCGCGGCCCCGACGGAGGTTCCGAGCGAGCGCATGAGGGCGTTGAAGCTGTTCGCGGCGGCGGTCTCGGAGAGCGGTACGGAGCTCATGATGAGCGCGGGCATCGAGCCGTAGGCAAGACCCACACCGCTGTTGATCACCATGATGGCCAGCATGATCCCCCAGGCGGACCCCATCAGCGCGAGTGACAGCCCGTAGCCCGCGGCGATGACCAGGACTCCGCTGAGGAGCGTGAGTTTCGGGCCGTAGGCGTTGGTGAGCTTGCCGCCGAGCGGGGAGACGATCATCATCATCACGCCGCCGGGCGCCATCCACAGACCGGACGCGAGTATCGACTGGCCCAGGCCGTAGCCGGTGGCCTCGGGGAACTGGAGCAGTTGCGGCATCACCAGCATGCTCGCGTACATCGCGAAGCCGACGAAGATCGAGGCGATGTTGGTGAGCAGGACCCGGGGGCGGGCCGTGGTGCGCAGGTCGACCAGCGGGTCGGTCGTGCGGAGTTCCCAGGCGCCCCAGCCGACGAGGAGCACGACGGCGGCGACGAACAGACCGAGCGTGGTGCCCGAAGCCCAGCCCCAGTCGCCGCCCTTGGAGATGGCGAGCAGCAGACCGACCAGACCGGCGCCGAGGGTGAACGCGCCGATCGCGTCGAACCGCTGACCCTTCGCGCCCGCCGGCACGGTCGGGATCAGGAACCAGATCAGCAGGGCGATGGCCGTGGCGAGTACGGCGGAGCCCCAGAAGAGAACGCGCCAGTTCGCGTACTGGGCGACCGCCGCCGCGATCGGCAGGCCGAGTCCGCCGCCGATGCCCATGGAGGCGCTGACCAGGGCGATGGACGAGCTGAGCTTCTCCGTCGGGACGACGTCACGCAGCAGGGCGATGCCCAGCGGGACCATGCCCATACCCATGCCCTGGAGACCGCGTCCGATGATCATCGGGAGGACTGAGGACGACAGGGCGCACACCACGGAGCCCGCGATCAGCGGCACCGAGCAGACGAGGAGCATGCGGCGCTTGCCGAGCAGATCGCCCAGCCGGCCCACGACCGGCACGCAGACGGCCGCCACCAGAAGGGTCGTCGTGATCACCCAAGTGGCGTTCGAGGCCGAGGTGTTGAGGATCCTGGGCAGATCGGCGAGGAGCGGGGTGACCAGTGTCTGCATGATCGCGGCCGTCGTGCCGGCGAGCGCCAGCGTGGCGACCACGCGCCCGAGCGGGACGTGGGCTGAGGGGCGTCCATGAAGAGGGACTCCTAGGGCTGTCTGATTCGGAATGAGCATGTGCATCATACATATCGCATGCATCAAGCACTTTACATGCATGCTGCATACTCATGAACGACGATGTCCGGGCCGTTCGGACGCGGTGCGACAATGGCCCGGCGAGAGAGGCAGGAGGCGACACAGGCATGGTCGGGGCCACGCACGAGGTCGAGTACGAGCAGATGCTGCTCAGCCGCCACACGTTCTTGAACCAGAGAGGCGGTCGCGGCAAGGACGCCGTACTGGAGCGCAGCGCCTACATCCTGCTCAGCCGCGTTCGGCTCCAGGGGCCGATGTCGATCGGCGAACTCAGCGACGCCTTCGGACTCGACGCCTCCACCCTGAACCGGCAGACGGCCGCGGCGATGCGCGCGGGGCTCGTGGAGCGCATCCCGGACCCCGACGGCGGCATGGCCCGCAAATTCCGGATCACGGACGAGGGCGCCGGCGTACTCGACAAGGAGCGGGCGGGCATCGTGCGAGCGCTGGACCGGGTCATGTCCGACTGGCCGGAGGAGGACATCGCCGCGTTCGCCGCGTATCTGAAGCGCTTCAACACCGACATCGAACGGCTCGCCGGAAGGCCGTGGCCACGGCTCTGAAGGCGCCTCGGGCCTCTCGGACATGCCCTCGCCAGTTGGGGTGCCGCGCCGCGCGCTGAGGTGCTTCTCGTCTCCGGGGGGGCCGCGCGCCGTCATCCGGATGGAGTATTCACGCCGGGACGGCGAGCAGCGGCCACGACGCCTGCCCACGGCCCCGCCCAAGGGCCCCGCGCGGCCCGCCGGGCCTCGCTGAACTCCCCCGGCTCGTTGCGGCGCGCGAGGGGAGTCATGGTGGCCAGTGTGGCGTCGAGCCGGTCGTCACACCGAAACCGTCGCGAAGGAGACCGCGCCATGGCCACCTGGACGCAGGACGAACTGAACCGGATCGAGAACGCCGACGAACTTGAGCTCGCCCCTCTGCGCGGCGACGACACACAGGGCGAGCCGACGACCGTCTGGGTGGTCCGCGACGGCGACGATCTGCTTGTGCGCGCCTTCCACGGCCGCGGCGGCACCTGGTACCGCGCCGCCACCGCCCAGCACGCGGGACATATCAGTTCCGGCGGCGTGGACAAGGACGTCACCTTCGTCGAGGAGACCGACCCGGCTCTCAACGACCGGCTGGACGCCGCCTACCACGGTAAGTACGGCCGCTACAGCGACACCTACGTCCGCCCCATAGTGGCCGACACCGCCCGCGCCGCGACCCTGCGGCTCGTCCCCCGGTGACGCGGCGAAACCGCCACACCACGACGGTTCCCCCGCACCCCGGCCCTCACGACAAGGAACCCACATGACCACCATCGCCATCGTCGGAGCCGGCGCGGGTCTGGGCGGCGCCGTGGCGCGGCGCTTCGGGCGCGAGGGCTTCGACGTCGCCCTGCTGTCCCGCACCCGGGAGCACGTCGACGCCCTCGCCAGCGACCTCGGCGGCGAGGGCGTGAACGCGCGCGGTTTCGCCGCCGACGTCACCGACCCGGCGTCCTTCTCCGCCGCCCTGGAGTCCGCCGCCTCCGCCCTCGGCCCCGTCGAGGTCCTCCAGTACAGCCCCATCCCGCACCCGGAGTACATGAAGCCCGTGCCGGAGACGTCCCCGGCCGACATCGAGGGCCCGCTGCCGTTCTCGGTCGTCGGACCGATGACGGCCGTGGGCCAGGTCCTTCCCGGTATGCGCTCCCTCGGCCGGGGCACCTTGCTGTTCGTCAACGGCGGCAGCGCCGTCCAGCCGCACCCCGACCGTGCCGGCACCTCGATCGCCTTCGCGGCCGAGAGCGTCTACGCCCGGATGCTGCACGACGCTCTCGCCGATGAGCGCATCCACACGGCTCAGCTGATCATCCCCGGCGCGATCACCGCCGGGGATCCCCGAAAGGCCCCGTCCGTGCTGGCCGAGACGCTCCGGGGCATGCATCGGGACCGCACGCAGTTCCGGCACTACGCCGAGCCCATGGACGCCTGACTCTTCGGCGCCGTCCCGGTCGTCGACCGCGGCGCCGTCGAGGGGGGCCGGGGTCAGCCGGTCACCACGCCCAGCCCCTGCTTGACCTGGCGCGTCAGATCGTCGGCCAGGATCTCCGGAGCGCCCTTCTCCAGCCCGTCCAGGGCCTGCGCCGCGACCGAGGCCGGGGCGGTCTTCTGCGCCGGGTCGACGTACTCGGCCATATCGGTGTCCATGTAGCCCACATGCAGGGCGGACACCTGGATGCCGCGCGGTGCCAGCTCCTCGCGGATCGAGTCCGTGAGGGACCAGGCCGCCGCCTTGCCCGCGCTGTAGGCGCCGTAACCGGCCGGGTGGATCCACGACAGCACGGAGAGGACGTTCAGGATCGAGCCACCGCCGTTGCCCTCGATGACGGGCGCGAAGGCGCGGGTCACCTGAAGCGTTCCGTAGAAGTGGGTGTCCATCTCCAGGCGGACCCGGTCGAGTTCACCCGACACCAGCGGTGTGTGGGTGGAGATGCCCGCGTTGTTGACCAGGAGCGTGGCGTCGGGGGCGGCGGCCGCGGCGGCGCGTACCGACTGCGGGTCGGTGATGTCCAGACGCAGCGGTACGGCGCCGGGCAGGTCGACCGTCTCGGGGCGGCGGGCTCCCGCGTACACCTTGGCCCCGCGCTCCAGCAGCTGTTCGGCTATCCGCCGGCCAAGCCCTCGGTTGGCGCCGGTGACGACCGCCACCGCGTTGTTCAGTTCCATGATCGTCATCCCCTGTGTCGGAGGCGAACGACCTCCGTCCGGTCGTTGCGAGATTTTAGATTACATCCATAATCTAAAAATGAAAGGGCGGAGGCGTACGATAGATGTCATCGAACATTTATTCAGGGAGGTGGCCATGGGCCGCGTATCGAAGGAACAGGCGCGGGAGAACCGCCGGCGCATCGTCGACACCGCCTCCCGGCTCTTCCGTGAACAGGGCACCGACGGAGTCAGCGTCGCCGACCTGATGAAGGCGGCCGGTCTCACCCACGGCGGCTTCTACAAGCACTTCGACTCCAAGGAAGCCCTCGTGGACGAGGCGACCGCGTGCGCGTTCGAGGGCGTCGACGAACAGCTCGCCGGCCGGCCGACGGCCGACGACGCGGCCACCGACGCAGACCCCGAAGCCTCGCGCCGCGCCTTCATCGGCCACTACCTCTCCTCCGAGCACCGCGACGACATGGCCGGCGGCTGCCCCACGGCGGGTCTGGCCGTGGACATGGCGCGTGGCGCCGCGGGCAGTGCGGCGCGGCACACCTACGCCGAGGGGGTCCGGCTATTCGCGCAGCGCATGACCACGGACGACGGGGACGGGGACGACGGCCTGGTACGCCTCAGCACGATGGTCGGAGCGCTGATCCTGGCCCGCGCGGTCAGCGGCGATCCGCTCTCCGACGCGCTCCTCGCGGCGGCACGGGCCGAGGTGTCGACGTAGCGTCGCTCGCGCCTGCCGGGGGCGGGCCGGTGCGCACCACCGCCGCCGGTGGCGTCGCTCAGCTCGACCGACGTATCAGGCGTGTACGAGATACGCGTCGAGCGGTGCCAGCAGAGCGAACAGCGCGTGGCGCTCCGCGTCCGAGCAGGGCGTGAAGGGCGCGGCCACGTGCAGCGGACACAGTCCGCGTTCGGCCAGCACGGCCTTCACCGCCGGCACACCCGGTCGCACCGTGTGCAGCACCAGCACCTCCTCGATGAGGAGTTGGGCGTGCCGCGCGTCGTCGTACCGCCCCTCGCGGTGGGCCCGGAACAGCTCGACGGCCGGCGACGGCGCCAGATTCGCCACTCCGGGGACCACTCCGTCGGCGCCGAGCCGCAGCGCGTCGAGGGCCTGGCCTTCGTCGCCCTGACTGACGCCGAAGTCGTCGCGGCGCCGGGCCGCCGCGACGGCGTGAGCGACCAGCGCGAGATCGCCCGAGCTGTCCTTGATGCCCACGAGGTGCGCCAGTTCGACCAGTTCGTCGAGCAGGGCGGGTGTCAGCGGGTTGCTGTAGCGGGGGGCGTTGTAGGCGATGACGGGGACGTCGAGTCCGGCGGTCGCCGCGTAGTGGGCGACGATCTCGTCGTGCCGATGGTGGTAGTAGAGGGGCGGGCTGAGCACCAGGGCGTCGGGCGCGGCGGGCAGGACAGCCTCCGCCCTCGCCAGCGCCTCGGCGGTGCCGGGCGCCGTGACATTGACCAACACCGTTCCGCCGTCACTCAGTTCACGCCAGCGCCTGGTCACCCCGATCGCGAAATCGGCCAACCGCGCCGTGGGCAGCAGGGGCCCCTCTCCGGTGCTGCCGAAGAGCAGGAGACCGTGCACCCCGGTCTCCGCAAGGGCGACGAGCAGAGCGTCGGCGGCCGGGGCGGACGGCTGTCCGGGGCGGTCCATGGGCGTCACCAACGGGACCGTGACCCCGGCCAGCAGCGCACGGCCGTCCGCCCGTCCCTCCCCCTCGGCAAAGCCTTTCCGACGGCTCATCAGTACCCCTTGACCTCGGGCCGGGCCGGTCCGGCCCCGGCGCGCGTGAGTTCGTCCTGGAAGTGGCTGCGCGAAGAGACCGCCCCGTGCCATCAGTCCGTCCGAGCGCCTCTGCGGAGCCGTCAGATTCTCCCCGTCGGTGGCCGGACAGCTCTCCCTGACGTGGCCGTGCCGCCGCCATTCGTCGAGAAACAGCCGCAACAGCGCACTCACCACCGGTCGGCTCAGCGCCGACGCCCCGTACGGCGAGATACGCCGCCGGCGCCCGGATCCGGTCGTCGCCGGCGCCGCCGGCCGGCGGCGTGGGTGAACGGGAAACAGCATCGGGCGCCCGAGGTCGAAGTCGGCGACGGAGACATGGATGCTGGGCCGCTGCACCACAGTCCGGCCGGAAGCCGGACCGCCGGGATTCGAACCCGGGTCCCCTTTTTGAGAGAAAGAAGTATCCGTCGCCTGCGCACCGGGCGCTCCGATGCCGATGTCCCCCGAGATCAAGACGGCGTGCGGCGTGATTTCATTCGAAGAAGTAGCCGCGGCCTGCGCACCGGGAGATGCTGCGTGTGAGATTTTGTGGTCCGGATCCCGGTCCAAGGCGAATTGGCCTCTTGCCGACCGGACTTGAACGACAGTAGCCGACAACCGCCGGTCGCATCATCCGAATATCTCGCGCAGCATTTCTCGTACGGATCGAGAGGCACGTGCCGAGCACCTCCCCGCCCCTGCTGGCCCTCGCGGGCGGCGCCGGCTCCGGGAAGTCGACGCTCGCCGCCGCGCTGGCGGCGGCGCGACCCGCGACAGCGGTCGTACATCTCGACGTCTGCTTCCACCACGACACCGCGCGCGCCCCGTGCGTGCCCGTCATCGACGGGGAGGGCGTGAGCGTCGACTTCAGCGACCCCGCCGCGATGGACCGCGCACGCGTGGAGGAGGCGATCGGTGCGGCGCTCGGCATGGGCCGACTCGTCGTCGTGGAGGGCACGTTCGCCCTGACGCTCCCCTACGTTCGCGACCGGGCCCGGTGGACGGTGTACGTGGACGTGCCCGCCGACATCCGGCTGGCGAGGAAGACCCTGCGCAAGCTGCGCGCGGACGAGGACCCCCGCGCCGGGCTTCTGGGCTACCTCGCCCACGGCCGGGCCGCGCACGAGCGTCACGTCGAGCCGATGGCCAGGTACGCGCGACTGCTGCTGGACGGCACCGTACCCGTCCACCAACTCGTCCGGGAGCTGGGGCGGTTCCTCGGCCCACACGGGGAGAACGCCGCGCGGACGCGCCGGACGGGCCGGGATCGGCCCGTCCGGCGCCTGTGATCGCCCTGCCGTTTACAGGCCACTCAACCGTTCGAAGGGGAACGGTGGTTGGGCCAGTGGGCGCACGGCCAGCCGGATCAGCGGCAGGGCGTTGTCGTCGCCCGCCGTGCGGTTGGCGTGGATCACTTCGCAGTGCGTGCAGCGGTGGACGAGGACCCACTCGCCGTCGCCGCGCACGGAGATGGCGAGCGGTTCCATCCGGGCACCGTAGTCCGCCTGCCGGTCGCCGGGGGTGTCGTCGAGACGACGGCTCCACAGACAGTTCGGGCAGTGGTTGCGGTGATCGGTACCGGGCGCGCTCATCGGGACGTCGAGCCCGCACTGAAGACACCGGAACGACTCTGCGCGCGCTTCCGTACGCGCCCGCCGTGAGGTGTTGCGGGATCCGGATCTCCTGGTGCGGGACGTGTTGTCACGGGCCATGCTGGGTGGACTCCTCGGGTGACGCGGGAAAGGACAACGGGGTCTCGTGTCCGTCTCGCGTCGAGGGAGTTCGCCTCGCCTGGTCGCTGATCGGAAATCAGCGCCGAGATGAACCAACCTCGATCACGAGATCGGTTCCAACCGGGTCGTACCCATCCGGTGCACACCGCCTTTGTCGTCTGCCGCCATGTCCTCGGCCATGAAAACCGGCCGTGCGGAGCGGGGCAACCGAATATCCGGCACCAAAGGAGGCGCGGCGGGCCCGCCGTCACGGCATCCGGGGCCCGCACCACGGCCGCTACGACCGCTACGACGGGATCGCCCGGATGAGTACCAACGACCCCAGCAGGAAGGGCTGTCGGCGGAGCGAGCCGTGGCGCCGGTCCCAGGCGCCCGAGTCGAGATCGCGCCGGAGTGCTTCGGCGTACCGTTCGCGCTCGTCGGCGTCGACGAAGCTCCAGGCCGAACAGGCCTGCCGGGCCCGGGGGTCGAGCAGCCGCTCGGGGCGCGCGTAGTACGCCTCGTTGAAGCCGTCCGTGCAGTCCGCCGGGATCGGCACCGGCCGGACCAACACCTCGCCGTCCAGCGTCCGGGCGATGGTCTCGATCGACGGGTAGCGCCGGGCCTCGGTGTCCAGGACCGCGGGCGCGTACTCGTACAGCCAGAACTCCCGTACCAGATCGGGGTCGCACGTCAGCACCACCACCGGCCCGCGTGCCACTCGGCGCATCTCGCGGAGCCCCGCCTCGAAGTCGCTCCACTGGTGGATGCTGAACGTGGCCATCGCCGCGTCGAAGGTGTCGTCCCCGAACGGCAGGTCCTCCGCCACCGCGTCGACGGCGGCGGGAAGATGGGCCGGCCGCTGCGCCCGCATGGACGCCGACGGCTCGACCGCGGTCACCTCCAGGTCGGCCGCCTCGTACGAACCGGCCCCCGCCCCGACGTTGACGACCGTCCGCGACAGCCCGAGCGCCTCGTTGATCCGTGCGGCGATCCGCTCGTCGGGCCGCCGGTGGTCGCTGTACCCACCACCGATGGCGCCGTAGTCCGCGTCCCCCGCGCTGCCGTCCACTCCTCTTTTGTTCATGTCGGGAACATACCAAAGGGGCCGGGCCGCCGTCAGACATGGAACGGGAGCGTGGTGACGACGACCTTGCGCAGCGGGCGCAGCGCCCGGCGCAGCCGGGGCGCGGTGCGGCCATGCAGCGCGCTGCAGCGCCGTTGGCTCACCACGATCTCCGGGAGGATCACGGTGAGAGTGAGGTCGGGCCGCCGGCGGTGCAGGGCCTCGTTGTAGTTGACGAGGGGGGCGATGACGGCGCGACAGGGGGAGACGAGCTCCTGGAGGGGGCAGATGGTCGCCCCACAACAGCCACTGGTCCCAAAAGCGTTCGGCTTCGGCGACGCCCGTGCTGACGTGGATGACGAGGACGGGCTGCTGGAGCGAGGCGGCGTAGGCGAGGGCGCGCATGCCGGCTCATCCGCGGCGTCCGCTCCCCGTCCGCCTCCGTCCCGGTCAGCGCGGGCCCCGCCTGATCCAGTGGGCACGCCACCGGCGTCGCGGGGCCGGCGGTGTCGCCTGCGGCGGCTGGTCCGGCGAGCGGACGGGCGCCGTCCGCCCCTCCGTACGCTCGGCGGGTCGCTGGAGGGCGTCCAGGGCGTAGTTCGTGGTGGCGATGCAGTTCACGAGCTGCTCTTCGCTGTAGTCCTCCGACCCGGGCACATGGGGGACGAACCCGATCAGGGCCCCCTCGTTGACGATCTCCGCGTCGAGCCCCGCCGCCCCGTCCATGTCCCAGAGCGCCTCGATCCTGTCGTCGAGGACGACCCGGATACCGAACTCGTAGACACCCGCGTGCACCATGTGCGCCATGACGCCGCGCGAGCGCAGCTCCGCCGTCAGACGCTCAGCACGATCCGAGTCCATACGGAGCACCTCTCCACCTACGACGTTCCCGGGCCCGGCGCTCCCTCGGCGGGACGTCCGGCGGCCCTCGTGTACTCCACGGTACTGCGCGCCGACGCGGTACGCCGATCCCCGGCGAGCCCGTCGCCCCGCACCCGTCCCCACACCCAAGACACCCGAACCGGCACCAAACGCCGCCCGGACGGGGGCCCTTTCCGCCCGCTGGGCCCGCGAGTGGGCCCTGAGGCCCTGCGCATGGGCCCGGCCTCTTGCCTAGTGTCTGTCCGATCAGGCGAAGCCGACCGCCTGATCGGACAGGACCGCCATGAACCAGTCGCGGACGCCGGGACCCCCCACGGCAACCGACCGGCGTCCGCGGCTCCCCCGGTGCCCCGGGGCCGGTACGCCGCCCCCGGGGCACCGTCCACCGGCACAGCCGGGGCCCGGTACGGCCGGGCGATCGCCGTGGGCGGTACGCGCGGGGAGTGCGACGGCGCGCGGGCGCCGCGCGACCTCTGCGAGCCCTGACCCCGGCGGGTCCTTCGCCGCTACTCTGAGGCGGGGTACGGGGCCCGCGGGCCCCGTACGGTCGCACCGGCCCCGCACGGGGGCGTGGCGACGCGGGTGAGGGAGGGGGCTGCTGTGGACGGCGGCGTGGTGGGGCTGCGGATCGCGTCCGCGGTGGTCGTGCCGGTGCTGAAACGGCTGCTGTTACCGGCCAACAAGGTGCCCGAGGCGGAGTTCGGCGACCGGCCGATCCCGATCCGCCGGCTGGTCGCCTTCACCAAGGAGCACCGCACCCTCACCGAGGACGATCTGCACAAGCTCGCCCGCGAGTTGGTGCGCCGCGCGGTGAGCGCGGCCGGACCCCACGACCCGCCGGTCGGCGCCGACGAGCACGACGCCGTCGGCCAGGCCCTGACCCGTACCCTGCACGCGCTCGGCGATCTCGACATGGACGACGTGCACGCCTTCGCGCTGGGACCCGAACGGCTGGCCGCCGAGCTGTCCAGGAGCGCGGGCCCCGACACCCGACGGCTCCTCAGCGACGACGCCGCCCGCTTCCACGACCGTCTTCTGGAGACGGCGTGCGTGCATCTCGTACGCCTCTTCAGCCGGCAGGCGGGCTTCGCGGCCCGCGCCCAGATCGAGCAGAGCCGCGAACTGCGCGAGCAGAGCGAGAAGTTGGACCGGCTGCTGGATCGGCTGCCCGACATCAGCCGCCAGGACACCGAGTTCGAGGAGGCGTACGCGCGCTATGTCGTCGAAAGCCACGGCCGTCTCACGATCTACGGCGTCGACCTGCGCGAACCGGACGGCCAGGACTGGCCGTTGGAGTCCGCGTACCTGAGCCTGGAGGCCATGCCGTACCGGGGTGGCACGGACCCGGTGCCCATGGCGAGCGGGGAGCCGGGCGGGGACCGGGACTCGGAGGCGGAGCGCGCCGGCGGCCCCGCCGAGGCGCTTCTCGCCAGTCATGAGCGGGTCCTGCTGCGCGGGGTCGCGGGCACCGGCAAGACGACGCTCGTCCAGTGGCTGGCCCTCACCACGGCGCAGCAGGACCGGGTGCCCGGCGGCCTGCCGCAGTTGTACGGGCGCGTGCCGTTCGTACTGCCGCTGCGCGCGCTGGTGCGCAAGGACGCCGAACTGCCCATGCCCGAGGACTTCCTGCGCTGGATCCGCTGTCCGCTGGTGGGCACCGAGCCCGACGGATGGGCGGCGCGGGTGTTGCAGCACGGGCGCGGCCTGCTCCTGATCGACGGCGCCGACGAGATCCCCAAGGCCGAACGGGTCCGCGCCAGGGCCTGGCTCAAGAAGCTGATCGCCGTCTTCCCGGGCAATCTGTGGCTGCTCACCTCGCGCCCCTCGGCACTCGACCGGCAGTGGCTGGCGCGCGAGGGCTTCCAGGAGTACACGCTCAGCGCGATGCGCCCGGCCGACATGCGGCAGTTCATCCGGCGCTGGCACACGGCGGCCGGGGCGACGCGGGAGCTGGGTGAATCGCTGACGCTGTCGCTGCGCAGCAGCCCCGAGTTGAGCCGGCTGGCGACCAACCCGCTGATGTGCGCGCTGATGTGCGCCCTGCACCGGGAGCGCCGCGGTTTCCTGCCGCAGGGCCGCGCCTCGCTGTACGAGGCGGCGCTGTCCATGCTGTTGGAGCGGCGCGACCTGGAGCGCGAGGTGTACGGGCCCGGCCACCGCCCGGAGCTGGACCAGAAGTCCGCGACGGAACCGCTCCAGCGGCTGGCGTACTGGCTGCTGCGCAACGAGCGCACACAGCTGGAACTGGCGGACGCGGTGGACGTGGTGCGCCGGCTCCAGCCCTCCGTACCGCGCCTGGCTGAGGTCGGTACGCCGGAAGAGGCGCTTCAGCACCTGCTGGACCGCTCGGGCCTGCTGCGGGAGCCCGCCGCGGGTGCGGTGAGCTTCATCCACCGGACCTTTCAGGACTTCCTCGGGGCCCGTGCGGTGCTGGAGGAGCGCGACACGGGCATGCTGGTGAACAACGCGCACTTGGACCAGTGGGAGGACGTGGTTCAGATGGCCGTCGCACAGGCGAGACACCAGGAACGCGCCGACCTGCTGACCCGTCTGCGGGAGCGGGGCGACCGGGAGAAGGACGCGGCGGTGCAGGCGCGGTTGCGTCTCCTCGCCCTCGCCTCCCTCGAACAGGCGACGCGTCTGGAGCCGACGGTCCGTGAGGCGATCGAGGACCGCGCGGCGCGGATGCTGCCTCCGCGCAGTCTGCGCGAGGCGAGATCGCTGGCCCAGACCGGCCCGCTGCTGCTCGGCCTGCTGCCGCGTGCGAAGGATCTGGAGGGCGACGAGGAGCTCGCGACCGTCCACGCGATATGCCAGATCGGCGGTGACGCGGCGATCCCCCGGCTCCGTGAGTTCCTGGAGACGACCCAGTCCGCCGTGCGGGCCCAACTCCTCGACCACTGGGACCGGTTCGACACACTGGTGTACGCGGAGGAGATCGTACGGCCGCTCCTGGAGACCGCGCCGGACGAGACGGTGACGGTTCGCTCGCACGCCGAGCTGGACGCCCTGCGCACCATGTCCGGCTATCGACGCGTAGGCCTGCACGGTGACTTCGGTCCCGAGGAGATCCGCACGGCGCTCAATCCGCGGCGGCTTCGTGAGCTGCGGCTGCACAACACGCTCCAACTGGACGACCTGGACGTGCTGTCCGTCTATCCGGAGCTGGAGACGCTGGCGCTCCAGGGGTGCCGGAACGTGAAGGATCCGACACCCCTGACCCGGCTGCCGCGACTGCGGCGGCTGGAGCTGCGGGATCTCCCCCAGTTCGAGCCGCTGCTGAAGCTGTCGGACTGCCCGGCGCTCGAAGGGCTGCTGGTGGGGCCGGAAGTGCCGTGGCGCGGTCTGACCGACCTGCCGCGCGCCGCCGAGCTGCGTCTGCTGTCCCTGCCGCCGGCCGCCGCGCAGCTCGCGGGGATCGTGCGCTGCCGAGGGCTGGAGGAGCTGCGGCTCCAGGACGCGAGCGATCGCGTGACGCCCGACGAATGGGGCTCCCTGCTCGGCGAGTTGCCTGATATGCGGCGGCTGACCCTGTCGCCGCAGCAGCTCAGCATGCTGCTGTTCGCGCCGCGTACGGAGATCCCTCAGGTCACGCATCTGACGGTGCGGGCCCGACCGGGCGCGGCGGTGCCGCTGCGGCGAATCGCCAGGCGACTTCCGGGACTTGAGGAAATCCATCTGTCGCAGGTCTCGGAGCTTGACCTCGGATCCCTGGCCGGGCTGCGCCGGCTCCGGCTGGTCCGGCTCTCCTACGCGGGTGAGATCCGCGGGGCGGACGCGCTTCCCGAGAACGTCGAACTCGACATCCATCCGCATCCCTGAAGCCGTCCCCGGACGCGTGCGCCGGCCGGTCCCACCTGTCACAACCGGGTGACAGAGTGTGGTGTCGGCCTGGCGAGAGCGCTTACCCGACCGGTAAGTTCGTTGATTCCGGGCTTCATTGGTAGGGAAATCGACGGTTGTGTCTCGGGAAACGGCGACGGACGAAGGGTGCGTGACGCGATCACATGCGCTCCTCGGGTATGTCCCCCCTCCACGGCCGGGATCCGCTGCTGCGCTCGCTGGTCCCCCGCCTCACCGGTCTGACATACGACGAGAGGTCCCGTACGCCCCGGGAACACCACGGCGATCTGCCCGTGGTCCTGGTCACGGGCCACCACGGCATGGGGCGCAGCGCCGTCCTGGCCGACCTCGCGTCGCACTACCGGGACCGGCTCCCGCTGGCCCATGTCAAGGTCGTGCCGACCGAGTCGGGCACCCTGCCGTACGCCCCGGACGACGGCGCCGCCGCCACCGCGTCGACCCTCGTCGGGGTTCTGGCGGAGCTGGTGTGCGCTCTCGCGCCCGGTCTGCGGCGTCGTTTCCCGGTCCTGACTCCCGGCCTGTTCGCGGTCTCCGGCTGGGAACGCGACAACTCGGAGCAGCGGGACGCGACGTGTCTGCTGCACGCCCGGCTGCTGCGGGCCTGCCGGCTCGCCGACGGGGACGAGGACGCGCTGCGGCACACCTGGGCCACCGCGGTCGAGGGCCGGCTGAAGGACGCGGCGGGCGACGGCGCGGAGCGGGACGGGGACCGGGACCGGGACCGGGACGGCGAGGCGGTCACGGACGCGGTGATGGCGGAGTACACCGAGCGGTACGGTCCGGGTCCCGCCCGCGACTGGTACGGGCGCCGCTTCCCGCCGGGCACGGACGGCCAGGATCCGCTGCCGCTGCTCGGCGAGTGGTTCCACCAGGGCGGTGACTACCGGGACTTCGCCGAGCAGAGTCTGATGGCCGCCTTCCTGCACGACATCGCCGCCTCCTACGGACGGCTCCAGCGGTGGAACCGGGAGCCGTGGCCGCTGGTGCTGCTCGACGACGCCCACCACACGGCGGGCCGGACCTTCCTCGATCTGCTCCTGAAGAACCGGGCGCTGCCCGAACGCCCCGACCACGAGGAGCTCGTCGTCGTGGCCACCCGGCTCGGTGAGCTGCCGGAGGACGACGACGACGCGATCCGGCGGGAACTCGTCGACGTGGTGCGGTCCTCCGGCTGGGAGCGCCGGGGCCGCGCGCCGTCCGCCGGTCTGCTCGCCGTGCCGCTCGCCCCGCTGAGCCGGGACGACATCCTGCCGCTGCTGGTGCCGGACCGGCCGGCCCGGCCGCTCCACCCGTATCTGGCATCCGCCGTGCACTCGCTGACGGGCGGGCATCCCGCGGCGACCACCGTGCTGTGCGCGGCGGTCCTGGACGCGACCGGGCGGGGTGCCGGCGTGGAGCCGCGAGGGCTGCTCGAACTGACCACGAAGGAGGGGCGCGCGGTCACCGAGGTGCTTCTGGAGCGGCTGCTGCCGGACCGGCGCCAGCGCGACCGGCTGACGCTGCTCTCCCTCGCCCGTGACAGCACGGCGGCGGAGGCCCTGGCGGCCCATCTGCGCTTCCAGGGACCCGACCAGCTGCCCGCGAACTCGGCGACCGACTATCTGGAGGACCAGCAGTGGCAGCGGCTCACCAGCCCGGACGAGCCGCTGGTCGCGGACATGCTGTTGCAGACCCTGCTGGTGCACGAGGCGCGGCGTACGTCGCGCGGGGTGGAGGACGGCCGGGGCTGGCAGGAGATCCACCGCTTCCTGCGGATACACCACGCCCAGCGGGGCGAGAGCGGGGAGGCGGACGCGCTGCGGCACACGCTCGCCGCCGGGAACGCCGAGACGGTCGTCGCGGCGCTGGCCGAGGAGTTCCAGTCGGAGCAGGACGAACAGGCCGCGGCGCACTGGGTGTTGTGCCTGCGGTACGCGGCGACGGCGCCGACACCACCGACTCCGCCGGCCGGGGACTGGTTCGACGAACGGACACAGGTCGCGCTCGGGGCGCACGACGGCCGGTACGCGGAGCTGGACGAGATCGAGCGCTGCGTCAACCGGCTGCTGCACGCCCTGTGGCATGTGTCGGAGCCGCACGCCGAGCCGGACCCGGACATGTGCAAGGCGGTCGGCGAGGAGCTGGCGTTCCTCTCGCCGCGGCACCGGTCCTGGCACGCCGTGCTGGGCCAGGCGGCCCGCAGCTGGCCCGTCGCGGCCCGCAGGAAACGCCCGTTGCCCATCCCCGGCGAGTGAGGAGGAAGCATGTTGGTCCGTCTGTTCCGTCGTCATCCCCGCGAGTGGGGCCCGGTCGAGTGGCTGGCCGTACTCGGTCTCGTGGCGCTGACCGCAGCCGTGATCGCGCTCGTGGTCTCTCTCTTACGGGGTCCCGGTCCGTGCGGTGACGAGCTGGAGGAGATCGGCGGTGACTGCGTGGGTGTCACCGAGGGTGTCTTCGAGGCCGACCCGGAGGTCGCGAGCCTCATCCGGGCCGTCGCGGACGAGAACGCCCGTGTACGCAAGGGCTGGGAGGACCCGTCGAGCGGGCCCAGGATCCCGTACGTACGGATCGCGTTGATGATGCCCTTCACGGCGGACGAGCACAGCGCGATGACGACGGACATGATCCGCCGGGGACTCGCCGGGGCACTGACGGCGCAGCGTCAGGCGAACAGTTTCGGCGGACCGCGCTACCAGTTACTGCTGGCCCCCGACGGCCGGAACCTCGACGCCTGGGAGCCCGTCGTCGAGCGGCTGGCCGAACTGTCGGAGGAAACCGCCTCACCGCTGGTGGGGGTGACCGGCATCCCGAGCAGCACTGCGGAGACACGGGACACGATCCGGGCGCTGAGCAAGCTCAAGATCCCCACCGTCGGCCCGGTCATCACCTCGGCCGACATGAACTCCACGTACTTCTTCAAGACCTCCCCGAACAACGACCAGTTCACCCGCGCGCTGAAGCTCTATCTGGACAGGAACCCGGCGGACCGCAAGGGGTTCCTGGTGTGGGACAACCGCGACGAGGACGTGTACTCGAAGAATCTGCGCGCCGTCTTCGAGCGGCACTTCAACGACACGTACGACCTGTCGAACCACAGCTCCAACTTCATCGGCTCGTCCGGAACCGCCCGGGGCATCCCGCAGCGGTTCACCGACGCCGTACAGAAGATCTGCAACGAGAAGTCCGACACGGTCTTCTTCGCCGGCCGCGACCAGGACCTGCCCGCCTTCGTCGCGCGCCTCGCGCAGGAAGGCACCTGCGGGCGCACCTCGGAGCTGCGCATCCTGAAGGTCGGCATAGGGCTGGAGCCCACCCTCACCACGGACGAGTCCACCCGGTGGCTGGAGGAGGCGCGGGCCACGATCGTCGACGCGTCCGCCGTCGACCCGCGGTGGTGGGCCGAGGGGTCCGAGCCGAAGAAGGCGCTGGGCCGGTTCCTCGACGGCTTCCGCGCGCTGGACGACGCACACGAGTTGGGCGTCAAACCGCTCGACGACGGTTACGCCGTCATGTACCACGACGCCTTCACCCTGCTCGCCGACGCCGTGGACCGTACGTTCACCGAGATCAACGAGGACGACACCCGGACGCCGGGGGCCGCCTACCTGCCGTCGAAGGACGACGTCTTCCACACGCTGGTCATTCCCAGCATCTCCGGCAGCACCTGCAACTCCTGTCTGGTGGGCGCCGCCGGGACGTACGGCTTCGAGGGTCCGGACGCGAACGACCAGTGGGCCGCCTGCAAACCCGTGCCCGTCGTCGAGCATCCGCGACGGACCGGCGGGCGCGACCCGGCGCCCGTGTACCGCACGTACCGCGGCGCGGACGCGGACGCCTGCCCGTCCTGAACGGCCGCCCGTCACGACCTCCGGGCCCGGCGTCCGCCGACGAATCGGGCGTCCCCCGGGGCGACTTCGGGGAGGTCGGGGGCCCACACGTATCATCCGCCGGGAACCGGAAGGCGTGTGGTCGCGACATCGGGGGTGTATGCCGCGGTGCGCCGCCACCGGGCGGAGATCAGCCCGGACCGGCCGCCGTGCCGCCCCCGGAGCGGGCACCCGTGCGCGTCCACCGCTTCGAGCAGAGAGAAACACAGAGATGAAGGTCGGTCAGTGAAGGCGATACGCCGCTGGGCCCCCTACCTGGCGCTGTCGCTGGTACTGGTGGTCGCCGCCGGCTACGGGTGGTACCGCGTGAGCGACACAGGCAAGGGCTGGCGGTACGAGGAGAGCCTGAAATCCTTCTGCGAAGGGCTGATCCCGTACGAGGAGTCCGCCTGGTACACCGGGAAGGACGGGACGCGGCTGACGCTGGACCACCGCAGGGGCGGCCCCGACGGGGACTTCGACTCGTGCACGGTCGCGGGTCTCGACCTCACCATCGCCCGGGTCCCCGACCCGACGGCCAAGTACTGGGAGAAGTCCGATGCCTTCCAGCGGCTGGACGAGGTGTCGGGTGACTCACCACCGATCCCGCTCGGCGGCGGATGGCGCGGCTACACCGATCTCGCCAACACGGCGGTCGTTCTGAACTGCGGCAACAAGGCCGGCGCGGTCTTCGTGACGGCGAATGACCGTGACGTGGACGACCTGGACGACATGTACGACGCGAGCGACTCCGAGCGGGCGCGCGGGATCGCCGAGTTCGTGGCCGCGACCGCGGTCAACGCGGCCGAGGACTGGGACTGCGAAGCGAAGGCCGGCGGCAGCATCCCGCGGCTGCCCGCTCCGGCGGAGCGCACGTCCCCCTTCGCCGCGAAAGGGACATGCGCGGGAATCCCGCTGCGCGACCAGGACTACGTCCACTGGATCCAGGACGCCCCGGAGAGCGGGACGGCGCCTCTGGAGCGTTGTGTACTGGGCGAGACGAAGGCCGAGGCCGTGCATCTGTTCGACTTCGAGGCGGCGTTCGGACCGTTCGCGCAGCGTCTGCGCTCGGACGACCCCGACGTCCGGACGCACCTGCGTGGTGCGGGTGGCGCCAAGGGCTCCTACTGGGCGACCGCGAAGTGCCCCGGCGACGGTCCCCGGGCCCTGTTCCGGGTCGATCCCACGCAGTACGTGTACGTCGACGGCCCGGTGGACGAATTCGCCAGGGACGCCCTCACCGCGTTCGCCGAACGCAGGGCCGAGCAACACGGCTGCACGGACCTGACGTTGCCGCCCGTCTCGCCGTAACACCTCCCGCCGCCCCGCGGCGCCTGCGTCCGAGTCGGCCGCCGATGCGGAATGCTGATGCCGGGACGTCAGAAGCGGCGGTGCGAGGGAGCGGTGGTGCGAGAGACGGATGTGATCGTGGTCGGCGCGGGCGCGGCGGGTCTCTCGCTCGCGTACCGGCTCCGCACCCCTCCCCCCGGCCACCCGGTGCCCGGCGTGACGCTGATCGACGCGCCCGCCGGTCCGCTGAGGCCGCCGGAGCGGACCTGGTGTTTCTGGGAGGCGTCACCCGGCGACTTCGACGGTGCGCTGACCGCCTCGTGGGAGTCGCTGCGGGTACGGGGACGGGACGGGGCCGTGAGCATGGGGCGGCCCGCTCCGTTCCGTTACAAGATGCTGCGGTCGGGCTCCTTCGAGGCGCTGCTGGCCCGTCGGCTCGACGGGCCCGGGGCGCCGCGCCGCGTGACGGCGCGGATCGACGGGATCAGCGATGTGGCGTCGGGCGCCGAGGTGACGGGCGTCGCGGCCGACGGCTTTGAACTGACCCTGCGCGCCCGCTGGGTGTTCGACTCGCGTCCGCCACGCGTCCTGCCGCCCGCGCGGACGACGCTGCTCCAGCACTTCCGCGGCTGGTTCGTCCGGACCGAACGGCCGGTGTTCGATCCCCGGATCGCCGATCTGATGGACTTCCGGACCCCGCAGCCCGCGCACGGACTGTCGTTCGGATACGTCCTGCCGACCAACGCCCACGAGGCGCTGGTCGAGTACACCGAGTTCTCCCGCACGGTGCTGGACGACGCGGGCTACGAGCGGGCACTCACGCACTACACCGAACGGGTGCTCGGGCTGGGCCCCTTCGAGGTGACCGCGACCGAGCAGGGGGTCATCCCGATGACCGACGGCCGCTTCCCGCGCCGGGCGGGCCGTTCGGTGTTCCGTATCGGGACCGCGGGCGGCGCCACGCGCCCGTCGACCGGCTACACCTTCGCGGCCGTTCAGCGACAGGCCCGCGCCGTCGCCGCCGCGTACTTCGCCGGACGGGTGCCCGAGCCGCCGCCCGCCTACCCGGCGCGGGCCGGGGCGATGGACGCGGTGCTGCTGCGGGGACTGGACAGCGGCCGGGTCGAGGGCGCCGAGTTCTTCGAGGGGCTGTTCCGGCGCGTGCCGATGGAGCGGCTGCTCCGCTTCCTCGACGGCGGCACCCGCCCGTACGAGGACTTCACGATCGGCCTGCGCACCCCGGTGGGGCCGATGCTGCGCACCGTCGCCGAACTGCCCTGGCTGCCCCGCCGGGCACCGAGAGGAAGGGCCGTCGGATGACGCTCCTGCACGACGCCGAACTGTCCGCCGCGTTCGACCATGCCGCGCTCGCCTACGACCGGCTGGTCTCCGTCAACCCGGGCTATCACGCGCACCTCAGACGCTCCGCCCGGCGTCTGCGACCGCCCCGTGGCGGCGCCGGGCTGCGGCTGCTGGACCTTGGGTGCGGGACAGGCGCGTCGACGGCCGCGCTGCTGGCCGCCGCGCCGCGCGCCGAGATCGTCGCCGTGGACGCGTCGGCCGGGATGCTGGAGCGAGCGGCCGCCAAGGCGTGGCCGTCGAGCGTCTCGTTCGTCCACGCGCCCGTGGAGCGGCTGGGCGAGGCGGGGGTCACCGGTCCGTTCGACGGGGTCTTCGCCGCGTACCTCTTCCGGAACCTCACCGAGCCGGACCGGGCGCTCGGCCTCGTGCGGTCCCTGCTGGCGCCGGGCGGCCGGATCGGGGTGCACGAGTACGCGCTCGGCGGGCGCCCCGTGGACCACGCGGTCTGGACGGCGGTGTGCAAGGGCGTCGTGCTGCCCGCGGCGCGGCTCGCCGGTGACGCGGACCTCTACCGCCATCTGTGGCGCAGCGTGGTCGAGTTCGACACCGCGCCGGCCTTCGGTGACCGGCTGCGGCGCGCCGGGTTCGGGTCCGTCCGGGTGCTGCCGATGCCGGGCTGGCAGACGGGCATCGCGCACACCTTCGTGGGCAGCCGCGCGGCGGGGAGCGGGGACGCGCGGTGACCACCGGACGCCGGACGGACGGCACGGGTGTGACCGCCCCGCGCCGTGGCCGGGATCGCCGCGCCACAGTGGTCCGGCCGGCGCCGGGGCGCGACCGGTTCGGCGGCGGCGACGCACCGCACGTGGCGGTCGTCGGGGGCGGCATCGCGGGGCTCGCCGCCGCCACCGGGCTCGTGGAGCGGGGGGTGGGCGTCACGCTGTACGAGCGTGAACCGGGTCTCGGCGGGCGGCTGGCGGGCCGGCCGGTCACGCTGGCCGACGGTTCGACGGTCACCATGAGCCGGGGATTCCACGCCTTCTTCCGCCAGTACTACAACCTCCGGGGTCTGCTCCGGCGCGCTGATCCCGGCCTCCGTATGCTCTCCGGGCTGCCGGACTATCCGCTGCGCCACGGCGGCGGCAGGGAGCTGTACGACAGCTTCGCGCGCGTCCCGCGCACACCGCCGTGGAGCGCCCTGGGTTTCGTCGCGCTCAGCCCCACCTTCGGCTGGCGTGATCTGGCCCGGATGGATCCGAGGGCCGCGCTGCCCCTCCTCGATGTGCGAGTGCCGCGGGTGTACGAGGAGTTGGACGGGGTCAGCGCCGAGGACTTCCTGTCCGCGATCCGCTTCCCCGAGGCGGCGCGGCATCTGGCGTTCGAGGTGTTCTCCCGCAGCTTCTTCTGCGATCCGGGTGAACTGTCCGCCGCCGAACTGGTGTTGATGTTCCACATCTACTTCCTCGGGTCGAGCGAGGGGTTGCTGTTCGATGTCCCCAACGAGCCCTTCCCGGCCGCTCTGTGGGAGCCGCTGGGCTCGTATCTCACGGGGCTCGGGGCCGGGTTGCGCACCGGTACGGCGGTGGAGGAGGTGGCTCCGGCGCCGGGCGGTGGTCTGACGGTGACGGCGGACGGGCGGCCACGGCGGTACGACGCGGTGGTGCTCGCGCTGGACAGCGGCGGACTGCGTCAACTGGTCGCCGAATCGCACCGGCTGTGCGACGAGCGGTGGCGGGCCCGGATCGGCAGGCTGCGCGACGCCCCGCCGTTCCTGGTGTCGCGGCTGTGGCTGGACCGTCCGGTGGCGGCGGACCGGCCCGGTTTCCTCGGGACCAGCGGATTCGGCGGGCTCGACAACGTGAGCGTGCTGGAGCGCTGGGAGGGCGAGGCGGCGCGGTGGGCGGCCGGGACCGGCGGCTCGGTGGTCGAGCTGCACGCGTACGCCGTCGCCCCCGGCACCGACCGGGCCGCCCAACAGCGGTTGCTGGTGGAGCAGTTGCACCGGGTGTATCCGGAGACGCGGTCCGCGAGGACCGTCGACGCGCTCCACGAGTGGCGCTCGGACTGCCCGCTGTTCCCGGTGGGTGGCTACGGCGACCGACCCACCGTACGCACACCCGACCCGGACGTCGTGGTGGCGGGCGATCTGGTCCGCACCGACCTCCCGGTGGCGCTCATGGAACGCGCGGCGACCACGGGCTTTCTGGCCGCCAACGCGCTGCTGGAGCGGTGGGGCGTCCGCGGTCAGACGCTGTGGACCGTGCCGGACCGGGGCCGGTCGGCGGGCCTGCGGGCGCTCGTGCGGCTGACACGGCGCGCCTCCTGAGCGGTCACCCGCCGTACCGCGCGCACTCGGTGTTGTCGCCGCCGCTGCGGCAGCCCACGGGCCCGGTCGGGGCGGGAACGGGACGCTCCTTCTCGTCCTGGTGGGATTGCAGCGCGGCTCCGGCGAAGAAGGCGAAGACGACGAGCACGGCCATCACGCCCTGGGCCACCGCGGTGACCGTGGCCCGCGCGCGGGAGGCGATCACCGCGGCCACCAACGCCAGTACGCCGAGGGCGCCGAGGGCGGGCAGATAGCGCCAGAGGGAGTGCGGTTCGACGCTCGTGGCGGGGTCGAGGTCGAAATGATCGAAGAACGGCCACAGGACGACGATCACGGCCAGGGCGATCAGCTCAAGGAGGACGAGCCCGCACGAGACACCCACATCGGCGCCCCGCTGCACGGGGGACTTCACCGAGGGGCCGGCGGAGTCGAGGGCCGGAGGCGCGATGGGCAGGTCGCTCATACGGAACACCCTGCCGGGCGGCCGGCACGGGAACATGAGTACGGATACCTATGCCGGGCGGTTGGTCCTCGAACACCGGACGGGCTCGATGGGGCAGCCCGGCCGGCCCGGCCGACGGCCCGGGGCGTGCCCGGAAAGCACAGCGCCGTCGGCCCGTGGCGTGGAGCGGTGCATCGCGAGGCGGAGGACCGGCGTGGTGGATGGGCGGGCCGTACTCGGCCGACTCCGAGAGCGCGGGGGGTGCCTTCCGTCCCCCCCTCGGGGGTTACGGGAAAGAGGCGCCGTGCCGGGCCCCCGCCGGCCGGGCGGGGCTCTCCGGACACGCCTCAGCCGGGAAACCGGCCCGTGCTGCGCAGGTGCCAGCGGCGTTCCGCGTAGGCGAGGTCGTCGCGCCAGAGGCGGCCCGCGACGGCGCGCATCAGTGGGCGCAGCGCGGGAGCGGCGGCCCGTGCCGCGGCGAACCCCGGGCGGTCGGAGGCCGCGACGACCGCCTCGATCACGGCGGTTCGGGGTCGGCCGCGGTCGTCGTGGCCGACCGGGGTGGCGTGTGTCTCCACGACGGAGCCCCGGCCCTCGCCCTCCGTGATGCGCATGACGACCGTGCGCGGTCCGGGCGCCGTGAACACGGCGCGGACGGGCACCACGGCCCGGCCCGCCAACTTGAAGGACACGTCCACGGCGAAGCCGTCGCCCGCACCGGGGTCATCGCCCTCCCCCGGCGTCGAGAGGACCGTGAGGTCCACGAACGAGTACGGGTGCAGCCAGGCACCGTGCCAGGGGTCGAGCCGGTTGGCCACCACGTCCTCGGGCTCGCACACCCCGAAGCCGGTGTAGACGGCGTCCACCGCCCCGGCGGCCTCGGGCCGGGGCGGGACGGCCGGCCGGTCCGACGGGCTCCCGCCACCCGCCCGGTCGAGCCGTACCCACGCCAACACCCCGTCGTCGTATGCCGGGACGGGCTCCCAGCCCGCGAACGGCCCACCGTCCAGGGCGAGTCCGTGCCAGTGGCAGATGAGGGTGCCGCAGTGCACCCGGCCGTTCCTGAGCGGCGCGCCGAGGTGCGGGCAGGCGCCGGGGCCCGCCACCAGACGCCCCGACTCCTCGCGCCACAGGACCAGTTCGGTGCCCGCGACGGTACGTCCGAGCGGGCGGCCGGGGCGTACGTCGCGGGCGGCGCCGACCACGTACCAGTTGCCGGACGGTCCGGCGAGCGCCCGCTTCAACGCCCCCGCGATGAGTGCCGGTCGCGCCTCGCGCCAACTGGGCTTCTGATGAGCCCAGTCGACAGCTTCACGGCGCAGCCGCAACGGGTACCGGCCGAGCCACCCGCCGCCGCCGGGTGTCCGTCCCCGCGCGCCGTCGTCGTATGTGCTCATACGGCCCCCTCGCGCACGGCGGCTCTGGTCCGGGCCGCCGCCACCCGTAGAAGCCCGTCGACGGCGACGGCCGCCCGCCGTCGGCGCCGTACGACGGCGCGGCGGTGCAGCACGGCGTACCCCTCGTCGGCGACGGCGTCGAGGATCCCGCCGTACAGGACGAACGCCGCGCGGATACAGGGGCGGGCCACCGGGTCGAGCATCCGGATGCCGGGCGCCGCGTGCCGGTAGACGCCTCGGGTCAGAGCGACGGCGGATTTCAGGGCGGCGGTGATCCGTGTGTCCCGCGCGCCGGTGGTACGGCTCCACTCCAGCAGTTCGCGGTCGACCCCGTGCGCGGCGAGCAGATCGGCGGGGAGGTAGACGCGGCCGCGGTCGAGGTCCTCGCCGACGTCCCTGATGAAGTTGGTCAGCTGGAAAGCGACGCCGAGCGCGGCGGCGTGCGGGGCGGCCACCTCGCGCGGTGCGACGGTGCCGAGCACGGGGAGCATCTGGAGGCCGATCACGGCGGCCGAGCCGTGCATGTAGCGGCGCAGATCGTCGTAGGTCGCGTAGTCCGTGACCGTGAGGTCGCTGCGTATGGCGGTCAGGAAGTCGCGGAACAGCCGGTGGTCGATGCCGTAGGTCCTCGCCGTGTCCGCGAGCGCCCTGATCACCGGTTCGCGGCTGCGGCCCGAGCGCAGCCCGTCCGCCAACCGCTGCTGGAGCGCGCCCAGTTGATCCGCCCGTTCGGCGGTGGTCGCGGGTCTGTCGAGGTCGTCGACGATGTCGTCGGCCCAGCGTGCGAAGCCGTAGAGCGCGTGGACGGCGGGGCGCCGTTCGACGGGCAGGAGACGGGTGGCGAGGAAGTAGGTCCTGCCGTGCCGGGCGTTGAGCCGGCGGCACCGGGTGTAGGCGACGCGCAGACCGGGGTCGCCGATGCCGGCGGCGTCGAGTTCACGGTCGGTCATGCGCGCCGTCCTTTCGGTACGCGGACGGCCGCCTTGTCACCGGTACCGGTACCGGTGACGCGGGCGGCGGCGAGCTTGCCGGAGATCAGGACCGTGGGGACGCCGACTCCGGGGGTGGTGCCGCATCCGGCGAGTACCGCGTTGGTGGTGCCGCGCACCAGGTTGCGCGGCCGGAAGGGGCCGGTCTGCGCGAACGTGTGCGCCGCGGAGAACGGGGTCCCTTCCGCGTGTCCTTCGGCGGCCCAGTCGGCGGGGGTGACGAGGCACTCCTCCTCGATGGCCGCGCCGAGTCCGTCCAGTCCCCGGCGTTCGAGCTCGGCGAGGAGGCTGTCGCGGTAGCGGGGGCCGAGGTCCGCCCACTCCCGGACGCCGGGCCCGATACGGGTGTTGGGGCAGGGCGCCAGGATGTAGTGCAGGTGGCGGCCCGGCGGGGCGAGGCCGGGGTCGGTGGCCGTGGGACGGGTGATGAGCAGGGACGGGTCGCTCATGAGGCTCCCGGTGTGCGTCAGTTCCCGGAACGTACGCTTCCAGGCGTGTCCGAACGAGATGGTGTGGTGGCCGAGCCCCGGCCAGGTGCGGTCGGTGCCGGCGTGCAGGATCACGGCGGACGGCGAGAACCGCAGCGGCACCGGGCGGCGCGGCGGCCGGCCGAGCAGACGGTAGGTGACGGGCAGGTCGGGTGTGAGGACGACGGCGTCGCAGGGGATGCGCACCTGGTCGTCCCCGTGGCCGGTGACGACGGCCGTGATCCGGTCACCGGATCCGCCGCCCGACCGCTCCAGGCGCGTGACGTCGTGGCCGTAACGGAAGTCGGCGCCCGCGTCCGCCGCCGCGTCGGCCATCGCGCGGGGCAGGGCGTGCATGCCGCCGCGCGGGAAGCAGACCCCGGCGACGGTGTCCATGTAGGCGATGACGGCGTACGCGGCAAGCGCCTTGGCGGGCGGGATTCCGGCGTACAGGGCCTGGAAGGAGAAGATCCGGCGCAGGCGCTCGTCCGAGATGAAGGACCCGATGCGCGCGTCGAGCCGGCCGAAGCCGCCGAGTGCGGCGAGGCGCACGAGGTCGGGGTGGAGGAGGGACAGCGGCGAGTCGAAGTTCGCGTCGATGAAACGACGTGCCTGGACCGCGTACAGCTTCTCCAGCCAGTGGCGCAGCCGCCGGTAGCCGTGCGCTTCGCGGGATCCGGCGAAGCGTTCGACCTCGGCCGCCATCGCGTCGCCGTCGGTGTGGACGTCCAGTGCGCTGCCGTCGGCGAACCGCGCCCGGTAGGCGGGATGCAGGGGGATGAGGTCGAGCCGGTCGGCGAGCTTGTCGCCGACGGCGGCGAAGGCGTCCTCGACGAGGCCGGGCATGGTGAGGACGGTGGGGCCGGTGTCGAGGTGATAGCCGCCGCGTTCGACGCGACCGGCCCGGCCGCCGGGCCGCGTACCGCGATCGACCACGGTGACGGCGCGCCCGGCACCGAGGAGGTGCAGGGCGGCGGAGAGCCCGGCGAGTCCGGCGCCGACCACGACGACGTGGTCGGTGGGTCCGTCGAGTGTCCTCATCGGCTGCCCCCGGAGGTCCGCGGGACCCGCGGTCGTCCTCCTGGGAGGAGTGGCCCCGCCTCACTGCCGCGCATCGCGTCTCCTCTCCTCGCGTCGGACGGCCGGGAACACCGTTCCTTCGGATCGGAAGTGGCGGATCGGAAGTGGCGGATCGGATGCGCGGTCCCCGGCGCGGCTCTGATGACGCCTCAGTGCACCATGATCATGGGCCACATGCCGGACAACCCGTCAGGGATGCGTCTCTTCGGGTGAACCGGCCGACCCGATGGCCGGGTGGACGGCGCCCGCACGGCATGCTGACGCCGTGAGCAGAGAGAGATACGGGCACCAGTGGCCCGTACGAGGGGAAGTGGCCGCATGAGCGTCTCGGTCGTCCTGTTCACCAGCGACCTGCGTCTGCACGACAACCCCACCCTGCACGCCGCCGTCACCGGGGCCGACGAGGTGGTGCCGCTGTTCGTCCTCGACAAGGCCATCGTGTCGGCCGGGTTCGCCACGCCCAACCGGCGTGCTTTCCTCGCCGACTGTCTGACCGATCTCGACGACGGGCTCCGGGCGCGCGGCGGGCGGCTCGTCGTACGTACCGGCGATGTCGTGGACTCGGTGTGCGAGGTCGCCGCCGAGGTCGGCGCCGGGGAGGTGCGGACGGCCGGCGGGGTCAGCCGCTACGCACAGCGGCGCGAGGAGCGACTGCGTCTCGCGCTGGAGTCCGACGGCCGCCGGCTGTACGTCCACGACGCCACTCTGACAGCGCTCCCGCCGGGCGCCGTCACGCCGGCCGGCTCGGATCACTTCGCGGTCTTCACCCCCTACTTCCGGCACTGGTCGCAGGAACGCCTCCGTGACGTGCTCCCCGCGCCCCGGACGGTACGGGTCCCGGCGGGGGTCGGCTCCGACCGCGTGCCGGCGCGCGCGGACACCTCGGGCGTCTCGGAAGGTCTCGCCGCGGGAGGCGAGAGCGCCGGGCGCAGACGCTTCGCCGCCTGGAAGCGCGGCGGGCTCGCGACGTACGAGAGCGGCCATGACGACATGGCGGGCGACTTCACCTCGCGGCTCTCGCCGCATCTGCACTTCGGCACCCTGTCCCCCACCGAACTCGTCCAGCGGGCACGGCGGGCGGGCGGGGCGGGCGCCGAGGCGTTCGTACGGCAGCTGTGCTGGCGGGACTTCCACCACCAGGTGCTGGCCGCCCGCCCCGACGCCTCGTCGGTCGACTACCGCACCCAGCACGACCGTTGGCGGTCCGCGGAGTCCGCCGGCGAGGAGATCGAGGCGTGGAAGGCGGGTCGTACCGGATATCCGGTGGTGGACGCCGCCATGCGCCAGCTGCTCCACGAGGGGTGGATGCACAACCGGGGCAGGCTGCTGACCGCGAGCTTCCTGACCAAGACGCTGTACGTGGACTGGCGGATCGGCGCGCGGCACTTCCTGGAGCTGCTGGTGGACGGCGATGTCGCCAACAACCAGCTCAACTGGCAGTGGATGGCCGGTACCGGCACGGACTCGCGCCCCAACCGGGTGCTCAACCCGGTGATCCAGGGCAAGCGCTACGACCCGGACGGCCGTTACGTACGCCGATGGGTGCCCGAGCTGAGCGGGCTGGCGGGCGCGGCCGTCCACGAGCCGTGGAAGCTGCCGGGACGCGAACGGGCCCGGTACGACTACCCGGAGCCGCTCGTGGAACTGGCCGAGGGCCGGGACCGCTTCCAGCGGGCCCGCGGGAAGGACTGAGCCCGCGCCGACCGGGCGGGCGGCCCGGTCGGAGCACCGTCGGCGTCCTCTGCGTGATCGACGCCGACGCGGCCGACGCGGTGGCGGGGCCGGTGCGCAAGGCGGCGTAGGGGCGACCGGATCCGCAGGTGGCGAGCACCATGATCGGCACCCCTCGGCCGGCGTTTTCCAACGGACCTGGAGAGCACGGGTTTCCAGTCCGGTTCGGCGTCCGGCCGTCCGGCCGTCCGGCCGTCCGGTCATGGCCGCTCCGCCGCGTGCCCGTGGTCGACCGCGTCGAGCAGGGACCAGAGCACGTCGCACGTGAAGCGGAGCGCGGCGACCGCCGCTTCCTGCTCCCGCCGGGTCCGCGCCGAGTTGCCGATCGAGGTCAAGTTCATCGCCCGTCTCCGAAGGGCGAGTTGACCGGCCGGCCGTGGTGCGCACTGAGGCCACGGCCGACAGCGCCCGGTACGGCCCGGACTGACGGTGACAGGTACACACGGCAGTTCCGCAGTCCGGGCAGGTCGGGGATCCGCTCGACCCGCCAGTCGCGGGCGTACGCCGGGGGCCCGTCCTGTCCCGCGACCACGAAGGCCACCGGCTTCTCGCTTGCCACGGCGACGAGTTCGGAAGGGGTGATGCTCCCGTCGTGACCGCCGGTCTGCCGTGACGCGCAGCCGATCCGGAAGGCGACCCTGATCGCCTCCGTTCCGCTGACCACACAGGGCGGCGTAACACCCTGACGTGCGAACTCGGCGGCGATCCGGTCGAACTTGCCCCGGTCGACACGGCTGCGCTCGGCGCGGTCGCCGACGACGGACCCCTGGACCCACAGATGCGCGACCGCCGCCGCCACGAGCAGGACCACGACCGGCCCTCGGGGCCGCGCGGTCCTGACGAGCCAGGTCAGGAACAGCGCGGTGGGCAGCGCGAGGAGCGCGTACACGGGAAGCAGGAAGCGCGGCGCGGCGTATCCGATCAGGAGCAGGTACTGCGCGGCCATCGACAGGCCTACCAGCGTCGGCACCAGTACGAGCGGCAGCCGCCGCAGGCGCGCGGCGACCAGTACCCCGCCGAGGGTGAGCAGCGGCAGTGCGAACCACCAGATCGCGGTGGCCGGCCGCCGCCAGCGGACGTCGCAGGGACGGCAGAGCAACCGCCCGTCGAGCGAGCGCATATGGTCGCCGAAGACGAGGTTCCAGCCCAGATGGCCCTGGATCTCGCTGGCCCGCGCGAGCCGTGTGAAGAGCCCGCCGTAACTGACGTACGCCTCGATGATCCACTCCGCGCAGCCGACCGCCCCGCCCGCGGCGAGCGCCGCCAGGAGGGCCCACCTGCGCCATCGCCGGACGCCGAGCGCGATGAGTGCGAGGGGCGCGGAGAGCCAGAAGGCGTCGGTGGGGCGCATGAGCGCGACGAAGGCGACAGCGACGCCGAGTCCGACAAGGGCCGTGCGGTCGGTGCGATCGCGTGCGGCCCGGAGGAAGAGTCCGACGGCACAGAGGCAGCCGAGGGCGACCCAGAGGTTCGGCATGACCTGCGGCCCGTAGTAGACCGTGATCCACAGTCCGGCGAACAGGGCCCCGGCCAGGGCGAGTACGGATGCGGGGAGCAGGCGCCGCCACACCCACAGGGCGAGGAAGAGTCCGGCGCCGGAGAGCAGCGCCAGATAGACGCGGAGCACGTCGATGGAGGAGGTGAGCGAGGTCACCGGCGCGATGAGGAAGGTGATGCCTCGCGCCCGGGGGGCGCTGAAGAACGCGGTGTCGGAGGCGGCGCGGCTGACTTGGCTGGTGTACACGGTCTCGTCCCAGCCGAGCCCGGATCCCGGTACGACGAAGACGAGTTGGACGATCGTGTAGAGGCCGGCGACGACCGCCGTCCACAGGAGACCGCCGCCGGCCGTCCAGTCCCCGGCCGGGCGGCTCGTCTCTCGCAGGCCGGTCGCGACGGCCTTGGTCTGTGTCATGGCCCAACGCTGCCTGGCGGTTGCCTGCCGGGCCGGGGGGACACGCCATGGGGCGAATATTAAGAAATCGCATCTAAAACATACGATTCACCCGATGGGCGTGTATTCCGGCATCGGGGCCCGTCCTCAGGACGAGACCATCCGGCGCGCCAACTGGACGATATGGGCCCGCAGATCGGCGTCGGTGCCGGTGCCGGTGTCCGCGCGGGTGCCGTTGCCGCCGCCGCTGTCGTCGGCGGCCGGCCCCAGGATCAGCCGGGTGATCTGCGGGAACGCGGTCGGCAGGATCGCGAGGCCGATGAGCGCGAGGAGCGTGCTCGCCGCCTCGCTGTCGGACTCGGTGCCCAGGGCGCCGGAGAGCGTCGCGACCATGTCCCGGTAGCGGGCGGTGCGCGGCTGCTCGTTGGGCAGTCCGACCCGGTCGTCGTAGTACAGGGCCTCCCACATCATCAGGCGCAGCAGTTGGGGGTTGCGCCGGTGGAGGTCGTAGATCCGGCCGGCGAACTCGGCCGGGTCGCCGGCCGGCGGTCCGAGCAGTTCGGCGTGCTCGGTCAGGGCCTCGGAGACGACCGCGGCGAACAGCTTCTCCTTGCTGCCGAAGTAGCCGTAGATCCGTTCCTTGCTGACGCCCGCCTGCTCGGCGATCCGGCCGACGCGTGCGCCGCCCATGCCGTGGGCGGCGAATTCGTCGCGGGCCGCGGCCAGCAGCCGGGTGCGGGTTCCTGCCAGTTGTTCGGTGCGGGGCATGGCGGAACCCTACATTGCCGACCAGACGGTTGGTTGGCTACGGTGCGGATCATGACGGCGACGCGAGGAGAGCTGGACCGATGACCGACTCGATGACCGGCGGCCGGGCGGATGGACGGTCGCACGCAGGAGCCGGGGCGGACCCCGAGGTGTGGGTGACCGGCCTCGGGGCGACCACGCCTCTCGGCGGTGACGTGGCGACCACATGGGCCGCCATGCGGGCCGGGGAGAACGGGATCGGCGTACTGGACGACGACTGGGCGGCCGGACTGCCCGTCCGGCTGGCGGCCCGGCTGCGGGTGGACCCGGCGACGGCGCTGGCGCGGACCGAGGCCCGCAGGCTGGACCGGTGCGAGCAGGCCGCGCTGGTCGCCGCCCGCGAGGCATGGGCCGACGCGGCGCGTCCGGGGGCCGATCCGGAGCGGATCGCGGTCGTGATCGGTACGGGCGTCGGAGGCGTACTGTCCCTGCTCGGCCAGGACGACATCCTGGAGCGGTCCGGTCCGCGCAAGGTGTCGCCGCACACGGTGCCCATGCTGATGGCCAACGGGCCCGCGGCCTGGGTGAGCATCGATCTGGGGGCGCTCGGCGGGGCGCACACGCCGGTGAGCGCGTGCGCGTCCGGGGCGGAGGCCGTCGCCATGGGTCTCGATCTGATCCGGCTCGGCCGCGCCGATGTGGTGGTGGCGGGGGGTACGGAGGCGTGTCTTCACGGGCTGCCCCTGGCGGGGTTCGCACAGATGACGGCACTGTCCAAGGCCAACGACGATCCGGCGGGCGCGTCGCGCCCCTTCGACGCGGCACGCGACGGCTTCGTCCTGGGCGAGGGCGCGGCCGTACTGGTGCTGGAGCGCGCGGAGTTCGCCCGCTCGCGCGGCGTTCGCGCCCACGGGGTGCTCGCCGGTGCCGGGGTGACGTCCAGCGGTCGGCACATCACCGCGTCCGACACCACGGGGCAGGTACGGGCCATCCGTACGGCCCTGAGGTCGGGCGGACTCTCCCCGCGCGACGTCGGACTCGTGCACGCGCACGCCACATCCACCCCGCAGGGCGACGTGGCGGAGGCGGACGCCGTCGCCGAGGCCGTCGGCAGACATCCGGTCGTCACCGCGACCAAGTCGATGACGGGCCATCTGCTGGGGGCCTCCGGGGCCCTGGGGGCGATGGCGACGGTGCTCGCGCTGCGGGACGGCACGGTGCCGGCCACCAGGAACCTGGACACGCTCGACCCGGCGATCGACCTGGACGTCGTCTCCGGCGGACCGCGCCGGGGCACCTGGACGGCGGGGGTCGCCAATTCCTTCGGCTTCGGGGGGCACAACGTCTCGCTGGCGTTCACGGCGGCGTGACCTTCGTTGGACACGCCGTGCCGCCACACCGAGGATATGGGGAGGAACAGCCCGTTTCGCCCAGTGAGGACTCAGCGCCCATGCCGCAGCGCACCACCGGAGGGTTCTCAGTCGGTTATCTCGGCGCCGCGGTCGTCTTCGCGATCGGCATGCTGGGTACGACGCTGCCCACCCCGTTGTACGGGCTCTACCGCGAGGAACTGGGCTTCTCCGAGTTCATGGTGACGGTGGTCTTCGCCGTCTACGCCTTCGGGGTCATCGCCGTACTCCTTCTGGCGGGCGACTTCTCGGACCAGATCGGCCGTCGGCCCGTCCTCTTCATCGGGCTCGCGCTCTCCGTCGCCAGCGCGGTGTGCTTCCTGTCGGAGGGCGGGCTGCCCCTGCTCTTCGCGGGGCGCCTCCTGTCGGGCTTCGCGGCCGGGCTGTTCAGCGGCGCCGCGACCGCCACCGTGATGGATCTGGCGCCCCCGGGCCGTGAGGCACGCGCGGGGCTGGCCGCCACGGCGGCGAACATGGGCGGTCTGGGATGCGGCCCGCTGCTGGCGGGACTGCTCGCGGAGTACGCGCCGCTGCCGCTGCGACTGCCGTTCGCCGCGGCTCTGGGGCTCGCGATCGTGGGCATGGTCCTGACCTGGTTCCTGCCGGAGCCGGTCGAGCACCGGACGCGGCGGCCGAGGTTCCATCCGCGGGGGCTGAAGGTGCCCCCGCAGGTGCGCGGGATCTTCGCGCCGGCGGCGCTGGCCGCGTTCGCCGGCTTCGCGCTGCTGGGACTGTGCACGGCGGTGTCGCCCACGTTCGTCGCGACGACTCTGGACGAGCCCAATCTGGCCGTGGCGGGTGCCGTCGTGTTCTCGGTCTTCCTGGCCTCGACGGTCGGACAGTCCCTGATGGGCCGGGTGGGTGCGGCCAGGGCGCTGCCGGGCGGCAGCCTGGTGCTGGTGGCGGGGGTCGTACTGGTGGGCGCTTCCCTGCTCGTGGAGTCGCTGGCACTGCTGGTGATCGGCGTGATCTGTGCCGGGCTGGGGCAGGGGCTGGCGTTCCGCGCCGCCATCACGGCCATCGGCGCGGCGGCGCCGCAGGAGTCGCGTGGCGGCACGATCTCGACGTTCTTCGTCGTCGCGTACGTCGGCATCTCGCTGCCGGTGATCGGGATCGGCGCGCTGACGCTGCTGCTGAGTCTGCGGGTCTCGGGGCTGATCTTCACCGGGTGCGTGGCGGTGCTGGCGGCCTGTGTCGGACTGTACGAACTCCGCGAGCTGCGGGTACGGCGGAACGCGGGTCCGGCGTCGGACGGCTGAGAGGACTCGGACGTCGGCCGGGCGGGGCGGGCGGCGGGCGGCGGGCGGCGGGCGGCGGGCGGCGGGCTACCGTACGCGCGCGGCTCCGACGTAGAAGCCGCTCTCCTCGTTCGCCGGGGCGGGTGTGTCCTTGTACCACTCGGGAGCGCGGACGAGACCCGGCTCCACCAGGTCCAGCCCCTCGAAGAACCGCTCGACCTCGGCCCTGGTGCGGGGCCGCAGCGTGATGCCGCCGGACCGGTAGGTGCCGGTGACCTTCTTCGCCTGTTCGGGGTCCAGGAAATCCGCGGTGCCGTGCGAGATCACCAGGAGGCTGCCGGACGGCAGGGCGTCGACAAGGGTCCGGGTGACGCCGTACGGATCGTCGTCGTCCCCGAGGAAGTGCAGCACCGCGACGAGGGACAGCGCGACGGGCCGGTCGAAGTCCAGGAAACGGCGGGCGTGTTCGAGGACGTCGTGCGGCCGGCGCACGTCGGTCTCGACGTAGTCGGTCGCCCCTTCGTCCGTGCTGATCAGCAGGGCCTCGGCGTGCCGGAGCACGACCGGGTCGTTGTCCGCGTAGACGATCCGCGCGGACGGGACGATCTTCTGCACGATCTGGTGCAGGTTGGGCTGGGTGGGTATGCCGGTACCGATGTCGAGGAACTGGTCGAACCCGCTCCTGGCCGCCCAGGCGACGGCACGGTGCATGAACTCCCGGTTGATCTGCGCGCCCCGCTGCGCACCCTTGGCCAGCTTCTCCGCCAACTCCCGGTCGACCGGGTAGTTGTCCTTGCCGCCCAGGAAGTAGTCGTAGAGCCGGGCGGGGTGCGGCTTGCTGGTGTCGATCTGCGGCTTGGGAGTGCCAGATGTCATGCGCCGGATTATGTCACCGTGAGCACGCGCCCGATGACCCGCCCTCCGGCTGTGACGGCGTCAACTGGCGTGCCCCGTGGGCCTGTTCAGGCCAACGCGGTCAGCTGACGGCCAGTCGGTAGACCTGTCGTGGGCCGCCCTCCGGACCGGGATCGGTCACCTCGGCGGGGGTGAAGCCCAGCCGCTCGTAGAAGACACGGGCGCCGCTGTCGGCGGCGCCCGGATGGTCGGCTCCGAAGGTGACCACCTCGACGGTGCCGGGACGCGTGACGTACCTCTTCATCGCGTCGGCCATCAGCGCCGCACCGACTCCCCGCCCGCGCGCCTGCCGCGAGACGACGAGCCAGTGGATGTGGAAGGTCGGGGCGTCGGACCCGAACAACAGCCCGCCGGAGAGCGGCGGTTGCGAATCCGGGCCGTTGTCCGGGCCGACTGCGACGAGGGCCTTTGAGCCACGGATGTGCTCGGCCACGGCAGCACTGAAGCCGGGGTGATCGACCATCGGCCCGAACCAGTGCTCCACCTGGGCGGCGAGGCAGAGAAAACCGGCCAGATCCCGCTCACGCGCGAGTCTCACGATCACGCGGACATTCTGACAGCGCCCCGGGACCGCGACGGCGCGCACGTCCGGTCTCCCTTCACAATGCAAGCGTGGCGAACGCGAAGACGAACACGGAGACGCACTTGGACACGGGCCTGGGTTCGAAACCGACGCTGATCGTGGTCAGCGGGCCTCCGGGCGCCGGCAAGACCACGCTCGCGCACGAGATCGCACGCGCCGTGGGCTGCCCCGCCGTCTGCCGGGACGAGATCAAGGAAGGCATGGTCCACGCCACGCCGGGCTGCACGCCGGACCTCGGCGACGCGCTGAACCTCCGCACACTGCCCGCCTTCTTCGGCGTGCTCGAACTGCTCGTCGGCGCCGGGGTGACGACGGTCGCGGAGGCCGCGTTCCAGGACCGGTTGTGGCGGCCCGGTCTGGAGGGTCTGCGGGAGCGGGCCGAGATCCGGATCGTGCACTGCTCGGTCGACGCGGACGTGGCGCCGGCCCGGCGGCTGCGCCGGGCCGAGGAGGATCCGGTACGCGCGGCGCACGAACCCGCGTCGCCGCTCGATCCGGCGGCACACGTCCGGGGCCACGACGGATTCGACCGGGTCGCGGTCGACGCGCCGTGGATCGAGGTCGACACGACGAACGGCTACGCCCCCGGGCTCAAGGAGATCGTGGCCTTCATGACCGGCCGCGGCATCCGGCCGTCTCTCGGGTGATCGCGCGGCCCCGCGGATGAGCGCGTCCGCCTCCCACGGGCGGGCGGGCCGTGAAACCGTACGGGGATGAGCACCTTCGTACCGCCTCCGGCGACCGCCGCATGGGCGCACGAGCACGCGCGGCACGGCTTCGAGGTCGTCTACTTCCGGCGCTCGGGCGAGGTACGGCGGGACCAGCACACACCGCACGGGCAGGAGTGGCTGCATGTCGTCGGGTGCACCACCGCCGTGGAGGACGGCCGGACGTGGACGGTGGACTACGACATCACCCTGGACACCGGCTGGGTGACGCGCCGGGCCGTCGTCACCTGCCGGTCCGAGGCCGGAACGCGCTCGACCGTGCTCCAAGCCGACGGCGCGGGCCACTGGCGGGTGGACGGGGCGCCGGCGCCGTATCTCGACGGGTGTCTCGATGTCGATCTGGAGTCGTCGGCCATGACCAACGCCCTTCCCGTGCACCGCTTCCGGCTGCCGGTCGGGACGCTGACGGCGGCCCCGGCCGCGTACGTACGCGCACTCGACCTGTCCGTCGAACGGCTCGACCAGGAGTACCGGCGCGCCGCCGACGAGGGGCCGCGGCAGTGTTACGACTACGCGGCCCCGGTCTTCGACTTCCGCTGCCGGCTGGTCTACGACGAGTCCGGTCTGGTGCTCTCGTACCCGGGGATCGCCACCCGCGCGGCATAGGACAGCGGGCGTCACAGGCCTCATGGAGGGGATGGGGCAGCGGGCAGCCGTACGCGCCGCATCACCGGATCGGGAACTCGACCCCGTGCTCGCTCTCCGGGCGCGGGCCCAGTACGCGCCGCTCGGACTCGTCGATCCGCAGGTCGTTGATGCTCGCCTCGCGGCGCCGCATCAGGCCGTTCTCGTCGAACTCCCACAGCTCGTTGCCGTAGCTGCGCCACCACTGGCCTCCGCCGTCGCGGCACTCGTACTGGAACCGCACCGCGATCCGGTCCCCGTCGAACGCCCACAGGTTCTTGCGGAGCGCGTAGTCCATCTCGCGCGACCACTTGGCGCTCAGGAACTCCACGATCGCCGGGCGGCCGGTGACGAAGGTGTCGCGGTTGCGCCAGACGGAGTCGACCGTGTACGCGCCGGCGACGCGCTCGGGGTCGCGGGTGTTCCAGGCGTCTTCGGCGGCCTGCACCTTCTTGAGTGCGGCGGCGCGGTCGAACGGCGGTACGGGCGGGCGGACGCTCATGTGCATCTCCTTCAAGGACGGTCTCGTCGGCCGGCGGTGGGCGTGGGCCGGGTCCGGGTCCGGGTCCGGGGCTAGGATCACCAAACGATTCTCACCCTGCACCGCATTCGAATCCATCAATACCGGGAGAGCATCATTGTTCACCCTCGTCCAGCTGACCAACTTCGTCGCCGTCGCCGAGGAGCTGCACTTCGGGCGGGCCGCCGAGCGGCTTCAGATGACCCAGCCGCCGCTCAGCCGTCAGATCCAGCTCCTTGAGTCGACGCTACGGGTACAGCTCTTCGACCGCACCAACCGTTCCGTACGGCTGACGCCCGCCGGCCGCGCGTTCCTGCACGAGGCCCGCCGCATTTTGCGCCAGACGGAACAGGCAACGATCGCCGTACGTCAGGTGTCCACGGGCGAGGCGGGCGCCATCGCCATCGGTTTCACCGCCGCCAGCGCGTACTCCATGCTCGGCAAGGTCCTCGACACCGCCCGCGCGGTCATGCCGGGGGTGGAGATCGTCCTGCGTGAGATGGTCACCGGCGACCAGCTCGACGCGCTGACGGAGTCCAGCCTGGATCTGGGGCTGGTACGGCCTCCGGTGAACAGCCCGGAGCTGAGCTCCCGGCCCGCGGCTCAGGAACGGCTCGTGGCCGCGCTGCCCGCGGGCCATCCGCTCGCCGAGGGGGGCGGCGCGCTCGACATCGCCGCGTTCGACCGGCAGGACGTACTGATGTACTCCACCAAGGAGTCCCGCTACTTCCACGAACTGCTCATCAGCGTCTTCCGGGCCGCGGGCATCGCCCCCGCCTTCAGCCAGTATCTGAGCCAGGTCCACAGCATCCTCGCCCTGGTGAACGGCGGCTGGGGCATCGCGCTGGTCCCGGAGGCCGCCACCCAACTCCGTTACGCGGGCGTGGTCTTCAGGGACGTACACCTGGCATCCCCGGCGCCGGTCGAGCTGTCGCTCACCTGGCGCACCGGCAACGACAATCCGGCGCTGCACGCCCTGCTCCGGCATCTGTGAGTCTCCGGGCCGGCACGTCCGATTCAATTTCGGTATCGCAGCATACGAAACAAGTGTTTGACCTGTATGCGTGCGCGTCCTAGCTTCCTCGGTAGCGAGAGCCGCATCCCGCACCGATCCCGGAAGGACTCCCATTGAGCGCCCCCGCATCCGGTGCCCGCCCGCCGCAGGTCGTCTCCGTCCGTGTCGTGCCCGTCGCCGGGCGGGACAGCATGCTGCTCAATCTCAGCGGCGCGCACGCCCCCCACTTCACCCGCAATCTGGTCGTCCTGACCGACTCCGAGGGGCGTACCGGGGTCGGTGAGGTGCCGGGCGGTGAGGGCATCCGGACGACGCTGGAGGAGTCGCGCGACCTGGTCGTGGGCAGGTCCGTCGGCGACCACCACGCCGTACTGCGCGCCGTGCGCGAGCGCTTCGGTGACCGGGACACGGCGGGACGCGGCGCCCAGACCTTCGATCTGCGGGTCACGGTGCACGCGGTCACCGCGCTCGAATCCGCGCTGCTCGACCTGCTCGGCCAGCACCTCGGGCTGCCCCTGAGCGCGCTGCTGGGCGAGGGGCGGCAGCGCGACAGGGTGCCCGTGCTCGGCTATCTCTTCTACGTGGGTGACCGGGGCCGCACCGACCTGGCGTACCGGGACGGCAGCGACGAGCGGGACGACTGGCTGAGGCTGCGCGACGAGGAGGCGCTGACCCCGGAGGCGATCGTCCGGCTCGCCGAGGCGGCCAGGCGGCGTTACGGCTTCCAGGACTTCAAGCTCAAGGGCGGCGTGCTGCCGGGGCACGAGGAGGCGCAGGCGGTACGGGCACTGGCCGAGCGATTCCCGGAGGCGCGGATCACCCTGGACCCGAACGGCGCCTGGCCGCTCGCCGAAGCCGTGTCGCTGGGCCGCGAGTTGCGCGACGTCCTGGCGTACGCGGAGGATCCGTGCGGCGCGGAGGGCGGCTACTCGGGCCGGGAGACCATGGCCGAATTCCGCCGCGCCACCGGGCTGCGTACCGCGACGAACATGATCGCCACCGACTGGCGGCAACTCGGTCACGCCGTACGCGCCGACGCGGTCGACATCCCGCTGGCCGACCCGCACTTCTGGACGATGAACGGTTCGGTGCGGGTGGCGCAGCTCTGCGAGGCGTGGGGGCTGACGTGGGGGTCGCACTCCAACAACCACTTCGACGTGTCGCTGGCGATGTTCACGCATGTCGCGGCCGCCGCTCCGGGTGAGATCACGGCGATCGACACGCACTGGATCTGGCAGGACGGCCAGCGGCTCACCACGCGGCCGTTCGAGATCAAGGACGGCATGCTGGAGGTGCCGGAGCGGCCGGGGCTGGGTGTCGACCTCGACATGGAGCGGGTGGAGGCGGCGCACGAGCTGTACCGGAGCCTGGGACTGGGGGCCCGCGACGACGCGACGGCGATGCGGTATCTGGTGCCGGACTGGCGGTTCGACAACAAGCGCCCGGCGCTCGTACGCGACACCGATCGCCGCCGCCCGCGGTAGCCCTGGAGCCCCCTGGACAGACCTGGGTCCTGTCCGGCGGACCCGGGTCCTGTCCTCAGACCGGCGTCTGGCTCACGACGCCTGGCACGCCCGCCCGCCGCGTTGTCGGACTCGCCCGAGTACGCCCGGTGCGGATGCGATCCTCCGTCTTGCGGTCGCACGCACCGGACGCCGCGGGCCCCGCCCTGCGGACGGACGACGCCAGTTCGAAGACACGGACCTAGTAGAGGGACAGACCGTAGACCGACAGCCACTCGACGACCGGCTGGTAGTAGGTGACGCCGCCCGATGAGCAGTTTCCGGACGAGGCGACGATGATGCCGAGTGCGGTGGTTCCGGAGAACGCGGGACCACCCGCGTCGCCGGGCTCGGAGCAGATGTTGGACCTGAAGAGTCCGCTCACCGAGCCCTCGGGATAGTTGACCGTGAGGTTCACGCCCGTGACGGTGCCGCAGTGGACGCCGGTCGTCCGGCCGGTGTGGCAGAGGGACTGACCGACCGTCGGATTCGCGGCGCCGGTGATGTCCTGGTTGCCACCGCCACCGAGTGCGACCTCACCGGGGAAGGACACCGTCGAGCTGTTGATGTAGCGGATGAGGGCGTAGTCGTTGCCCGGGAAGCTCGATCCGGCGGTGGTGCCGACGAACACGCTCAGGGCCGCGTCCGCGTACCAGTTGGAGGTGCCCTGGGCGCAGCGCCCGGACACCAGGCCGAAGAAGGTGGCGCTGGTGCGGGCGTTGAAGCCGACGGTGCAGCGGATGCCGCCGCTGCTGTAGATGACATTGCCACCGCGTACCTGGACGACCTTGCCGCTCAGGGTCGTCGGGGCGGTCGCGGCGGCCGGCTCCTGCGCGTACGCCGTCGATCCGGTCGCGGCGGACCAGCCGAGCAGCAGGGTCAGCGCCGCGACGGCGGACGCGGCGGTGCGGATCGCTCTTCGGAACGGTCTCTCGATGCGGTACGGACTCATGTTCCCTCCCCGATTCCCTGTCATGACATGTCATGCGCCTGCCATTCTGGAGGGGCGGGGCGGGATGTTGCAGTCCGAAAGACGCCATTCGGCCGGACCCGGCCAAGCAGGGCCGGACTCGGCCAGCGGGTGGCTGGACTCGGCCAATCTTGTGGCCGAACGCGGCCAGGGACCCGGCCGCGCCGCTCACCCACCGTGGTGCCGGGCCGCGGCCTCCAGGTCCAGGAGCACCGACTTGGCGGTGGGACCGCCCGCGTAACCCCCGAGCGTTCCGTCGCTGCGCAGCACGCGGTGGCAGGGGACGACGACGGGGAGCGGGTTGGTCGCGCAGGCCGTGCCGACCGCTCGGACCGCCTTCGGGTTGCCGACGAGACGCGCGACCTCGGCGTAACTCAGCGTGCGTCCGTAGGCGATCTCCGGGAGGTGACGCTGCACCAGCTGCCGGAACCCGCGCGAAAGCGACAGATCGAGGGGCAGGTCGAACGTCCTGCGCGCGCCGGTGAAGTACTGGTCGAGCTCGCGGGCGACGTCGTCCAGGCGTCCGGGGGCGCGCAGCACCCGGGGGCTCAGCGTCGTGGCGAGGGTGTCGAGGACCTTGTCGTGGTCCTGGTTGTCGAAGGCCACGCGGACGAGGCCCTGCTCGGTCGACGCGAGCAGCAGGCGGCCCACGGGGCTGTCGACGACGGTGTACGCGACGTCCAGCAGGCCGTCGCGGCCTGCCGCGTCCTCCAGCCTGGTGTGCAGCCGGGCGAGGGTCTCGGGGTCCGCGCCGGCGCGGGCGAGGAGTGTGGAGAGGTCCGGGTCACGGGTGGTGTCGTTCACGGTGTCGCTCCTTTCGGCTTCGCGTTCCCGCGGGGCTCGGGCCGGGCGCGCGGGTCGGTGTCCGCGCAGGCACCGGCGTCGGCGTCCGCTTTTCCGGACGCGCCCCGGTCCCGCTCCGCGAGGGTGGTTCTGAGCGCCTTGATGCCGTCGGAGGCGGCGCGCCGTGCCGCCTCGGGGGTGCCGCCGACGATCTCCGCGACCTCCCGGTAGGGCAGTCCGGCGAAGTGGTGGTACGCCACCGCCTGCCGCTGTTTCCCGGGCAGTGCCCTGACGGCTCGCCACAGGTCGTGGTCGGTCCCGCCCGGCAGGCCGACGGTCGACGGCCGCTCGGGCAGGTCCGCCACGGGGACCGCGTGCCGCTGCCCGGCGCGCGTGAGGTCGATGGCCTTGCGGTGGGCGATGGTCACGAGCCACGCCTCCACGTTGGCGTCGTCCGGCAGGTCCGGATAGGCGCGCATCGCCGCGAGGAACGTCTCCGACCAGGCGTCATCGGCGTCGTGGACGCCCACCACCGCCCGGCACACGCGGAGCACGGTGTCCGCGTGCTCCGCGACCACCCGCTCGAAAGGCTTCTTCATGTCCATCATTCCGTAGACGTCCCAGCCCCCCGGAACGTGAGGTCCGGCGTCCGTGGGCCGCCCTCAGAAGAGCCTGGCCTCCTTCACGGTCCGCGGCTCCTCGATCTCCAGGAGGCGCTGTTTGCGCTCCAGTCCGCCGGCGAAGCCCGTGAGCTTCCCGTTGCTGCCGACCACCCGGTGGCAGGCCACGATGATGGAGATCGGGTTGTGGCCGACCGCCTGGCCCACGGACTGCGCGAGCGCCTTGTTCCCGAGCCGTTCGGCGAGTTCGCCGTAGGTGGTGGTCTCGCCGAACGGGATCTCACGCAGCATCGCCCAGACCCGCTCCTGGAACGCGTCCCCGTCCGTCCGCGTCGGCAGGTCGAACGCGGTCCGCTCGCCGTCCAGGTACTCGCCGAGCTGGGCCGCCGCCTCTGTGAGCAGGGTGTCCTCCTGCACGTCGACGCGCCTGCCGAGGCTCGCCCCGGACGGCATGTACCAGTGGTGCGGGAAGTACAGGCCGGTGATCGCGCCGCCCGACGCCACCACGGTCAGCCCGCCGAGCGACGTCTCGACGACCGCGTGAGCGATGTCCGTTCCGCCCCTCGCGCACCCGTCTGCGCCTGTGTCCGTGGCTCTGTCCATGCCCATGGTGTCGGCCTCCCTCGCGTACCGCGTTTCACCTTCGGTACGCAGACGCGTGGGAGCGGAAGAACGTGAGGTCATGGGCGGAGTGCTGCCTCGCGGCGGTGCGCCGGGGTGGTTCTCGGCTGCGCTCCGTCGCCAGATCTTTCGTCTCTCCGTGGACATTGAGTGTCGGAACGCTGCGAAAGAAGGTTTCCAAAAGCGCCTCCGCCGACCATTTCGCGGCGCTGAGCTGGCCAAACGGTCTCGTGAAGGTCATCGGGCCGACCAGCCGGAAAATCATGACGCTGCGTAGCCATAAGGCCGGAACCGGACACCCATCGAGAAAGTTATTGTGATCTGGAGCACAGCCTCGGACGCGGACGCGCCGCGAACGTTCCGCGAGCATGTCAGGTCGATATCAACAACATGATCCACGGATGACGCGCATGAAGAACGCCCCCTGACCCCCCGTCCGCCGGAATCCGCCGCGCGTCAAAGTCGCACAGATGTTCGAAAAATGGGGATGGTGACTCTCTGCGATCGGTTGACTCTGGGGAAGCGCGGCTACTTAACTGCCAATCCCCACAACTGCCCCCCCGCAACTGGAGAGTTCATGCGGACTCCAGGACCTTCCTGGTCCAACGACTTTTCCCTGCCGCATTCGGTCATCGTGATCAACCCTCTTCAACGGCCGTCCCCACGACTGACCGCCACGGCCGCGGCAGCCGGCGCGATCGGCGTCCTCGAGCTCCCCGTCGAGGACCCCCGCGAGACGGTCGACCTGCTCGACCGCACCTGTCGCTGGTCGTCCGTGCCGTTCGGCGTCCGCGTACGGGAAGGCTGTTCCGCGACCGCCGGCGAGCTGCCCGAACTCGTGGACACGGTGCTCCTCGCCGACCCCGCGCGGTCGCCCGCCGAGTTCGCCGGCCTCCGCGTCCTGGTCGAAGTCACCTGCCTGGCGGAGGCGTTGAGCGCCGCCGAGGCCGGTGCGGCCGGGCTGATCGTGCGCGGCTCGGAGAGCGGCGGACGTGCGGGCGAGCTGAGCACCTTCGTCCTGCTCCAGCAGGTGCTCGCCGAACCGGCCCTGGATCTGCCGGTCTGGGCCTGCGGCGGCATCGGACCGCACACCGCCGCGGCGACAGTCGCCGGCGGCGCGGCCGGTGTCGTGCTCGACACCCAGCTCGCGCTGTTCGACGAGGCAGGTCTGCCGACCGAGCTCGCCGGGGTGCTGGCCGGGCTCGACGGCTCGGAGACCGTGCTTCACCACGGGACGCGCGTGCTGCGCCGCCGTGGCCCCGGTGCCCCCGAACTCCCCTCGGACCGGGCCGAGTTCGCCTCCAGGATCGGTACGGACGATCTCCGTACCCAGTTCGTCCCCCTCGGCCAGGACGCCTTCCTCGCCGCCTCCTTCACCGAGCGCTGGTCCACGGTGGCCGAGGCGGTACGCGGCATCGCGTCCGCCATGGCGGACACCTTCACCGACGACGCGCCGGCCGCCGCGCTGGCCGCCGGGTCGGCCGGGGCGCGCGCACTCGGCACCCGACTGCCCATCGCCCAGGGGCCGATGACGCGCGTCAGCGACGAACCGGCCTTCGCGGCGGCGGTCGCGGCCGACGGCGGTCTGCCGTTCCTCGCGCTCGCCCTGGCGAACGCCGACCGGACCCGCTCGATGCTGCGGCGCACCCGCGACGCGCTCGGCGACGCCAAGTGGGGCGTCGGGATCCTCGGTTTCGCCGACGAGGAGATCAAGGCCGCGCAGCTCGACGTCGTCCGGGAGTTGCGGCCCACGCACGCGATCGTCGCGGGCGGCAGGCCTGCCCAGGCCGCGGCGCTGGAGGCGGAGGGCATCACGACCTTCCTGCATGTGCCCTCCCCCGGACTGCTGCGGCAGTTCCTGGCGGCGGGCGCGCGCCGGTTCATCTTCGAGGGCGCCGAGTGCGGCGGCCATGTCGGGCCGCGCAACAGCTTCCCGCTGTGGGAGGCGCAGACCGAGGTCCTGCTCGAATTCCTCGCCGAATCCGGGGCCGGCGCCGAAGGCGGTCAGGAGACGGCCGCCGAGCTGACCGTGCTCTTCGCCGGTGGCATCCACGACGAGCGGTCGGCCGCGATGGCCGCCGCGCTGGCGGCCCCGCTCACGCGGGCCGGTGTCGCGTTCGGCGTACTGATGGGCACGGCCTATCTGTTCACCGAGGAGGCGGTACGCGGCGGCGCCATCCAGCCGCTCTTCCAGCGCCGGATCCTCGACGCGGAGCGGACCGATCTGCTGGAGACCGCGCCGGGTCACGCCACCCGGTGCGCGCGCAGCGCCATCAGCGAGGACTTCGCCGCCCTCAAGGACGAACTGCGCGAACAAGGCGTGCCCGACCGGGAGATCTGGGAGCGTCTGGAGCGGTTCAACGTCGGCCGGCTCCGGCTCGCCAGCAAGGGCATCGAGCGCGTCGGCGACGACCTGCTCGCCGTGGACGAGGCCCGGCAGTCCGACGAGGGCATGTTCATGGCCGGCGAGGTCGTGGTCCTGCGGGACGCGGTCACCACCGTCGCCGCGCTGCACGAATCGGTGACCGGGGGCGCGGCGGCCCGACTGCGGGTCAGGGCCGGCGAACTGCGCGGTCCGCTCGGCATCGACGCCACCGACGAGCGGGCGGCTCCCGAGCCGCTGCGGGTCGCCGTGGTCGGCATGGCGGGTATGTTCCCCGGCGCGCCCGACCTGGCCGACTTCTGGGCCAACATCATCGCGGGCAAGGACTGCGTCACCGAGGTCCCGGCCCAGCGGTGGGACCAGGAGCGCTACTACGCGCCGGACGGCGACGGCGAGCGCACCCCCTCACGCTGGGGCGGCTTCCTGCCCGAGATCCCGTTCGACCCGCTGCGCTACGGCATTCCGCCGGCCTCTCTCGCCGCCGTCGAACCGGTTCAGCTCCTCGCGCTGGAGGCCGCGCGACGCGCGCTCGCCGACGCGGGGTACGACGCGAAGGGCACCGATCACGCCCGTACGTCGGTGGTGTTCGGCGCCGAGGCGGGCAGCGACCTGTCCAACGCGACGACGCTGCGTACGGTGCTGCCCGGCTACATCGGCGAGATCCCGCCCGCGCTCGACGAGCAACTGCCGCGGCTCACCGAGGACTCCTTCCCCGGGATGCTCGCCAACGTCATCGCGGGGCGCGTCGCCAACCGGCTCGACCTCGGCGGTGCCAACTACACCGTCGACGCCGCGTGCGCCTCCTCGCTCACCGCCGTGGACGTCGCCTGCAAGGAACTCGTCTCGGGCACCAGCGACATGGTGCTGTGCGGCGGCGCAGACCTGCACAACGGCATCAACGACTATCTGCTGTTCTCGTCCGTGCACGCGCTCTCCCCCACGGGCCGCTCGGCCACCTTCGACGCGGCCGCCGACGGAATCGCGCTCGGCGAGGGTGTCGCGTGCGTGGTGCTCAAGCGTCTCGCGGACGCGGAGCGCGACGGCGACCGAGTGTACGCGGTGATCGACGGAGTGGGCAGCGCGAGCGACGGCCGCGCGCTCGGTCTGACCGCGCCGCGCCCCGAGGGCCAGCACGCCGCCCTCACCCGCGCCTACCGCAACGCCGGTGTCTCACCCGCCGATGTGGGCCTCGTCGAGGCACACGGCACGGGGACCGTCGTCGGGGACCGCACCGAACTCGGCACGCTCACCGAGGTGTTCACCGAGGCCGGTGCGGAGGTGGCCAGTTGCGCGGTCGGCTCCGTCAAGTCCCAGATCGGGCACACCAAGTGCGCCGCGGGTCTCGCCGGGCTGATCAAGGTGACGCTGGCGCTGTACCACGGTGTGAAGCCGCCGACCCTGCATCTGAAGGAGCCCAACTCCGCCTGGAAGTCGGAGAGCAGCCCGTTCGTCTTCCACACGAAGGCGACCCCGTGGGCGGCGGAGCCGACGGAACGTATCGCGGGAGTCAGCGCCTTCGGATTCGGCGGCACCAACTTCCACGCCGTTCTACGCGCGTACACCCAGGCTCCACCCGCGCATTCACTCGACACCTGGCCGGCCGAACTCTTCACGTTCCGGGGCCTGGACGCCGAGGCCGCACGACGGTCGGTCCGGGCGCTTCAGGACCTCCTCGCCAAGGGTGGCCGGTGGAGGCTGCGCGACTACGCGCGTAGCGCCGCACAGCGGAGCGACCGGGCCGCGGTGCGTGGCGAGCGCGTATGGATCGCCGTGGTGGCGGACAACCTCGCCGAGCTGCCCGGACTGCTGCGCCGCGCGGCCGAGGGGGAACACGCGCCCGAGGCGGGAATCCACTCGGCCGGGGCGGCTGAGACGGCCGACATCGGCGACGGGAAGCTGGCCTTCCTGTTCCCCGGACAGGGCAGCCAGCGTCCGGGCATGCTGGCCGAACTCTTCGTCGCCTTCCCGGAGTTGCAGCGCCATCTCCAGCTCGGCGCGCGCTGGGCCGATGTGCTCCACCCCCCGGCCGCCTTCGGCGAACAGGGCAAGGCGGGTCAGCTGGCCCGTATCACCGACACGGCCGTCGCCCAGCCCGCGCTCGGGGTGGTCGAACTCGCCGCCGCCGAGTTGCTCGCCTCCGTCGGCGTACGTCCGGCCATGGCGGCGGGACACAGCTACGGCGAACTGGTCGCGCTCGGGGTGGCCGGGGCGCTCTCCCCCCGGGACGTCATCACGGCGAGCGCCGAGCGCGCCGAGGCGATCCTGTCCCGGACCGCGGGCGGCGACCCCGGCACGATGGCCGCCGTCACCGCGTCGCCCGAGCAGGTGGACGAGGTGCTGCGGCTGGCCGGTCTCGCCGGTGAGGTGGTGGCCGCGAACCGTAACTCGCCCACCCAGACGGTCATTTCGGGGCCGACCGAGCAGGTGGCCGCCGCGGTCGCGCGGCTGCGGGACGCCGGGCACTCCGTCAAACCCCTCCAGGTGGCGTGCGCCTTCCACAGTCCGCTGCTGGCCGGCGCGGGCGACGCCTTCGCCGAGCGGCTCGGCGAACTGACCGTCTATCCGCCCGCGTTCGACGTGTGGGCCAACCGCACGGCCGAGCCCTATCCGACGGATCCCGCCGGGGTACGGGCGGGGCTCGCCGCCCAGATCGGCTCGCCGGTCAGGTTCGCCGAGCAGATCGAGGCCATGTACGAGGCCGGTGCCCGGGTCTTCGCCGAGGTCGGTCCGGGCCGTGTGCTCAGCCGACTCGTCTCGGCCGTACTCGGTGACCGTCCTCACCGCACGGTTCCGCTCGACGGGGGGCGGGGCGGCGGACTGTCCGGTTTCCTCACCGCCCTGGCCCAACTCGCCGTGAGCGGTGCCGATGTCCGCACCGGCAGGCTTTTCCGGGGCCGGGACGCGGTCGATCCGGAGACGGCCGTCGCCGAGCGGAGTCCCGGCTGGACCGTGGACGGTCAGCTCGTCCGTCTCGCCGACGGAACCATTCCCCCTCACGCCCTGCACCCCGCCCGACCCGTTACGGAGCTGATCGTGCCGGAGAACCATTCCCCCCACGCCCCCCACAGCGCGCCGGACGCCCTCGTCGCCGAGTTCCTGCGCACCAGCCGCGATCTGGTGGCCGCCCAGCGCGACGTCCTGATGACCTACCTCGGTGGTCCGGGAGCAGTCGCCGCCGTCTCCGCCCCGGCCGCCGTCACCTGGCAGCCCGCGGCTGTCGCCGCACCGACCGCACCGTCGGTCCTCACACTGCCCGCCGCCGTGTCCCCCACCGCGGCGGCGGGCCCCAGCACGACGAACGGCACCGAGCCAGCACCCGCGACCGTCCCGGAGACCGCCCCGGCCACGTCGCCGACGGACCCGGAGTCCGTGCTCGCCGCCGTACTGACCGTGGTGGCGGACCGCACCGGCTACCCGGTCGAGATGATCGAGCCCGAGCTCGATCTGGAGGCGGACCTCAGCGTCGACTCGATCAAGCGCGCCGAGATCGCCGGTGAACTGGCCGTACGCCTCGGCCTGCCCGTCGACGCGAGCGGCGAACTGGAGGGTCTCAGCACGGCGCGCACCGCGGCCGGAATCACCGGCCTGCTCGTCGAGCGGCTCACCGGCTCCGACGCGCCTGCCGGCGGGGACGCCCCGCCGGTGGTGGAGACGGTCCCGGCGCAGGACGACCCTGCCGAGGCGGAGATCCTTGCGCCGCAGCGGCTGGAGTTCACCGAGGCTCCGCTGGACGAGGTGACCGGCACGATCGCCGCCGGGGCCCGCGTACTGCTGCTCGGCGGCGGGTCTGCGCCCGCGCTGGCCGAGCGGCTGCGTGCGGCCGGTGCCTCGCCCACGCTCGTACCCGCCGGTGAACTGCCGACGGCGACCGCCGACGCCGTCGTCGTTCTCGACACCCTGGACGCGGCGGAGCCGCCGTTCCCCGCGGCTCTCCCGCTGTTCCAGGCGGCGCTCGCGGGCGCGCCCGGCACGCTCGTCGCCGTCGAGCGCAGGACCGAGGGGTCGGCCAGCGGTCTGCGCGGCTTCTTCCGCAGTGTCGCCCGTGAGTACCCCGACATGAAGACCACCCTCGTCGAGGTGGCGGCCGACGCGACCGCCGACGCGGTGGCCGACGCCGTCGTCACGGAACTGGCCGCCACCGACCGGGAACCGGTCGTCCTCAACGACGGCGGCAGGCGGCGTGCGCTGCGGCTGACCCCGACCGATCTGGGGGCGCTCGCCGCCACCGGCGCGGGTCCGGCGGGCGAGGGCCAGGCCGAGGCCGAGGCTGCGGGGCTCGACCGGGAGTCGGTCGTCCTGCTGGTCGGCGGCGCGCGCGGGATCACCGCGCGCTTCGCCCGCACGATCGCCTCGGCGAGCCGGTGCCGTATCGAACTCATGGGCAGGACCCCGGTGCCCGCTCCGGTGGAGGACCCGGCCACGGCCGGAGCCGCCGACCATGACGGTCTGCGGGCGGCCTTCCTGGCCACCGGTCTGACCTCTCCCGGCGAGGTGGAACGCCGGGTCGGGGCGGTCCTCGCGGAACGCGAGGTGCGCGCCACCGTCGACGCCCTGCGGGCGCTCGGCAGCGAGGTGCGCTACCACTGCGTGGACGTGCTGGACACGGAGGTCGTACGGGCCACGGTCAAGGACATCTACGCCGAGCACGGCCGGCTCGACGGTCTCGTGTACGCGGCCGGGGTCATCGAGGACAAGCTGCTGGCCGAGAAGTCGGCGGAGTCCTTCGGCCGCGTGTTCTCCACCAAGGTCGACGGCGCGCGCGCCGTGCTCGACGCGGTGGACGTACTGCCTCGCGGCCCGCGTTTCGCGGTGCTGTTCGGCAGCATCGCCGCGGCGCTCGGCAACCGCGGCCAGTCCGACTACGCGGCGGCCAACGACGCGCTGGAGGAGCTGGGCCGCCGCTGGTCGACGGACGACCGGCGCGGTCTGACCGTGCACTGGGGCCCGTGGGCCGCCGCCGAGACCAACGGCGGCATGGTCACCCCGGCGCTGATGCGTATCTACGCCGCGCGGGGGATCAAGCTCATCGACCCCGAGGAGGGGCCCCTGAGTCTGCTGCGTGAGCTCGCCTGGGGCGCGCCCCAGGTGCACGCGGCCGTCTACACCGCGTCGGGCTGGTGACACCGGTGGACTCCCGCAAACCGGTCGCCGTCGTCGGCATGGCCGTGTACTTCCCGGGCGCCAACAGTCTGGAGAGTTACTGGCACAACATCGTCAACGGCGTCGACTCGATCACCGAGGTCCCCGAGGGCCGCTGGGACGAGGAGTTCTACGCGCCCGGCGGACCCCCGCGCAGCGACCGGGTGTACTGCCGCCGGGGCGGATTCGTCGACCAGAGCGCCGAGTTCGACGTGACGCGCTTCGGCATCATGCCGACATCGGTCGCGGGGACGGAGCCGGACCAGCTCATCGCGCTGGACGTGGCCCATCAGTCGATCGCCGACGCGGGTGGCGAGCCGGTGCTGCCGGAGGACCGGCAGCGGGCGGGGATCGTGCTGGGCAGGGGCGGCTATCTGACGCCCGGTCTGGTCCGACTGGACCAACGGGTGCGTACGTCCAACCAGTTGGTGCGCACCCTGCGTGAGCTGGCGCCGGAGCTGGGCGACGACCGACTGGAGGAGGTGCGTTCGGCCTTCGCCGGGCAACTCGGCCCGGAGCAGCCGGAGTCCGCGATCGGACTGGTGCCGAACCTGGCCGCCTCACGGGTGGCCAACCGGCTCGACCTGCGCGGCCCCGCGTACACGGTCGACGCCGCGTGCGCCTCGTCGCTCGTGGCAGTCGACCACGCCGTCCGTGAACTGGACAGTGGCCGCTGCGACGTGATGCTCGCGGGCGGGGTGCACCACTGCCACGACATCACGCTGTGGAGTGTATTCAGCCAGCTCGGCGCGCTGTCGCCGAGTGAGCGGATCCGACCGCTGCACCAGGGCGCGGACGGTGTGCTCATCGGCGAGGGCACGGGCATCGTGGTGCTCAAGCGGCTGGCGGACGCGGAGCGTGACGGCGACCGGGTGTACGCGGTGATCTCCGGTACCGGTGTGGCCAGCGACGGCCGTTCGGCCAGTCTGTTCAATCCCGATCCCGGCGGGCAGGTCCGTGCCGTACGGCAGGCGTGGGAAGCGGCGGGTCTCGATCCGCGCGCGGCCGACGCGATCGGTCTGCTGGAGGCGCACGGTACGGCGACCCCGGCCGGTGACCGGGCCGAACTGACCACGCTGGCCGAGGTGTTCGGCCCGGCCGTGGGCGCGCGTGCCGCGATCGGGTCGGTGAAGTCGATGATCGGCCACACCATGCCGGCGGCCGGTGTCGCGGGTCTGATCAAGGCGGCGCTCGCGCTCCATCACGGGGTGCTGCCCCCGACGCTGCACTGCGAGGACCCGAATCCGGCGCTGGAGGCGACGAGGTTCGCCCCGCTGGCCCGGTCCGCGCCGTGGGAGGACCCCGGCACGGGCGCGCCGAGGCGCGCGGGTGTCAACGCGTTCGGCTTCGGCGGCATCAACGCGCATGTGGTGCTGGAGCAGGCGGCGCCGGCCGCCACCGCTTCTGCCCCGGCCGGCGGGAGCGTGACGGTCGGCGGGCGTACGGCGCATGCGACGGCGACCGTCACGGAACCGGAGCGGGTGCTGCGGCTCGCCGCCCCCGATCAGGCGACGCTCGCGGCGCTGCTGGACGCGGACGACTCGACGGTCCTGGCGGCCGGTCTCGACGAGCGGGCCACCGTCGGCGGGCCGGTCAGGCTGGGCATCGTCGACCCGACGGCGCGCCGGCTGAAGCTGGCCAGGAAGGCGGTCACCAAGGGCGCGGCCTGGCGCGGACGCAGCGACGTGTGGTTCAGCCCGCGCCCGCTGCTCGGTCCCGGCGGCGGCACGACGGCGTTCGTCTTCCCCGGTCTCGAAGCCGAGTTCGAGGCCCAGGTGGACTCCCTGGCGGAGCGGTTCGGGCTGACGTGGTCGCCGGGGCACGGCGCCGAGGTGGGCGATGTGGGTCGGCACGGCGCGGCGGTGTTCCAGCTCGGGCGGCTCCTCGACACGGCGCTGCGTCGGCTGTCCGTGGTGCCGGACTCGGTCGCGGGCCACAGCGTGGGTGAGTGGACGGCGATGGCCTGCGGCGGGATCCATGCCGCCGACGAGGTCGACGCGTTCCTCGCGGGCTTCGACCCGGACGCGCTGCGCGTGCCCGGTGCGGCCTTCGCCGTGCTCGGGATGCCCGCCGACCGGGTGCTCGCCGAGCTGGCGGGCCGCAGCGACGTCGTGCTGTCGCACGACAACGCGCCGAACCAGTCGATGATCTGCGGTCCGCAGGAGGCGGTCGGCGAACTGGTCCACCGGTTCCGGACCGAGGGCGTGATCGGGCAGGTGCTGCCGTTCCGTTCCGGCTTCCACACCCCGATGCTCGCCCCGTACCTGGACCCGATCCGACGGGCCGCCGAGACGTACACGCTGCACCCGCAGTCCACGCCGGTCTGGTCGGCGACGACCGCGGCGCGCTATCCCCAGGACCCGGCGGCGGTACGGGAGTTGTTCGTCCGGCATCTGCTCGAACCGGTGCGGTTCCGGCAGTTGGTCACGGCGATGCACGAGGGGGGGCACCGCGCGTTCATCCAGCTCGGCGCCGGTCAGCTCGGTTCGCTGATCGACGACACGCTGGCGGGCAAGGACCGGCTGGTCGTCTCCGCGCACTCCTCGGCGCGCGACAGTCTGGCGCAGTTGCGCCGGGTCGTCACCGCGCTGTGGGTGGAGGGCGCGGCGCCGGACGCCGGTCCGCTGCTCGGACCCGGTCCCGTCGCCACCCCGGCAGCCGCTCCGGCGGGCGCCGGACGTACCCGGCCCGGCGTACGGCTCGACCTCGGCGGGGCGCTGGTGTCCCTGCCCGAGCAGGCCAGAAAGCTCCTCGCCGACAGCATCGGCCATCCCCCGGCCGCCCGCTCCCTCGGTGACGGCGGCGCGCTCGCACGGCTGGAGGCGCTCGGCCGGGACGGTGCCGGGTTCCCGATCGCCGCCGAACTGTCGGCGCTGATGCACGACACGGCGGCCGTCGCGGACGAGCTGATCGCGGCACGTCGGGCGGGGCGGGCCGTACTTCCGGCGCCGGTGGCACCCCCGGCGCCCGCGCCCGCCACGGCGCCCCCCGCCGTACCCACCGCGCTGCGCGTGGACGTCGCCAAGATGCCGTACCTCCTCGACCACTGCTTCTTCCGGCAGCGTCCCGGCTGGCCCGACGAGGGCGACCGCTGGCCGATCGTTCCCGCCACCACCGTCATCGGTCATCTGATGGGGATCGCCGAACGCGTCGTACCCGGTACACGGGCGGTGGCGGTCCACGACGTACGCCTGCTGAAGTGGATCGAGGCGATGCCCGCCGTCGATGTGCCGGTGGAGGTGCGGCAGTTGGCGGCGGACCGGGTCGAGGTGTCCCTCACGGGCTACTCCCGTGCGGTGGTCGAGCTGGCCGCCGCCCATCCCGCTCCGCCCGAGCCGTGGCCGGTCGACACTTCCGTGGAACGGGTGCCGGAACTGACGGCCCGACAGCTCTACGACGAGCGGTGGATGTTCCACGGGCCGCGCTTCCAGGGCGTCAGTGAGCTGTCGGCCGTCGGCGACCGGTGGGTACGCGGTGTGCTGACCACGCCCTCGGCTCCGGGCGCCCTGCTCGACAACGTCGGTCAGCTGCTCGGTTACTGGATCATGGCGACGCTCACCGAGCGCACGACCGTCTTCCCGGTCCGCATGGAGCACATCCGCTTCCACGGACCGCACCCGAGGCCGGGCGAGCGGCTGACCTGTCTGATCCGTATCACCGAGGTCACCGACCTCACGCTCACGGCCGACATGCAGCTGATCGGTCGGGGCGGCGCCGTGTGGGCGGAGTTCACGGGCTGGCAGGACCGGCGTTTCGACACCGACGCCAACATCCGCGCGGTGGACCGTTTTCCGGGCGACAACACCCTGTCCACGGAGCGGCCGGGCGGCTGGACGATGGTCCACGAGCGCTGGCCGGATCTCGCGACGCGCGAGCTGATCATGCGCAACATGCTCGGCAGCGCGGAGCGGGCCCGGTACGACGAGCTTCCGCCGGTGCATCGTCGCCAGTGGCTCCTTGGACGCGTCGCGGCCAAGGACGCGGTGCGCGGGCTGCTGTGGCGGGAGGGCGCGGGTGAGATCTATCCGGCCGAGATCGCCGTTCGCAACGACAGGACGGGGCGCCCGCTGGCCGAGGGCGTACACGGGCGCGAGCTGGGCGAGCTGACGGTCTCGATCGCGCACCGCCGCGAGACGGGGGTGGCCGTCGCCGCGCGCGGGACCTGCGGCATCGACGTCGAGGAGATCGCCGACCGGCCGCGCGCCACGGTCGAGACCTCGTGCGACACCAGCGAACTCGCCCTGCTCGACGGCCTGGTGGCGCGGTCACCGGACAGCGGCGCGCTGTGGTTCACCCGGTTCTGGACCGCGAAGGAAGCCGTCGCCAAGGCGCGCGGCACGGGTCTGCGGGGCCGCCCGGCGGAGTTCCGGGTGGTGTCCGCCGACGAGAGGCGCGTACGTGTGATGGCCGGGGGACGGCTCTACGAGGTGCGTGTGGAACAGACAGCCAATCCGCCGGGGCTGCCGGATCGGCAGTACGTCGTCGCCTGGACGACGACCGAGCACAACGAGACAGACCAGACAGGAGATCCGACATGACCACCGAAACGATCGCGGGTACGGCGGCGGCCGTGCAGAGCGACATCACCGCGATGCTGCGGACCATGCTGGAGGAGGACGGCCTCGACGACGCGGAGATCACGCGCGAGACCACCTTCCACGACGACCTCGAACTGGAGAGCATCGATCTGGTGACCCTGGCCGGTTCGCTGCGCGAGCACTACGGCGACCGGGTCAACCTCGCCCTGTTCATCGCCGACCTGGACCTGGAGCAGATCATCGCGCTCACGGTCGGCGAGCTCATCGACTACGTCGCCGCCTCCCTGCACGCGGACGGGCAGGTCTGATCCGATGGCGAAGATACGCACCGGGGAGATCACCACCCACGTCCAGCGCCTGCCCGCGGCGAACCCGCCGGCCGACGGCGGCGAACCGCCGGTCGTCGTGTTCGTGCACGGTCTGCTCACGGACAGCCTGGCCAGCTACTACTTCACACTCGGCCCGGCGTTCGCGGCGGCGGGCATCGACGTGATCATGTACGACCTGCGGGGCCATGGCCGCAGCGACCGGCCGCCCACGGGGTACCGGCTCGAATCGTTCGTCGGGGACCTCGTCGGCGTGCTCGACGCGCTCGGCGAGACGCGCCGGGTGCATGTGGTCGGCAACTCCTTCGGCGGCACGATCGCCACCGCGTTCGCCGCCTGGCATCCCGACCGGGTCGCCACCGTCACCATGATCGAGTCGGAGCCGCCGGTCGCGGAGTGGACCCGGCACATGGCCGACGGGCTCAGCGACGCGAAGAACCAGCTCGCCCGCGAGGAGGTCATCGGCTGGATCTCGGCGAACCACGGCGCGCACACCGCCCGGCTGTCCCGGGGAGCGAGCCGCATCCTGGCCACGACCACCCTCGCCGAGGACGTCCCGGCCGGGCGGGTCATCGACGACGGCCTCGACGCCCTCGACGGCTGCCCGGTGCTGGCGATCTTCGGCGACGAGTCCGGGCTGAGCGCTCAAGTGCCGGCCCTGGAGGCCAAGTTGATGTCGTGCCGCACCGTGGTCCTGGCCGAGCAGGGCCACTCGGTGCTGGTCGAGCGCACCGAGGAGACCCAGGAACTGATCCTGCGCTGGGTGCGGGAACACACCCTCACCGAGGCCGTGCGGTGACACGGTTCCTGCTCGTCGTCCCCCCATTGGTCGGGCACACCAACCCGCTGGCCGCCGTCGCCGGCGAACTGCTCCACCGGGGCCACGAGGTGGCGTGGGCCGGCTACGGCGAACAGATCCGGGCGCTCGCGGGCCCGCGGGCCGAGGTGTTCGAGTGCGCCATGCCGGACGCCGGACTGAGCCGGCCGCCGGGCCTCAAGGGGCCCGCCGCCTTCCAGCACCTCTGGGAGAAGTTCTTCATCCCGCTCGGCGATCTGATGGCGCCGGGCGTCGACGCGGCGATCGACGCGTTCCGGCCCGACGCCGTGTTCACCGACCAGCACGCCGTCGCGGGCGCGCTGGTCGCCGAACGGCGCGGGATCGTGCACGTCACATCCGCGACCACGTCGGCCGAACTCGTCGACCCACTGGCGGACCTGCCCAAGGTGGGTGCCTGGCTGGACGAGCTGCTCGGCGGTCTGCGGGCGCGCGTCGGCGATCCGTCGGCGTCGGGCGATCCGCGGTTCTCACCGCACGGCGTGATCGCGTTCACGGGACGGGAGCTGGTCGGCGACACGCCGTTGCCGAGCGAACACGTCCATCTGGTCGGTCCCGCCGTCGCCCCGCGCGCGGGGAGTTCGGACTTCCCGTGGGAGCGTCTGGACCCGGCCCGGCGCCTCGTTCTCGTCTCGCTCGGCACGGCCAACGCGGACGCCGGGGGCCGCTTCCTCAACGAGGCGGTGACCGCGCTCGACGCCCTCGGCGACCGTGTGCAGGGGGTCGTGGTCGATCCCGGCCGCACCCTCGGAGCCGTACCGCCCGGAGTGATCGTGCGCCCGCACGTGCCTCAACTCGAGTTGCTGGCACGGGCCGACGCCGTCGTCTGCCACGCCGGCCACAACACGGTGTGCGAGACGCTGTGGCACGGCCTGCCACTGGTGCTCGCCCCGATCCGCGACGACCAGCCCATCGTCGCGGGGCAGGTGGTCGACGCGGGCGCCGGTGTGCGCGTCCGCTTCCGCCGCGTGGACGCCGCCAGGCTCGGCGCGGCGATCGAGACCGTGCTGGAAGACACCGGCGGCCACCGGGCCGTCGCCGAATCCATCGGCCGCTCGCTGCGCGCGGCCGGCGGCCGGTCCGCAGCCGCCGATCATCTCGAACGGATCGCGGCACGGCACGCCCCCGTCCCCGCGTCCGGCTGAGACCCCACCTTCCCGCCGAACTCCCCCACCGCTACCACGGGACCCCCCATGACATCGGCTTCCGCCCCCACCGACTCCCCCACCGAACCAGCCGGTGGGAACAGCGCCGTTGACGAACCGTCTGGTACAACTCCGCTGCGCGTCCTGCTCGGTTACGCCCGGCCGCACCGGCTCGTGCTGTGCGCCACCCTGCTCCTCCTCCTGGCGGCGAGCGGGGCCGGTCTCGTACAGCCGCTGGTGGCGCAGCACGTACTGGACGGACTGGCCGACGGCGACGGCGTCATGGGGCCCGTACTGCTCCTGGCCGCGCTGGTCGTCCTCGGTGCCCTGCTCACCGGGCTCCAGTCCTGGTGGCAGCAGCGCACCTCGGAGCGGGTGGTCCGGCAGATCCGCCGGGACCTGGTGTTCCGGCTGATCCGGCTGCGGGTGCCGGAACTCGACCGCCGCGCGCCCGGCGATCTCATCTCCCGCGTCACCTCCGACAGCACCCTCGTGCAGAACGCCGCGACCGAGGGCCTGGTGATGGTCGCCAACGGTGTGCTCAGCATCCTGGGGGCCGTCGTCCTGATGGGACTGGTGCATCTGGGACTGCTCGGAGTGACCGTGGGGGTACTGCTCGCCGTCACGCTGGTGATGGTGCTCATCCTGCCCCGGATCCGTGAGGCGGTCGCCCGCTCGCAGGAGTCGATCGGCTCCGTCGGCGCGGCGCTCGACCGGGCGCTGGGGGCGGCCAGGACCGTGAAGGCCAACGGCGCCGAGGGCCGGGAGACGGCGCGCGCCGGAGAGGCGGTCGACGGCGCGTACCGCGCGGGACTGACCGGTGCGCGGTACGTGGCGATGGTGAAGGTGCTGTCCGGCGTCTCCATCCAGGCGGCGTTCCTCGCCGTGCTCGGGGTGGGCGGCGCGCTGGTCGCCTCGGGAAGTCTGGAGGCGTCGGCGCTCATCGCGTTCCTGCTGTACGTGTTCTACCTGGCGAGTCCGATCGGCTCGCTGGTCGCGGGGCTCGGAATGCTTCAGCAGGGGCTGGGCGCCGTGGGGCGTATCGAACAGGTCGGACGGATGCCGATCGAGGACGACGTCGACACCGACGGTGACGGTGACGGGCGTGCGGGTGCGGGCCGTTGGGACGGGACGGACGCCCCGCCGGTCGAGTTCAGGGACGTCCACTTCTCCTACCCGGACCGGTCCCCCGCGCTGCGCGGCGTCTCGTACACGGTGCGCGGCGGCACCCAGAGCGCGCTGGTGGGTCTGTCGGGCGCCGGAAAGACCACGATGTTCGCCCTGCTCCAGCGGTTCTACGAGCCCTCGGCCGGCCGGATCCTGATCGGTGGTGTGGACATCGCCACGCTGCCCCGCGCCGAGGTACGCCGCCGGATCGCCTATGTCGAGCAGGAGTCGCCCGTCATGGCGGGGACGATCGAGGACAACCTCACCTACGCGGCGTCGGACGTGTCGGACGAGGAAGTGGCGGAGGTCCTGCGGCTGACGCGGCTCGACTCACTTATCGAGCGGCTGCCCGACGGGCTGCGCACGGAGGTCGGCAGCCGGGGCGTCGCGCTGTCCGGCGGTGAACGGCAGCGGCTCGCGATCGCGCGCGCCCTGCTGCGCGGTCCCGAGGTGCTGCTGCTGGACGAGGCGACGGCGCAGCTCGACGCCAGCAACGAGCGGGCGCTGCGCGAGGCGGTAGAGCAGGCGGCGCGGCGCTGCACCGTGATCCTGATCGCGCACCGGCTCTCCACGGTGACGGGGGCGGAGCAGATCGTGGTGCTCGAACACGGCCGGGTCCGCGGCACGGGGACGCACGAGGAGCTGGTCGAGGCCGATGTGCTGTACCGCGAACTCGCCGCCTCCCAGATGCTGGTCGGCGACGACGGCGCGGACGTCTCCGAGGTGGCGGGCGTCACGGGTGCCGGCGGACCGGCCGGGGAGCCGGTGCCGGTGACTCGGTGAAACGCGGTGAGGGCATTCCGCCTTCGAGCGGAATGCCCTCACTTTTCTCAGCCGTTCTCAGCGTTCTCGATCAGTGCGATCGGGTCAGCCGGTAATGGCGTTCAGAGACGCGAGATATCCGTCCCTGTGACCTTCCACATTCGGGTGGTAGGACTCATTGAGCTTGTCCCACTCCAGACTCGTCACCCATTCCGATCCGCCCGAGCAGAGCGCGTGCTGATCGAATGAGGGACGCGGGTCCAGGAAGGTGAATCCGGCCTCGGAGGCGCGGCTCGCCATAATGTCGTTCAGTACGTCGGCCGCTGAATTCATGGCCGAACGCTCCGCGTCGCTGAGGCCGAGGATTCCGCAGTCCCCGCCGATCTTGTAGAGACGCGGGTAGCCCACGACGACGACCCTGGCCGACGGGGCGGCGGCCCGCACCGCACCGTAGGTCTGCGCGAGCGCGGGAGACAGCGCGCCCTGCGCGGCCTGCTTCGCGAGCTCGACGCCGGCGATGCAGTCCTCGTCGTCGATCGTCAGGATGCAGTTGGTCAGTACATCGACGAAACCGACGTCGTTGCCTCCGACCTGCACCGTTACCAGGGTGGTGTCCGCGGTCAGCTGCGGTATCTGGGTGCTGACGACGTCGGCCGTGGTCGCGCCGGAGCACGATGCCTCGACGAAAGCGACGGACGGGTGCTGGGCTGCCCAGAGTCGAGGGTAGGTCAGCGGACCGCGCCGGCACGGGTCGTCGGGGTTGTCGTAGGTACGCGTACCGGGAGCGACCGCGTAGGAGTCGCCGATGGCGACGTACTTACCGTCCGCCTTCGGGGCCGCACTCGCTGTGGGGGCGACGGTTGCGGCTACGACCATTGCCAGAAGTGCGGCGATGATTGGTCTTTTTGAGCGCACGAATACTTCTCCGATGAGTGGGGTCATGGACTCTATATAAATAGCACCGGTTGACACTCTGCGGAATACCTCGCCATAAATTATCTGATGGCATTTCAGGAGGCACCCCGTCCGGGCACGCAACCTTCATGCAACGTTGCGTCCGGTTCACTGGCGGGATGAGCCAGGAGGAGACCGCGCGCGTGGAGGTGACGCCCGCCGCCGCTGATCTGATTCGGCGACTGCGGGCGGACCACGGACCGCTGATGTTCCACCAGTCGGGCGGCTGCTGCGACGGCAGCGCGCCCATGTGCTACCCGGACGGCGAGTTCCGTACGGGGAACTCGGACGTACTGCTCCAGTCCCTGGAGGTCGAGGGCGTCACGGAGCCGGTGCCGTTCTGGATGTCGGTGAGCCAGTACGAGGCGTGGCGGCACACCCGGTTGATCGTGGACGTCGTGGAGGGACGCGGCAGCGGTTTCTCACTGGAGGCGCCCGAAGGGGTGCGGTTCCTCATCCGCTCACGGCTGGTCTGAGGCCCCGGCCCTCACGGCTGGAGGCTGCTCACCACGTTCGCCGTGGAGTTGATCCCGTCCTGGATCGTGGGGGCCATGCTCGTGCCCGCGAGGAAGAACCCGAGCAGCACGCAGACGATCGCGTGCCCCATCTTGAGTCCGCCGTTGCGCACGAAGATCACGGTGAGTAGCAACAGAAACAGGACCAGTGAGATAGAAATGGCCATCGCCAACCTCCTCCGCCGCGCCGGAATTGCGGCATTCGGCCGTCAGTCTGGCGGAGCGGAGGGGCTGTTCGTGCAACTGGCGTGTAGGCCGTACGGGTTGACTACCGGTCGTTCGCGGCCAGGAAGCGCTCCAGGCCGGCGAGGTCGTCGGTGTTGATGTGGTCGACGCCGGCGTCGAGCAGCTCGGTCCAGACGGCGTCGCGTGCGGGTCCGGCGAGGTCGGGCGTCGCCCAGAACCGGACGCGCCTGCCCCGCCGGTGGGCGGTGCGGACGATGCGGTGCAGCTCGGTGCGCTCAGTGGCGGGGAACGCGCCGACTCCCTGCCAGCTGAAGCTCGTTGTCCAGTTGCTGCTGATGAGCGGGATGAACGAGGCGCCCGCCGTGCCGCCGAGGTCTTCGAGCCGGCCGTCGTAGAACGCGTGCCGCACCTTCTGCGCCTCCATCGGGACGCGGGCGGCGCGGTCACCGGAGATGACCGGGGTGACGGCCCCGTGCCGTACCGCGCCGTGGGAGTAGGTGCTCAGCATCGAGCGATGGGCGCGCAGTTGGCGGTGGAGCTCCAGGTAGGCGGCGGCGCCGTCCGTCTTGATGTCGATGAGCAGTTGCACCGGCCGGTGGTGGCCCCGGTACACGGCTCCGCCGTTGGCCCGCACGCGCTCGCGCAGCGGGTCGAGGTAGAGCGAGCGGAGCGTACGTGTGGGGTCGAGCGTCTCGGGCTCGTGGGCGACCAGCAACTCGCCGTCCACCAGGAAGACATCGGCCTCGACGCTGGTGAAGCGGTGCGACAGCGCGTCGTGGAGGGGCCGCTCGTGCAGGTAGTCGTTGTGCGCGTGGGCACGGCGCAGCGGCGCGGGAGGGCCGCCGCGCTCCGTTGCCCGCGCGTACGAGGGGACGGCGACTGCTCCGGCGAACGCGGCGGCGATGGTGGTCACCGCTCTGCGTCGGGTCGTGAGGGCCATGATGCCTCCGAGGTGTGTGGGGACGACTGGGGCCTGGGTGAGTATCCGCCGCCGAGAGCCTCAAGGGGCAGGGTGCTACCGAGAGTTCGACGACCCGACGGCTGTGATTCAGACAGCCCCGGCGATCTCCGGCCAGCGGACCGTACGGTCGCACCAGCGCTCCAGGAGCACCCGGTCGTGGCCGACTGCCAGCAGTCCCGCGCCCTGCGCGCGCCGGTACTCCTCGACCACCGTGACCAGCGCGGCCGTGGTCGAGGCGTCGAGCATGGCGGTCATCTCGTCGCAGACCAGCCAGCGCGGCCTCAGCACCAGCGCGCGGGCCAGACAGGCGCGTTGGAGCTGGCCGTCGCTGACCTCGTGCGGCCGGCGGCCGAGCAGGTCGTCGGTGAGCCCGACCGTGCCCGCCAACTCCCCGACCCGGTCGATGACTTCGTCACGGCGGCCGCCCGCGCGCAGTGGTTCGGCGATCAGATCGCGCAGCCGCAGCCGGGGGTCGGCCGACAGCCGGGGCTGCTGGAAGACCACACCGATCGCGGTGCGCCGTGCCTTCGGCGCGCGGTGGCGCCAGCCGGTGACGGGTTCGCCGTCGAGGGTGACGGTGCCCGCGTCGGGCCGGTGGAGCAGGGCGGCGACCCGGGCGAGTGTGGACTTGCCGCAGCCGCTGGGCCCGAGGAGACCGACCGACTCACCGGGGGCGACGGTCACCGACGCTCCCGTGACGACCGGGGCGCCGCGCCCGTATCCGGCGGTGATCCCGAGGAGTTCAAGCATCGACGCGCTCCTCGGCGTGGTGGCAGGCGACGGACGGACCGTGACCGGGTGTCAGGGCCGGCAGTGCGGAACAGATGTCGGTGGCCCTGGTGCAGCGGGCGGCGAAGGCGCAGCCGTCGGGCAGGTCGCCCAGTTCGGGCGGCATCCCGGGAATGGCGGTGAACTCCCGCTCGGGCAGCGCGTCGAGCAGACCGCGTGCGTAGGGGTGGCGCGGGCCGCGGGCGCCGAAGAAGCCCGCCGCGGGGCTGAGTTCGACGATCCGGCCCGCGTACATGACGGCGACGCGGTCGGCGATCCGCTCGGCCGCCGCGAGGTCGTGGGTGATCATCAGCAGGGCGCGGCCGTCGTCGGTGTGGCGTCGCAGTTCGTCGGCCGTGCGGTCGACCAGTTCGCGGTCGAGTCCGGTGGTCGGTTCGTCCGCCAGCAGCAGTGGGGCGTCCCCGATGAGTGCGAGCGCGGTCGCGGCGCGCTGGGCCAGACCGCCGGAGAGTTCGTGCGGGTAGCGGTCGAGGTGGTCGGCGGGGAAGGCCGCCCGTGCGGCGGCGGTCTCGGCTCCCTTGGTGAGCGCCGGCCCACGGGCGCCGGTCAACTCGCGCAGCACGTCCGTGATGTGGGACCGCACGGTGCGTACGGGGGTCAGGTGCGCGGCGGGGCTCTGCGGTACGAGGCCGATCCGCCGGCCGCGTACGGTACGGGCCAGGGTCCGTTCGTCGGCGGCGAGCAGATCGGTGGGCGCCGCCGGGTCCGGCCCGGTGAGCAGGGCGGCCCCGGTGGTCTGCGCGTTGCCCGGCAGCAGGCCGAGCAGCGCCGACGCGAGGACGGACTTTCCGCAGCCGCTCTCGCCGACGAGCGCGAGGCACTCGCCCGCGGCGAGGTCGAAGGTGGCGTCGGTGACGGCCGCGATGTGCCGTCCGCCGCGCATCCGGAAGCGGACACCGAGACCGCGCACCGACAGCACGGGCGACGCCCCGGCCGAGGAGCCCGGCGTATGTGTCGAGGGCGTGGTCACAGCATCAGCTCCGATCGGCGGCGCGGATTGATCCGTTCCCGCCACACCCCGGCGAGGCCGGCGATGGCGAGCGTCGGGACGATCAGGAACAGACCGGGGAAGAGCGTCGGCCACCAGTCGCCCGCGAGCAGCGACCCGCGCGCCGTCTGCACCAGATTGCCGAGGCTCGCCTGGTGGCTGGGCAGACCGAGGCCGAGGAAGGAGAGCGCCGACTCGTGCCACATGGCGTGCGGCACCATGAGCACGGCGGCGAGCCCCGCCTGCGGCAGGACCCCCGGCAGCAGATGGCGCACGGTGATGCGCCACCGCGAGGAGCCGCCGGAGACCGCGGCGTCCACGTACGGGCGCGAGCGCAGCGACAGGACCTCGGAGCGGACGATCCGGGCGGTGGAGAGCCAGTGGGTCAGGGCGACCGACACGATCACCGGCCAGACGCCGGGCCGGAACATCGCGACGATGAAGATCCCGAGGAGCAGGTGCGGCACCGAGGAGAAGGTGTCGACGAGACGCATGACGACGCGGTCGGTCCAGCCGCCGAAGGCCGCGGCGGCGGCACCGACCGCCGTGCCGATGACGGTGGCCACGAGGGCGGCGACCAGTCCGACGAGGAGCGAGACGCGGAGCCCGTACACACAGCGCAGGAGCAGATCGCGGCCGACGTCGTCGGTGCCGAACGGGTGCGCGAGGGACGGCGGTTGGAGCTTGAGCGCGAGGTCGACGGCCTGTTCGTCGAGCTGGACGACCGGCGGGACGACCAGGACGGCCAGGGCCACCGCGGCGACGATCACGGCCGAGGTGACCGCGCGGACGCTCCGGGTCGAGCGGCGGCTGCGCCCGCGGGAGCGCCACCGGGGGTCGCTCGCCGTCTTCGGCGCGTCCTCGGGACGGGTGGTGCGCGTGGTGGTGTCAGCCATCGAAGCCCACCCTCGGGTCGGCGAGTCCGTACAGCAGGTCGGAGAGCAGGTTGCCGATGAGCACGGCGGCCGTGGCGAGCACGGTGAGAGCGGCCAGCAGCGGGAAGTCCACGGAGGTCGCCGCCTCGACGGTGGCCGCCGCGATCCCCGGCCAGCTGAACACCGTCTCGATGAGGAGGGCGCCGGTGATGAGTTCGGGGACACGGGAGCCGATGAGGGTGAGCATCGGCAGCATGCCGGAGCGCCAGGCGTGGCCGAGCAGTACGGTGCGTTCGCTCAGTCCCCGGGCGCGCGCCCCGCGTACCGGGTCCTCCTCCAGCGCGTCGGCGACGCCCTGTCGTACGTAGAGGTAGAACCACGGCATCTGCGAGACGCCGAGCACGGCGGCGGGCAGCACCAGGTGCGAGGCGACCTGGCCGAAGGTGACGGTGTCGCTCCCGGAGTCGGTGAGCCCGCCGGCCGGCAGGACACCGAGCCGCAGGGCGAAGAACCAGATGGCGAGCAGTCCGAGCCAGAACGCGGGCGCGGCCTCCAGGGTGTACGCGGCGGAGCCGACGCACCGGTCGAGCCAGCCGCCGGGGCGCCGGGCCGCGGCCACACCGAGCGCCGTGCCGAGCAGGATCGCGAGGACGAAGGCGGAGGTGGCCAGGAGCACGGACCAGCCGAGGCGTTCGGTGATCACGTCGGCGACCGGTCTGCGCATGACGGCGGAGTCGCCGAGATCGCCGGTGACGGCCGATGTCAGCCACTCCCACCAGCACGCGACGAGCGGCTGGTCGACGCCGAGGTTGGCGCGCAGCTGGTCGAGGGTCTCCTGCGAGGCGCTGAGACCGGCGGTGCCGGCGTACGACTTGACGGGGTCGAAGGGTGAGGCGGCGGCGACGGCGAAGACGCCGAAGGTGACGACCAGCAGGACGGGTGCGGCGAACAGCAGCCGCCGCCCCGTCATACGGGCCATCGCCCCCCACGGGAGGCGTCGGTTCACGGTGTGGGGGCCCACTTCTCGACGTTCCACCACGGGCCGGAAGCGAGGCCGTGGTCGTGCGGCTCGACCTGGGTGGTGAGGGTGCCCCAGGTGTCGTTCACGACGTACACATGGTCGATGTGGGTGAGGAAGGTGTAGCCGGGGTCCTTCACCAGCTCGCGCTGGACGGTGTCGTACGCGGCCTTGCGGGCCTGCTTGTCCCCGCTCTCGCGACCGGCGTCGAGTGCCTTGTCGACGGCCGGATTGTCGTACCAGGCCATGTTGTTGAAGCCGTCGCCGGCGAGAGTGGAGTTGAGCAGGCTGAACTGGTCGAAGTCCGGGTCGCCGGGGGCTCCGCCGCCCGCCAGGACCGCGTCGGTCCTCATCCGCGGCTCGATGACCTCCCAGGTGCCTGCCTGGGTCTTGATGTCGATGCCGGCCTTCTTGGCGTCGGAGGCGTAGGCGAGCGCGTGGTCCTGGCGGAGTTTGTCGCCGCTCAGGTACCAGAGCGGGAAGCTCGCGCGTACGCCGTCCTTCGTACGGACGCCGTCCCGGCCGGTCTTCCAGCCCGCCTCGTCGAGGATCCGCTCGGCCTTCGCGAGGTCGTGCACGCGCTCGGTGCCCTTGGTGAACCACTCGCTGCCGGTGGGGACCGGGCCGTGGGCGGCCCTGCCCGCGCCGTCGAGGACCTTGTCGACCATGGTGTCGCGGTCGACGGCGATGTCGAGCGCGCGGCGCACGGCGTTGTCGCCCGCGACCTTGTTGTGGGTCGGCAGGGTGACGGTTCGGTAGTCGTACGACGTGGCCGAGTAGGTCCGCCTGCCCTTGTCGTTCTCGAAGCCCTTGGCGAGGTTGGGCGGCAGGATCGCGCCGTCGAGGTCTCCGGCGCGCAGCCGGGTGGCGCGGACGTCGTCGTCCTTGATGATCGCCATGGTGAACTTCTTCACCTTGGGCTCGCCGTCCCAGTAGTCCGGGTTGGCCTTGAAGCTGATCTTCTCGCCCTTGGACCAGTTGGTGAGGAGATAGGGCCCCGTGCCGACGGGCTTGGTGGTGAAAGGGCCGGTGTTGACGTCCTGCCTGCCCGCCAGGTGTTCCGGCGCGATGGGCAGCACGGTCCGCTGGGCGAAGGGCGCGTAGGGGTACTTGAGGGTGAACACGACGGTGTCCTCGCCCCTGGCGGTGACGTCCTTGATCGCCGCCAGCTCGGTCTTGGACGGGTTGTTGGTCTTCGCGTCCAGGATGGTGCGGTAGGTGAAGACGACGTCCGCTGCGCTGAAGGGCTTGCCGTCGCTGAACTTCACGTCGTCGCGCAGCCGGTAGGTGTAGGTCGTGCCGTCCGCGCCGACCTCGGGGAGCGCGGAGGCGAGGGCGGGCCTGAGGTTCATGTCGCCGTCGACCGCGAGCAGCCCGTCGAAGAGCTTGGAGTTGCCGTCCTTGCCGTAGCCGAGCAGCGGGCTGAGGCTGTCCGGCTCGTAGGCGATCCCGACGACCGCGGACTCCTGGTCCCCGCCGTCGGGACCGGAGCCGCTGTCCGGGTTCGAGCAGGCCGTGGCGGTGAAGGCCAGCGAACCGGCCAGCGCCGCCGCGGCCGTGCCGCGTATCGAACGGGCGGTCATGGATTCCACACCCCTACTGAAGATCAAACGTTATTGCGAACGACTCGCAATTAAACAGTATGTAAAGGGGTGCTTGTCCAGGTCGTATGGAGCCGACCGGCGGCCGGAACTACGGTGCGGGGGCGCCGGGCGCGGGAAGAGCGGTCAGGTTCGCGACCGCCTCACGGTGCGATCCGGTCGAACCCAGCGCGATCTCCGCCGACTTGGCGCGCTTGAGATACAGATGCGCGGAGTGCTCCCAGGTCATGCCGATGCCGCCGTGGAGTTGGACGCACTCCTCGGCCGCGTGCACGGCGACCCGGCCGCAGTACGCCTGGGCGACCGCCACGGCGAGCGGCGCGTCGGGGCTGTCGGTGGCCAGCGCGTCGACGGCGCTCCGGGCGGCGGCGCGGGCCGACACGACCTCCAGCCAGAGGTGTGCCATCCGGTGCTTGAGCGCCTGGAACGAGCCGATGGGCCGGTTGAACTGGTGCCGTTCGCGGGTGTGCCGCACCGTCTCCTCCAAGCACCTTTCCGCGAGCCCGAGTTGCTCGGAGGCGAGCAGTCCCGCCCCCGCGAGCAGTCCACGGCGTACGGCGGCCTCCGCGGCGCCGGGGGCCGTACCGGATTGCGCGAGCCGCGTCCCGGCGGCGAGGGCGGCGGGCGCCACGGTGACGGTGGCGAGCGGGCGCGTGAGGTCGAGCGGGGTCCCCGGGCGGACGGTGACGCCGGGCGCCGACGTCTCGACCGCGTACAGCCCGTCGTCGCTCAGGACGAGCAGGACATCGGCGATCGCGGCATCGGCCACGGCCCTGACGCCGCCGCTCGTGGTGGCGGTGGGGAGCGGGGCGTCCGGCCCGGTGGAGAGCGGGACGGCGAGCACGGCGACCGTACGGCCGCCGGCCAGCGCGCCGAGCAGTTCGCCGGCGGCCGCGCTCCCGGCGCCCCGCGGACTCCGCGGGCTCAGCGCGAGCAGCGTCTGCGTCGCGATCACGGAACTGGTCAGGTACGGCGCGGGCGTGACCGTCCGGCCCAGCTCCTCCAGCACCACCGCCGCTTCGCGGTGGCTCGCGCCCTGGCCCCCGAGGGCTTCGGGGACGAGCAGCCCGGCCGCGCCGATCCCGGCGGCGAGCGACGTCCAGAGCGCGGTGTCGTAGGGCGCGCCCGATTCGGCGCGGGCGAGCGCGGCGGGGAGGTCGGCGCGGCCGGTGAGCAGGGACCGTACGGCGGCGCGCAGGTCGTCCTCCGCCTCGGAGTACAGCAGGTCGGGCGCGGCCCCGACCGTCCCGGTCTCCGTGTCCCTCTCCGTCTCCGGGTCCGTGTTCAGGTCGTTCACCGTGCTCATCGGGCGAGGTCCTTCCATGCGACGTCCTTGTCGTCGCGCGGCTCGGCGGGCAGCCCGAGGACGCGTTCGGCGACGATGTTGAGCAGTACCTCGCTCGTACCGCCCTCGATGGAGTTGCCCTTCGAGCGCAGATAGCGGTACCCCGCCTCGCGGCCGGTGAAGTCGACCAGCTCCGGGCGCCGCATCGTCCAGTCGTCGTACAACAGGCCTTCGTCGCCGAGGAGTTCGACTTCCAGTCCGCTGATCTCCTGGTTGAGCCGGGCGAACGAGAGCTTCAGGCCCGAGCCTTCGGGGCCGGGCCTGCCCACGGCGAGCTGCTGGCGCAGGCGTTCACCGGTCAGCCGTGCGACTTCGGCCTCCACCCAGAGCGCGAGGAGACGCTGGTGCAGTTCGTGGGTGCGCAGTTCGGGGCGCTCGCGCCAGGTCCGGGAGACCGTGCCGATCATGCCGCCCTCGCGGGGCAGACGGGCGCCACCGATCGAGACGCGTTCGTTCATGAGGGTGGTCCGCGCGACCTTCCAGCCGTCGCCGACCGGGCCGAGCCGGTGGGCGTCGGGGATCCGGACGTCGGTGAGGAACACCTCGTTGAACTCGGCCTCGCCGGTTATCTGACGCAGCGGCCGGACCTCGACGCCCGGGTCGGTCATGTCGCAGATGAAGTAGCTGATGCCCTGGTGCTTGGGCAGGGCGGGGTCGGTGCGTGCTATGAGGATGGCCCAGCGCGCGAGGTGGGCGCTGGAGGTCCACACCTTCTGCCCGTCGACGATCCAGTCGCCCCCACCACTGGGTTCGCCGCCGTGTTCGCCGTTGTCGTCGCGTACGGCGCGGGTCGCGAGCGCGGCGAGGTCGGACCCGGCGCCGGGCTCGCTGAACAGCTGGCACCAGACCTCGTCGCCGACCCACAGGGGCCGCAGGAAGCGGCGCTTCTGCTCGTCGGTGCCGTACGCGAGGATGGTGGGCGCGGCCATACCCAGGCCGATGCCGATTCGGCGCGGATCGTTGTCGGGGGCTCCTGCGGCGGCCAGTCGGGCGTCGACAACCGACTGGAGTGAGCGCGGGGCGTCGAGTCCGCCGAGGCCGGCGGGGAAGTGCACCCAGGCGAGTCCGGCGTCGAAGCGGGCCTTCAGGAAGTCGGCCGGTGCCGTATCGGCCGGTGGATCGGCCGCGAGCAAGTCCTCGGTGCGGCGGCGCAGTTCGGCCGCGTCCGGCCCGGTCACCGGGCGCCCGCCCCCGATGTCGCGGCCAGGTCGGGGATCACGACCAGCCGGCCGGTGGTGGCGCCGTCGGCCACGCGCTGGACGGCCGACGCGGCGTCCGCCATCGGCACCCGCTCGCTGATCAGCGGCTTGACGATGCCCTTGGCGGCGAGTCCGGTCAGTTCCTGGTGGCAGTGGAGGATCGCGGCGGGGTCCTTCTGGTTGTACAGACCCCAGTGCAGCCCGAGGATCGCGTAGTTCTTCACCAGCGCGTGGTTGAGCGCGGGGGCCGGGATGGTGCCGCTGGCGAAGCCGATGACGAGGATGCGGCCCTCGAAGGCCACGCACTTGGCGGACTTGGTGTACGCGTCGCCGCCGACCGGGTCGTAGACGACATCCGCGCCGCGCCCGCCGGTGAGGTCCTTCACGGCGGTGACGATGTCGTCGGTGCGCCGGTCGATGACATGGTCGCAGCCCAGCTCCTGCGCCACACGCACCTTGTTGCGTCCGCCGGCCACACCGATGACGGTGGCGCCGGCCGCCTTGCCGAGCTGGACTGCCGCGCTGCCGACGCCTCCGGCGGCGGCGTGCACGAGCAGCGTCTCGCCCGCCTGGAGGTGCGCCCTGCGGTGCAGTCCGAACCAGCCCGTCTGGTAGCCGATGTGCAGGGCCGCCGCCTCGGCGTCGTCGAGCGCGTCCGGCGCGGGGAGCACGGCCGCCTCGTCGGCGACGACGTACTCGGCGAGTCCGCCGTCGGGCAGCGCGGGGGTCGCGATGACGCGCCGCCCGTCCGGTGTCTCGCCGCAGACCTCGACGCCGGGCGTGAAGGGCAGCGGCGGGCGGACCTGGTACTGGCCCCGGCAGAGCAGGGCGTCGGGGAAGTTGATGTCCGCCGCGAGGACCCTCAGCAGGAGCTGACCGTCACCGGGTGCCGGCCGGTCCACCTCGTCCAGCCGCATCACCTCGCCCGGTTCGCCGTTCCGGTGCACTCGCCATGCCTGCATTCGGGGGCCTCCACTGATGAGGGTCGGTACGCGCTCACCGCATACTAAGCGGTCGCTTGTCCTGTGGGAACAGACTCGTCGGCGTCGTAACGCGCCACCGCGAGCACCGCCATGTCGTCGCGTCCGCCCTTGGTCCAGCGGCCGACCGACGAGAACAGGGCCCCGATCAGCCGCTCCGGATCCCCGCCCGGGACCGGCTTCAGCTCGCTGCGGGGGTCGTAGAACGTCCCGTCCGCGTTCCGCGCCTCCGTCACCCCGTCCGTGACGCAGAGCAGGGTGGCGCCGACGGGGAAGTCGTACGAACGGGTGCCGCCGATACCGGGCGCGAGGTCCCGCATGCCCAGCGGAGGCGTCGGCTGGCCGGTGTCCAGTTGGCTCACCTCACCGTTCCGTACGAGATAGGGGGCGGGATGACCGCAGCTCAGCAGCCGCAGGGTGGTGCCGGGCCGGTCGATCTCGACCAGGAGCGCGGTGGCGAAGGCCTCGGCGGCGTCGACGGCGAACGGGTCCGCGTACTGCTCGACGGAACGGACGATGGCACGGTCGAGCCGTTTCGCGAGCCCCACCAGGTCCGGCTCGGACTCGGCGCGCTCACGGAACGCGCCGACGACGATGGAGACGGCCGACACCGCGCCGAGACCCTTGCCACGCACATCGGCGATGAGCAGCCGGAGGCCGAAGGGTGTCTCCTCCACGGCGTAGAGGTCGCCGCCGATCCGGGCGGCGGCGTCCGCCGCTTCGTAGCGGCAGGCGACGGCCATCGGGCCGACGATCCTGGGCAGCGGTGGCAGCACGGCCCGCTGCAACTGCTCGGCGGTGGATCTGACCCGGGAGAACCTGGCGCTCTGGCTGTCGAGCATCCGCCGGACGGCGAGCGCGAGAGCCGAGGCGATCACGATTTCCAGCAGTTGCACGGTCGCGGACGCGTAGCCGCGGTGACTCTGGATCGCGGAGACGCCGGTGAGCCCGAGGCCGACGGCCACGATCAGCAGGGTGTAGCGGAACGTGCCGCTGATGGCCGCCGCCATGGCGGCGACGGCGATGAGCGCGGCGCCGCTGACGATCTTCGGGGTCACCAGTTCGAGGCCGACGGAAGCGACGAGCAGTACCGGGGGCAACCAGGGGTACTGCTGGAGGCGGGAGTGCCTCTCGTCCATGTCACCGGTCGTGCTCCGCCGCGCCCGTCTCTCCATCCGGCAACCACATCACGGGAGCGATGCGCTCACCGTGCTGCGAAACCACCAAAAACAGATGAAAGGCGACTCGCGGCCCGCCGCGTCAGCGGCCGAAGACCTCGAAGGGCACCGCGGGCCGGCCGCCGAAGCGCGCGGCCGCCCCCTGCGCGTTGGCCGTGAGGAACGTACGGCAGTACGCCTCCGGGTCCTCGTCCGTCAGCACCTCGATATAGCTGCGGTGTTCGAGCAGCGACTGTACGGAGCGTTCCAGCCCGGCCGTCGCGTCGACGGCGTGCGTCGGGGTGGCGGATCCCGCGACGGCCACCCATCGCACCCCGTCCCACGGCTGGAGCCCCTCCCGCGCCAGTTCGGGGAAGATCCACCGGTTCCCCGCGTCACCGGCGGCGTCGAGCGTGGCGCGCCCGACGGCGCGGTGGTCCGGGGTGTTCCAGGCGGTGCCGCCCCAGGTGTCACGGTGGTTGAGGGTGATGACGAGTTCGGGGCGGTAGCGGCGGATGGCCGCCGCGATGTCCCGGCGCAGCGCGAGCCCTTCCTCGATCACACCGTCCTTGTGATCGAGGAACACCACCTCGGACACACCGACGACGGCCGCGCTCGCCCGCTGCTCCCGCTCGCGCAGCGGGGCCGCGGTGACGGGGTCGATCGTGTCGATCCCCGCCTCGCCCCGGGTCGCGAGGAGATAGGTGACCTCACGGCCCTCATCGGTCCAGACGGCGACGGCGGCCGAGCAGCCGTACTCCAGGTCGTCCGGGTGCGCGACCACGGCGAGGGCGCGCCGCCAGTCGGCGGGCATGGGGGCGAGCTGTTCGGTCGAATCAGTCATGCCCGCAGATTAGGTCCTGTCCGGCCCCGGACGGGTGACGCCGGCGGACGACGGTGCCGGTCCGCACGAACGCCGTCTCGCGGAGGCCGCTTCTCCGGGACGGTAACTCGGATGCGGTGCCGCGCGGCCACCCCTAGGCTGCGCCCCGCGGGCGATGCGAGCCGCCGTATCGACCGTCAGTGGATCGGAGACGCACGGGGTTATGACCAGTCAACTGTTCGCGATCTGTTTCAACGCGACCCGGCCTTCGGGCCTCGCGCGCTTCTGGTCCGGTGTCCTGGACTGGGAGTTGGCCGAGGGCCCGGACGACGTCGCGATCCTGCCCCCTGGCACCACCGGGTTCCGTATCCGCTTCCTGCCGGGCCGGGAGCCGAAGACCGGCCAGAACCGGGCGCACTTCGACCTGACGAGCTCGTCCCCACAGGACCAGCGGCAGACGGTGGCCAGGGCGCTGGAACTCGGCGGGAAACACATCGACGTGGGCCAACTCCCGGAAGAGGGGCATGTGGTGCTCGCCGATCCGGACGGCAACGAGTTCTGCGTCATCGAGCCGGGCAACAAGTTCCTCGCCGACACCGGCTTCATCGGGGCGCTGGCCTGCGACGGTACGCAGGAGGTCGGTTACTTCTGGAGCGAGGCGCTGCGCTGGCCGCTGGTGTGGGACCAGGACCAGGAGACCGCGATCCAGTCGCCGGAAGGCGGCACGAAGATCACGTGGGGAGGTCCTCCGGTGGCGCCGAAGACGGGCACGAACCGGCTGTACTTCGAGCTGACGGTCCCCGCCGACGCCGACTTCGAGGCGGAGACCGACCGCCTGATCTCACTCGGCGCCACGCGCACCGGCACAGGCACCGGCGGGAGCGACGGCGTCCGGCAGCTGATGCTCGACCCCGACGGCAACGAGCTCTCCGTACGGCGAGCCCCTGCTAGCCGGGCTTGATGCTCGCGAGCTGTACGAGCAGCAGGACCAGCCGGTAGGCCTCGGCGAAGTCGGCGGCGGTGAAGGTGACCGTCCGGCCGCCCCCGGCGCGTGAGACACCCGGCACGAGTGTCGCCAGGTCGACCATGTAGGCGCCGTAGAGGTCGATCTCGACCTCCAGCGGTCCGGCAAGGGCGAGTGGCGTGACGTGGGCCCGCCGCTCGACGGCCACCGCGGCCGCCCGGCGCAGCCGCTCTCGGGCCTCCTCGGGGTGCAGCGCCACGGCGGCGGCCTGACCGAGGGCTTGTTTGACCGCGACGGTGACGGCCGACGGCACCAGTTCACCGAGTTCGGCACAGGCGGTGTCGTCGCCGCTGAGCAGCACGACCGGCACACCCGCATGCCCGGCCATGGCGGCGTTGAGGCCGATCTCGCCCAGGGAACGCCCGCCTACGCGTACGTCCAGGACGGCGTCGCTCATGGTGTGCGCCAGCACGGCCGGTCCGCCACCGGCTCGGGCGTGGTAACCGACGAACATCACCGCGTCGGTGTGCTCGTCCAGCCCGCCGAGCATGCCCATGGGACGGGGCTTGCCACGAACGAGCCGGGCCCGCCGGTCCAGCTCCTCCGGCAGCAGGTTCCGGAAGGGCCCGTGCGCGTCGGCGACCCAGACCTCGGCCGCGGGCTCGGCGTCCAGGACACCCGCGATCACGGCGTTCGCTTCGGCCGTCATCAACGCACGGCCTCGCTCGTAGTCGTAGCGATCCGGATTCGTCTCGGCGGGGTGCACGATCGCCGAGATGCCCTCCATGTCAACTGAGATCAGAACCTTCATAAGGCAGGGAGCCTATGCGCCGCGCGTGCCGGCCGACAGTGCTCACCGGACTCCTGACCAGCTCGGCCGGACCGAGACAGGCCCGCGTCGGCGCCGTCTCCGTCTCCGCCCGTCAGATCTCGTCGCGCGCCAGTGCCAGCAGCCGGTCGAGCACCCGTGGGCCCGAGGCGCGGACGCCGTCGTGCTCGTACTCGTCGGTGACCCAGGTGCGCAGCCCCCGGATGCCACGTGCCGTCCGGAGGCTGTGGGCCGTGTCGACGTACATGTCGTCGTGGTAGACGGCGGCGGCGACCGGGACCTCGTTGGCGGCCAGGCGGTCGGGGTCGTACAGCGCGGGCCAGTCCCCCCGGGCGGCCAGCAGCTCCGCCGTCTCACGCAGCGGGCGCAGGGCGGGGTCGGCGGTGAAGTGCCAGGGGTGGATCGTCTCACCGGTGAACAGCAGCGGGGTGTCTCCCGCCAGGGTCCGCGCCGCGTCGAAGCGGGGGAACTCCGCGCGTACCCGCTCGGCCGACCAGGCGGTGGGCCGGTCGTCCTGGGCGTAGATCGCCTCGTGGACGAGCGCGTACAAGGGGTGGCCCGCGAACGAGAGCTGGGCGGCGACGCTCTCCTGGAAGGTGTCGGAGAGTTCGTGGCCGCCGGGGGTGGGCACGAAGGCGTTCTCCAGCAGGTGGTGCAGCTGGTGGGTGCCGTCCCCGACGCCGAGGAGGATGCCGAGGGACTGGAACGCCTCGGGCGTGAGGATGTAGCCGTTCGGCAGGACGGGGTGGTGCTCGGCGATGTGTCCGACGATCCGCCGGGCCTGTTCGACGTCCTGCGGGTAGCGGGCGTAGTGGGCGGCGACCTTGCGTTCGATGCGGGGGTACGCGGCGCGGTAGACGTCGTCGGGACCACCGTCGAGCAAGGGCAGGCCGCCGGTGATCAGTACGGTGCGCAGTCCCTCGGGCGCGGTGGAGAGATAGCGGACGGCGCAGAAGCCGCCGAAGCTCTGGCCGAGGAGGGTCCACGGGGCGCCGCCGGTGACCTCGCGCCTGATGACCTCGCAGTCCCGCACGATGTTGTCGGACCTGAAGTGGGCGAGGTGGTCGGCCTGTTGCCGGGCGTCACCGCGCGCCGGGAGCGTCTGGCGGTTGGCGGGCGTGGAGAGGCCGGTGCCGCGCTGGTCGAGGAAGAGCACCCGGAAGTCCTCCAGGGCACGCCCGAGCCATGCCTGCCGGCCGATGAAACGGCGGGCGCCGAAGCCGGGTCCGCCTTCCAGATAGAGCAGCCACGGCAGGTCGGCGCCGGCTTTCGCGGTGGCCACGGCCTCGCGGCCGTACAGCTCCATCCGCTCCCCCGACGACGGGTTCGCGTGGTCGAGCGGGACCGAGAAGCGGTGGTCGGTGAGAGTGACGCCGGGCTGGCGGTAGCTGGTCAAAGGTGCTCCAGGTACGTGCGGTGATCGGTGTGGGTCCGTGGATGGGCCGCGACCGTTCGGCCGCGTCCCGTATGCGGGCGTCCCCGCTCACGTCCAGCGTGTGCCCATGATCCGGTTCGAGCGGGTGAGCAAGGTCTACCCGGACGGTACGGCAGCCGTCGACGGCCTGTCCGTCGAGGTCCTCGAACGCGAGCCGGTGGCCCTGGTCGGCCCTTCCGGCCGCGGCAGGACAGCCACGTTCGACTCGGTGTCGGACGCGTAGGACGTGCCCGGACCGCCGGGCGGGGTACGCGGGAGGTACCCCGCCCGGCGGCGGTGGCTCAGCCGCGCGCCACGGCGATGGAACCCTGGAGCCGTTCGCCCGCCTCGTAGACCATGTACGGCACCCCCCGGTCGGTTCCGAAGGAGGGTGCCGCGCTGCGCCCGTTGTCGGGCGGTGTGTTGGCCGAGTCGTAGAAGAGGCCGAGGTGGTTGCGGCGGCTGAAGTCGTTGCCGACCTCGGTGATCAGCAGATTGCCGCCGTTCTCCTTGCTGGTGTTGTAGACGACGTACGTGCTGCCGTCGCGGCTCAGCAGGTGCGGGCCGCCGATGTTGTTCGCGCCGACGTCGGAGTGGCGGACGAGCGGCGTCTGGTCGAACGTCCAGTTGCGGCCGTCGCCCGACCAGCCCCAGGCGATGTCACGGTGGTTGGACTTGTTGTTGAGCATGAAGAGCATCACGTAGTGCGCGCCGCGCGAGGGCAGTTCGTGCGCGAAGACGCGGGCGTACGAGGTCTCGGTGCTGCCCGCGGGCATCATCGCGGTGGTGAGGACCACCTTGTCGTACGTGAAGGTGATCCCGTCCTTGGAACGGGCGAGGCGGGTCGTGCCGTTCTCGCCGTGGAAGTAGAGCCACAACTCCTTGAGGTCCGCCCGCCAGATGACGTGCGGGGAGGCGACGTGGCTGACCTTGTAGTGCGGCTGCCAGTTGTTGGAGACGATCGGGTTGGCGGTGTACTCGGTGAAGGGTCCTTCCAGCGAGTCGCCGTAGGCCAGGCAGATGCCGCCGGGCGCGTCGTGCGGACCGTAGTAGAGGTAGTAACGGCCCAGCGGATCGGCCAGCTTGTCGTAGACGCCCCGGATGCACGGGAAGATGATCTCGCCCGTGGGGTTGTACTTGAGCTGAGACGGCGTCAGAAGGGTTCTCAGATACCGGTAGTTCGGGAATCCGCCGGGCGCCGCCGCGAGAGCGGGGGCGGCGGCGGGGGCGGCCCCGACGGGGGCCGCGGCCGCACTGCCCGCCGCCGCGCCGGTGGCCACCACTCCCGACGCCACCGCGGCGGTGGCCGCCGCCGCGCGCAGGAATATCCGCCGGCCTGGGTTCCGCGGCTCGTCGGCGGCGTGCTGAGATCCGTTGTCGCCGTGCTGACTCGTGTCGTGCTGTGTCATGTCGTTCTCCGTCCCGGGAGTGAGAGATCACAGATAGGTGGCGGCGGTGACGCAGAATCCGCCCAGGGCGACGGCCCAGACGTACGGCAGGGTCCGCAGCATCACCTGCTGCGGTGTGACTCCCGCGTACTGGGCGCTCCATACGGTCTGGGTGCTGGTCGGGTCCGACACACCGAAGACCTGGTTGTACGAGGTGGCCAGCCCCAGTACCGCGACGGCCGGGTAGATGCCGGCGGCGATGAGGACGCCGGCGATTCCGGCGCCGAGACCGAAGACGTTGAGCGGTCCCCGGTAGAGGCAGAGCGGCACGAGCAGGGTGAAGACCACGACGAACAGCACCGGGTTCTGCGGGCTGACCGCCTTGATCAACGGCTCCAGGGCCTCCACCGCGCCGGGCAGCTTCACCGCGGCGAGCAGGATGCCGATGGCGATGAACAGCACGATCGGCGCCGCCGCGATCTCGAAGCCGCCGTACAGGGTGCGCAGCAGCCGCTTGTTCATCTCGCCCGGCCGGGTGGTGGTGAACAGCGCGTACAGGACACCGGCCAGCATCGACGGCAGGATCGGGATCTCGAAGCCGAGGGCGAGGATCAGCGGTACGAGCGGGGTGAGCAGCGCGTACCACGGTGCGTCGCCGAGCTGCTTGCGGCGTGAGGCGGGCTTCGCGGAGGCGGACTTGAGCGACCACGCGTGTTCGACGCCGCGTCGCCGCGTCTCGACGAGGACGAAGACGACGGCGGCGGCCAGCGCGAACGGGAACAGCTTCAGCATGAAGCCGCGCACCGTCTCGACGGGCAGTTCGAGCGCGGTCGAGAAGAACTGCCAGATGGGCAGTTCGAAGGGCATGCCCGCGGCGATGCCCATCAGGATGGTGCCGGCGGCGGTGACCTTGGGGATGCCGACGGCGATCATGGCGGGGATGCCGATGATGCCGGCGAGCATCGCGGCGGGTGCCGAGCCCGTGACCGTACCGACGAGGGTGGAGACGCCGAGGACGCCGAGGGCGACCACGACCGGGCGGTCTCCGCCGAATTCGACGATCTTGCGGACGAGGGTGCCCGCGATGCCGGTCTCGTCGAGGAGTTTGCCGAGCCAGGAGCCCAGCAGGATCGCGATCATCGTGGCCGCGAGGGCCGGTGCGCCCTCCTGGATGACCGTGTCCAGGACACTGTTCTCGCCGGTCAGCGGGGCACCCGCGAGGAAGGCGATGGCGACGGCCAGGATGACGAGGGCGAAGGCGGTGGGGAGCCTGCGGGTGAGCATCGCGGCGACACCGGCCGCCATGACGAGAAGGATGACGACGCCCATGGCGTTACTTCTTTCTTCCGTGCGGGGGCCTGTGCGGGGCCCCGTGCTGCGGTTCGGCCACGGCGGCGAGGGCGGCCGTCAGCATGAGCGGGCTGCGGCCGAGGCCGCAGACGGTGCGGGCGTAGGCGTGGGCGGCGATCTCGTCGGCGCCCGCGACATGGCCGTGGAGGCGGTGGCGTCCCGCGCGCAGCACGACATGGTCGAGGGACCGTTTCAGCGCCGTCTTCGCCGGGCCGTGGTGGAACTGTTCGTGCACGGCCTCGTGGGCGATCGCCGCCGCCCGCACCGAACCGGCGGGATACCAGTGGCGCCAGCCGAGCCGGTCGGTCAGCTCCTCGGCGAGGGCCAGGGTGTCGGTGAACAGTTCCACGGTCGGGACCGGCCGGGAGGTGTAGCGGGCGAGGAGGCCCTTCGCCAGGCCGTCGCCGCTCTCCACGACGCGGGCCGTGGCGGCCAGCGGCTCGGGGCCGCGTGCGAACGCGGCGCCGAACTCGTCGGCGGTACGCGCCCATCGGCGCAGCCGCTCGGGGTCGCGGCCCTCGTGCGTGGGGGTGTTCGCGAGCAGCCGGACACCGAACTCGATGTCGTCGGTAGCCACGAGCGCGTCGAGTTCTTCGAGCATCCCCGGCCGGATGTGGTCGAGCAGGGAGGTGGTCACGACCGTACCTCCAGCACGGCGACGACCGGTTCGTCGGCGGCGCGTGCGCGCAGTTCGCTGCGGGCGAGCGCCAGCAGGGGCTGGGGGTCGAGTACACCGGAGAGGTCGGCGATCCGGGAGCCGAGGAGGAGCCGCAAGGCGGGGGCGCGGACGCCGCCGTCGCCGTACGACGTGGCCTCCTTCACCAGCCCGGCGAGGACTTCGGGGGCGCGGCCGACCGTCGTGGTCTCGACATGGGCGTCCGGCGCGTGGAGCCGTACGACCCCGTCGGCGTCCACGACCCGCACCGGGTGCCGGTCCGCGCGGAACCGCCGGTGCACGTCGGTGCCGTACACGGTGTGCGCGGGGGTGCCCGCGAGCACGCGCACCGACGCCGGGTCGGTCTTGAGGCTGTCGGCGGCGGCGCGCAGCCGGTCGGCGTCGTCGGCCCGGTGGGCACGGTCCTGTGTACGCAGCTCGGTGGCGCCGGTCGCGACAGCCCGCACGGTGCTGGTCTGCGGGTCGACGGTGACCTCCACCTCGACGCCGTCGGCGGCCGCGCCCTGGGCGACGACGGCGGCCTCGGCCTCGGCCCGTACTGCGAGGATCTGTTCCTGCCCCGCGCCGGGGATGATGCGTTCGACCTGCTCGCGGATGAGAGCGAGGGCGACACCTATGGGGCTGATGACCTCGTTGTGGCGGGCGATCCTGCCCTCCTGGCCGGAGACGGCCGCGAGGTGCGGGGTGACGGCGGCCGCGCCTCCGCCGCCGCCGACGAGCACGGCGGTGTCCTTGTCGAGGCGGTAGTCGCGGATCATCGCGTCCACCACGGACTTCACCTGGTCGGTGCCGGCGTCGAGGACACGGGCCGCCGCCGTGGCGACGTCCGTACCGAGCGTGGCCGCCAGGGGCTCGATCGCGGCCTTCGCCACGGCCGGGTCGCAGTGCGCGAAGTCCCCTTCGGGGACCCGGCCGAGCGCGTTGGCGGCGCATGTCATGGTGATCGCGAAGCGTCCGCCGGCGGCGTCGAGCACCGCGTAGTCGGCGGGGTCGTCGTCCATGGGCCGGATGGTGGTGACCTTCGCGTCCCGCAGGTCGTCGAGTGTCGCGTAACAGGCGTACGGCAGCCCGGCGATGTGCGCGCTGCGCGGTCCGGCGCCGGTGACCTTGCCGCCGCCGATCCGGACCATGGAGCCGCCGCCGACGCCGACGGTCCGCACGTCGAGCGCCGACAGGTACGACGTCTTGCCGAGGATGGTGGCGTGCCGGACGGCGACCTTGCCGCGCCGTACGACGCTGATGTCGGTGGACGTGCCGCCGGTCTCCAGGAACAGGCCCTCGCTGATGCGCTCCTGCATGAGCGCCCCGGCGACACCCGCCGCCGGACCGGACAGCACGGTGAGCAGCGGCCTGCGCCGCATCTCGTCCAGCGACATCACTCCCCCGTCGCAGCGCATCACCATCAGCGGCGCGCTCACGCCCGCCTTGACGATGGAGGCGTCGACGAGGTCCGCGGTGGCGAGCATGCGCGGCAGGATCGCGGCGTTCACGACGGCGGTGCGGGTGCGCTTGTGGAGCCCGTACAGCGAGGTGATCTCGTGCGCGGCGGTCGTGGGCAGTCCCCGCTCCTTGGCCACGGCGGCGACGGTGTCCTCGCCCCCGGGGCGGTCGACGCTGAAGGGCTGGCTGGTGACGACGACTTGGGCGCCTTCTTGGACGACCGCGTCGACGGCGGCGCGTACGGCGGGCGCGTCTTCCGGGTCGGCGACATGCGCGTAGGCGAGCGGAAGCCGCTTGCCGGGGGTGAGTTCGAGCTTGCGGAAGGCGGCGAGCCTGCGGGTGAACGCGGCGCTCGGACCGGCGCCGATGCCGATCAGACCGACGGTGGCGACGTCGCCCTCCAGCAGGGCGTTGGTAGCCTGGGTCGTGCCGTGGGCCAGGAAGGCCACGTCCTTCGGGGCGTGTCCGGTCTGCTCCAGCAGGCGGTCGAGAGCTTCGACGATGCCGTGGGCGACGCCGTCCTCGTGATGGTGGCTGGTGGGGACCTTCACCTGCCCCAGAAGTCGCAGGGTCGTGGCGTCTACGGCCACGGCGTCGGTGAAGGTTCCGCCCACGTCGATGCCGACGCGGATGCGGTGGGTGTTCATGGCTTGGGCACCTCCTTGTGCAGGGTGGGCATGGCGCGGGCGGTGAGGCCGGGCGGGGCAGGTGGAGCTGCTCCTGCCCGGCTGTCCGCCGGCGTTGTTGTTCTGTCTCGTTCTGTGTTGTTCTGTCGGTGGCCGCTCCGTCAGAGGCCGTTCCGCCAGTGACGGTGCTGTCAGTAGCCGCGTACGTCCGGCCAGTGGCGCTGAACTCCTTCGCGGTCGAGCAGCCGGGCGAATTGGTCGAACCGCTTGTCCTCGGCCTGGACCTGGTGGGGTTCGACGCCCTCGGCGACGCAGTGCGCGGCGAGCGCGCCCGCGACCTCGCCGATGTTCCATTCCACCGGGTGGAGCCGGTAGCAGCCGTTGGTGATGTGGGTGGTGCCGATGTTCTTTCCGGCGGGCAGCAGATTGCGGACGCGGCGCGGTACGAGCGCGCCGAGGGGGATCTCGAAGGGCACCGAGCCGATGTCGATGTAGTTGTCGCCGCCGGTCGAGGGGTGCAGGTCGATGCGGTAGTTGCCGACGCCGACGGAGTCCCGGTGGCGGGTGCCGCCGTAGGGTCCGACGATGTCGATCGAGACGTCGTGCTCGGTGACGGTGGTGACCGCCTTGATACGGCGCGACTCGCGTACGTACGGCGCCTTGGCCAGCCCGTCGGGCGTGCCGGTGACGTCGGGACGCAGCCGCAGCCCGGGGAATCCCTTGCCGCCGTCGGCGCGGGGCGCCTCGGTCTGGAGCCAGTACAGGACCGACAGCGACAGTTGGCGCGCCTCGGCGAGCGCGGCGGCCGACGTCTCCTCGCCGGCCCCGATCAGGGGCTTGAGCCAGTAGTCGTTCAGGGGCCAGTTGACGAGCGTGATGTCGGAGTCGAACGCGCCGGGCCGGTGCAGCTTGCGGGCGAGGATCCGGCGGAAGCCGAACAGTTCCTTGTCGCCCGCGTCGGCGGACTGGTCGGCGGTGACGTCGAGCGGGTCGAGGTCCGGGTTGGGGACGAAGGTGCGCGGTACGGCCTCAAGGGTGCGGGGGTCCGGCGCGAGGAAACCGAGCAGCGGGCCGGGCCAGAAGTCCGGCTGGTAGCTCCGCCAGAAGTCGTAGTCGGCCGGTCGCTCGACGGTGTGGTCCTCGCCCTCGTGGTGGGAGAGCGCGAAGCAGACCGTGATGCCCTGCTGGTTGAGGGGCTGTGCCTCGTCGGGGGCGTGCGGCTCGTCGAACTCGCTCCGCGCCTCGGCGCCGATCGCGTGCTCGACACCGGCGAGTTCGAGCAGTTCGCCGGTCTCCGTCGCGTCGATGACGTAGCGGGCGGCGATCGTACGGCGGCTGCCGTCGCGCAGATCGGTGAGCGTCACGGAACGTACGGTGTCGTCGTCGCCCGCCTCCGCGGCGACCGGTCGGTGCTCGGTCAGGAGCGTGAGCCGGCCCGACGAGCGGTGCGGTGCGAGCATCGCCTCCATCACCGCGAGCGCGACGCGCGGTTCGTGGCAGAGCTTGCTGACGCGGCCCGCGCCCGGGTTGAGGTCGGTCAGGGCCAGCGCCTCGGAGCGCAGCGGGTACCACTGTCGGTAGTAGTCCCTGATGGAGTCGCGCAGGGTGCGGTACGAGGCGGTGGTGCCGAACTGCTCGACCCACGGGTGCTCGTCCGGGGGGACGGCCTGGGAGGTGAGCTGGCCGCCGATCCAGTCCGTCTCCTCGGTGAGGACGACGGTGCGTCCGGCACGGCAGGCGGCGAGGGCGGCGGCCACGCCGCCGAGCCCGGAGCCCACGATGAGGATGTCGGGTGCGGATGTCACGGGTCTCCTTGAATAGCTGTGTCGTTCTTGGTGCGTTCGGGCGGTGTGCGCCTGATGGGCCGAGGTTGCGAGGTGCGGCCGGGTCAGGGGTGGGCGGGTGGTGGTCCCGCCGTCGTGCCGGGCCTGAAGGCGCAGGCGACGAGCGGTTCCGTGGCCTGCTCCCCCGCGACCAGCGCGGCGAGCATCCGCACGGCGGCGGCGCCCAACTGCGGTCGGGGGATGTCGAATCCGGTGGGCGTCGGCCCGTCCGACAGGTCCGGCGGGGGGCTGCCGAGCAGCGCGAGCGAGGCGTCGCGCGGGCAGTCGATGCCGACGAAGTGCGCGGCGCCGTGCAGCGCGCGCCAGGCGTCGCCGGTGTCGGTCTCCTCGGCGACGAACGCGGTCACGCCGTCGTCGAGCCAGCCGCGCAGCCGTGCGGCGGTGAGGTCGTGCTCCGGGGCGGCGGAGCGGAAGACGGCATCCGGGCCGCCGGGCAGCCCCGCCTCCTCCAGTCCCTTGAGGAAGCCGTGCTCACGGTCGGTGGACGCGGGGGCGTCGTCGTCCTCCCGTACGAGCACGATCCGCCGGTGGCCGAGCGCGGCGAGGTGCGCGACGACCTCCTGGCTGGCGCTGACGTAGTCGGCGCCGACCCAGGCCAGCCCTTCCAGTTCGTCCCTGCGGCCGAGGTGGACCACGGGGAAGCCGTCGGCGACCAGCCGCAGCAGTTCGCCGGCGGGCGCGTGGCGGCCGAGGAAGAGGCAGCCGTCGGCGAGCCGCACGCGGCCCAGGGCGTGCGGTCCGGCGGCCCCCGCGCCGCCCGTGCTGGAGCCGGTGAAGAGCACCAGGTCGTAGCCGCGTGCCGCCGCCTCCTGCTCGACGCCGACGAGGAACGGGTAGTACGAGTGCTGCACGTCGGTCGGGAAGGTGGACGTGAAGCTGAAGACCCCGAGCAGGTTGTTGCGCGCGGCGGCCAGCCGGCTGGCCGCCGGGTCGGGGACGTATCCGAGGATCCGCACCGCGTCGAGCACCTTGCGCCGGGTCTCCTCGGAGATCGTGGCGCCCTGCTTCCGGCCCCCGAGCACCAGCGAGACCGTGGCTTGCGAGACCCCGGCGAGCCTGGCGACCTCGGCCTGGCGGGGCCGTGACGTCCGGCCCGTGGGTGCGGGGGTCCGGCCCGGCCGGGCCCGCTTCCTGGGTTCCTCCACCGTGTTCCTCCGGATCGTTAATGCGTATTAGTGATGCGCATTAGCGAGTACTGTGGACCTTCGGACGGCGCCGGTCAATAGATCGAGCCGGACTTCTTTCGCACATATCCGCGACCCGCCTCCGGAGTCCTGCCGGCTCTCCTCCGCCCGTCCGACGCCCTTTCCTCGGCTCTCCCTCGGTTCTTCTGCGGCCGTGAGGCGGGCCGTACGGTGTGATCGTCCGCTCGCGAAACCAGAGGTGATCCCGCACATGGCCCTGTTCGATCTCCCCCTCGACGAGTTGCGGAGCTACCGCAGCCGGTCCGTGGAACCGGCCGACTTCGACGCCTTCTGGGCGACGACCCTCGCCGAGGCCCGCACCCACGATCTGGACGCCCGTTTCGAACCTGTCTTGACGGAACTGTCGACCGTGGAGGTGTACGACGTGACCTTCGCCGGCTTCGGCGGCCACCCGGTCAAGGGCTGGTTCGCCGTACCGGCCGGGACGCGTGAACCGCTGCCCCTGGTGGTCGAGTTCGTCGGCTACGGCGGCGGGCGCGGCATGCCGTTCGCCCGGCTGCTCTGGCCGTCCGCCGGCTTCGCGTACTTCGTGATGGACACGCGGGGGCAGGGAGCGGGATGGGGCGGCGGCGACACCCCCGACCCGGTGGGCAGCGCTTCGGCGTTCCCCGGTTTCCTGACCCGCGGCATCGAGGATCCGTACGAGTTCTACTACCGCCGTGTCTTCACGGACGCGGTCCGCGCGGTGGAGGCCGCCCGCTCGCATCCGCTCGCCGACGCCTCCCGGACTGCCGCGATCGGCCGCAGTCAGGGCGGCGGGATCACGCTGGCGGTGGCCGGGTTGATACCGGATCTGGTGGCGATCTCACCCGATGTGCCGTTCCTCTGCGACTTCCCGCGGGCGACGACGCTCACCGACAGGGACCCCTACCGCGAGGTGGGCAAGTACCTCAACACCTACCGCCGACGGGGCGAGCAGGTCCGGCGGACTCTCAGCTACTTCGACGGCGTGCATTTCGCGGCGCGCGGCCGGGCACCCGCGCTGTTCTCGGCCGCTCTGGAGGACCAGACCTGTCCGCCGTCGACGGTGTTCGGGGCCTTCAACGTCTATCCGCACGAGGACCGGACGATCGAGGTGTACGAGTTCAACGGCCACGAGGGGGGTCAGGCGTACCAGGAGGAGGCCCAACTGGCCTGGCTGCCACCTCGTCTGACGGCGTGAGACCCCCGACGTCCCCGACGACGGCTCGACCGGCCCTCGTCCGGCGGGGCCGCGCGTGGGGTCGGCGCGTACGTGACCCGCGCTCCGGCACGGCGGCCGGCGCGCCGGGGGTCATTCGGGTGCGACGTCCTCGGGTGTGCCGCGGGCCAGGCCGGCGAGAAGGTCCAGGGCGTCGGAGAGCGTGCGGTGGGAGGGGGTTCCCAGGGCGAGCCGGACGGCATTCGGGGCTCGGCCGGTGCCGACGGTGAACGCGGCGCCGGGCGCGATGGCGATGCCCAGACGGGCGGCGGCGGCGACGAAGGTCTCGGCGCGCCAGTGATCGGGCAGCTCCCACCAGCAGTGGTAGCCGCGGAGGTCGGCGTGCACGGTGAAGCCGGTCAGGCTTCCGGCCCTGATCCGCTGGCGCTCGACCGCGTCGGCACGCTTGGCCCGGCCGATCGCGTCGGCGGTGCCGTCGGCCATCCACTGCGTCGCGGCGTCGAGAGCGAACCGGCCCGCCGACCAGGCGCCCGAACGGAGGGCGGAGGCCAGGCGCTGCTCGAACGCGGGCGGGGCGACGGCGAAGCCCAGCGTCAGGCCGGGCGCGAGCCGCTTGGACATGCTGTCCAGGACGATGGTGCGTTCAGGGGCGAGGGCGGCGAGCGGCGGCACGTCGTCGCGGAGGAATCCGTAGATGGCGTCCTCGATGACATGCAGGTCCAACGTGCGCATCGTTTCGACGAGTTGAGCCCTGCGGTGCGGCGGGATCGACATGCCCAGCGGGTTGTGGAGCGTGGGCTGCAGATAGACGGCCCGCAGCGGCGGAGCGGCGGCGAGGGCTGCGGGCAGGAGTCCGTCCTCGTCCATGGCGAGCGGGACGAGGGTGATGCCGAGGTGGGCGGCGATGCCCTTGACGACGGGGTAGGTGTACTCCTCCACGCCGAGCCGTTCACCGGCGGGGACACAGGCCGCGAGAGCGGCCGCGATCGCCTGGCGGCCGTTTCCGGCGAAGAGGATCCGTTCAGGTTCGGGCGTCCAGCCGGCGCGCGCGAGGAGGGGCGCGGCGGCCTCGCGGGCGGCGGCGGTCCCGGACCGGTCGAGGGGCCGCAGACTCGCGGCGAGCACGTCGGGGCGCTGGAGGCGCGTCATACCTGCGGCGAGCATTTCGGCCTGCTCGGGCAGTACGGGGAAGTTGACCTCCAGATCGACCCTGGCCTCACTGGGCTCGGTGAGCATCGGCTGCGGTCCGGGGGGCGCGGCGCGCACGAAGGTCCCCCGGCCCACCTCGCCGACGGCGAGTCCGCGCCGGATCAGCTCGCCGTAGACCCTGGCGGCCGTGGAGCCGGCGATCTCGCGGCTCCGGGCGAACCGCCGCTGCGGTGGCAGCCGTTCGCCGGGGCGCAGCCGGCCGGCCCGGATGTCGGCCGCGAGCTGATCGGCGATCAGACGGTAGTCCTCCATGGCGCTCCCCTCCCGTCGCCGCTCACGGCGGTGCGACATTGCACCGAGATCAATTTCAATATTGCTTCGAGATATTGCACCACTTAGCATCGAGAAAGCAAGTGGGACCGCATGGAGCCGAGCATCCGGGCCGAGCACCGTACGGAAGACGAAGGACGCGCACATGAGCACCATGACGCTGCACGACATCACCCTCACGTACGACGACGAGGGCGGGAGCGCGGGCAAGGACGGGGGCGGGGGCGGAAGCGACGGTGAGGTCCTGGTCCTCGTACACGGCCACCCGTTCGACCGCTCGATGTGGCGCCCCCAGATCGAGACGTTCGCCGGCCCCGGGCGGCGCGTGATCGCCCCGGATCTGCGCGGCTACGGCGGCTCCACCGTCCTGCCCGGCAAGACGACACTCACCACCTTCGCGTGGGACATCGCCGCCCTGCTCGACCGGCTCGGCGTCGGCCGGGTGGTGCTGGGCGGACTGTCGATGGGCGGCCAGATCGTCCTGGAGTTCCACCGGCTGTTCCCGGAGCGGGTCCGGGCCCTGGTGCTGGCCGACACCTTCGCCGCCGCCGAGACGGAGCAGGGCAGGGCGGCGCGCAACGCGATGGCCGACCGGCTGCTGCGCGAGGGCATGGGGCCGTACACGGACGAGGTGCTGACCAAGATGGTCGCGCCGCACAACGTCGAGGCCCTGCCCGCGGTGGCCGCACACGTACGGGACATGATGCGCGGCGCACCGCCCGAGGGCGCGGCGGCGGCGCTGCGCGGCCGGGCCGAACGGCCGGACTACGTCGGCATGTTGGCGCGTGTCGCGGTCCCGGCGCTCGTCGTGGTCGGCAGCGAGGACGAGTTCACGCCGGTCGCCGACGCGCGCGTGATGAGCGACGGGATACCGGACGCGGCGCTCGCGGTCGTCGAGGGCGCCGGGCACATGCCCAACCTGGAGCGGCGGGCGGAGTTCGACGCGGTGCTCGGCGCGTTCCTCCGCTCACTGCCGCCCATTACCTCCCGGGTAATCGACCAGGTCGGCCACTTCGAGAACCATCAGGGGGGTCAAGCCGCTTCCCCGAGGAGGAACCCATGAGTTCGTCGGATTCGTTCGGTGTCCCCGCCCCGTCCCGTACCTCCGCGCCCACCGACTCCGCGGTCGTGCGCGGTGACACCGGTCTGCTGCGCCTGGCGCTGCGGCTCGACGCCGTGGCCACCGGAGCCGTGGGGGCCGCCGCGCTGATCGGCTGCGCGGCGCTCGACCAGGTACTCGGCCTGCCCGTCGCATTCCTCGCCGGGGTCGGCGCGTTCCTGGTGCTCTACGCGCTCTTCCCGGGGCGGGTCGGTTCCGCGTCCGCCCCGAACCGAAAGGCGGTCTGGGCGGTGGTCGGCGGCAACCTGGCGTGGTTCGCGCTCAGTGTCGTCACGGCCGCCGCGGGCCGGCTCGATCCGACGGGCCTCGGCACGGTGGTGATCGTGGTCCAGGCGGTGGCGGTGCTGGGATTCGCCGACGTCCAGCTCCTCGGGCTGCGCAGGGCGCGCAGGTCACCGGCGTGAGCGGAGCCCCGCCGTTCACTCACGTGGGGCGTTGGACGCGGCCGTACCGGTCGATCCGACAATCCACCGGCTGTACGAGGTCGTCCAGGTCTACGGTCCGACCATCAAGGAACTGATCCACGAACAGTGCGGCGACGGAAAAGTACCTGCCGTACCAGTGGTGACGGCCGGTGTCCGGGTACGCGGGGCCGGTTCGCCGATCGGGTGGAGCGCGCCGCCGTCCATGGCCTCACCCTCCGGTCTCCCCTCTACGGGAGACTCAAGTCCGACCTGGAAGGTCAACTCCCCAGTACGTACGCCTGGATGGCCGTCACCGCCGCGCCGCGCGCCCACAGGGCGAAGTCCACCGGCCGTACGTCGAGCGAGACGGCCGCCGCCCGCGGATCCCGGTCGTACGCGAGGCCGTCGCGCAGCGCCTCGTGGGCCACCTCCGCGAGCCGTACCCCCTCGCCGGTCAGGACGATCTCCGTGGTGAGGGTCAGGTTGGCGACGGCGGCGACGAGCCGGCCGAGCGCCCGCCCCGAGGCCATGACCAGCGGCCCGGCCACGGGGTCACCGGCCGCCGCCAGATCGAGGCACTCGTCGTAACCGACCTCCCGCCGCAGCCCGACCGACACGGCGGCGCACACGGAGGCCATCGAGAGCATGGCGGTGGCGCAGCCGCGATGTCCGCGTGGGCACAGTGGCCCCAACGCATCGAGCGGGAAGTGTCCGAGAAGGCCGACCCCCGCGTCCGGGCTGTCCACGACGCGGTCGTGCACGACGAGTCCGTAGCCGATGCCGGCCCCGACGGTGAGGACCGCGAAGCGGTCCCGGCCGCGTGCGGAGCCGAACCAGTGCTCGGCGCGGGTGAGCGCGAGCAGGTCGTTGTCGACGGCCGTGGGCATCCCGAGCGCGTCGGAGAGCATGACGCCGAGCGGCACGGCGTCGTCCCACTCCAGGAACGGCGCTTCGACGACCGTGCCGCGGTCGGCGACACGACCGCCGAGACTGACGCCGGCGGCGGTGATGTGCGGTGCCTTCGGGGCGAGTTCGGCGACGAGTCCGGCCGTGAGCGAGCGCAGGACGGCGACGACCGAGGCCGGGTCACGGCCCGGCAGATCCGCCCGTGCCGAGGCGACGACCTCGGCGCGGAGCGTGGTCAGTACCGCGTGCGCGTCCTCGTGGGTGATCTTGACGCCGATGAAGTGGTGGGCGTCGGCGACGACGTCGAGCGGGCGGGTGGGCCGGCCGGCACGCGACTCGTGTCCCGCGCGCGGCTCTTGGCCGGTACCCGACTCGACGAGGAGACCGCTGTCCAACAGCGGCCTCGCCAGCCGGGTGAGGCTGCCCGCGGAGAGGTCGAGCCGACGGGCGAGTTCGCTGCGGGAGAGCGGCCCGTGGAGCAGCACTTCCAGGGCGACGGCGTGGGTGGCTCCCGAGAGGGGGGTCCACGGCGCTGGAGTCACGTGCAAGGGAGTGCCCTTCTGCGGGGAGTCCGCCCGACAGTTGATCCGGCCATCCTGCCAGCCCGCCCCATTTACTTCCACATCGGAAACAAACCTGGCCCGACGGGCGGGTTTTCGCCAACCCCACGACGTGGCAGCCACCTATTGACGGGCAGAAACTTCCACCACGAAACTAGGGACCGCAGCGTGACAACGCAGGGGCCGACCGGCGGCCGATGGACGATGGACGACCCGAGGAGCCCCGATGCCCACCGGTCACCCCCGTGACTACCTCCACCTGCGCGCCGCGGGTACCAGCCTGGTCCTCGACTGCACCGGTGACCGGCTGCCCCGGGTGGTCCACTGGGGCGACGATCTCGCAGACCCCGGCGCGACCGGACTCGCCGAACTGGCGACGGCGAGCGCCGCGCGGCAGATGACCAACACCCTCGACCTGCCCGTCCCGCTCTCCCTCCTGCCGGAGCACTCGGCGGGCTGGCTCGGTACGCCGGGCCTCACCGGCCACCGCGACGGGGCCGACTTCTCGGCGGCCTTCACCGTCCGCTCCATCCGTACCGTCCGCACGCCCGACCTTCTCCAGGCGCATCAACTCACCGTCGAGGCCGTGGACGAACACGCCCGCCTCGGCCTGGTGCTGGAGATCGAGCTGACCGCCTCCGGGCTGGTGCGGCAGCGCGCCACGCTCACCAACCGCGCCGCCGGCGGGCGACCGTACACACTCGACGGTCTGCTGCTCACCCTGCCCGTTCCCGCCCACGCCACCGAACTCCTCGACCTCACCGGCCGGCACCTGCGCGAACGCAGCCCGCAGCGGCACGAGTTCACGCTGGGAACGCATCTCAGGGAGAACCGGCGGGGCCGAACGGGCACGGACGCGACGCTGCTGCATCTCGCGGGCGAGAGCGGTTTCGGTTTCCGTACGGGCGAGGTCTGGGGCGTGCACGTGGCCTGGAGCGGCAACCACCGCACCCTCGCCGAACGCACCCCCGCCGGGGTGTCGCTGCTCGGCGGCGGCGAGACACTGCTCGCGGGCGAAGTCCTGCTGGCCGAGGGCCAGTCGTACACGAGCCCGTGGCTCGTCGGATCGTACGGTCACGGACTCGACGAGCTGGCCGGGCGCTTCCACCAGCACCTGCGTGCCAGGACCCACCACCCACGGCGGCCCCGGCCGGTCACCCTCAACACCTGGGAGGCCGTCTACTTCCAGCAGGACATCGACACACTGAAGGCGCTGGCGGACGCCGCCGCCGAGGTGGGCGCCGAGCGGTTCGTCCTGGACGACGGGTGGTTCAAGGGCCGCAGGCACGACCGCGCGGGGCTCGGCGACTGGTACGTGGACAAGACCGTCTGGCCCCGGGGGCTGGGTCCGCTGGTTGACCATGTCCGTTCCCTGGGGCTGGAGTTCGGGCTCTGGGTCGAGCCCGAGATGGTCAACCCCGACTCCGACCTCGCCCGGACCCATCCCGAGTGGATCCTCGCGACGGGCGGCCGGCTCCCGCCCGAGTCCCGGCAGCAGCAGGTGCTCGACCTCGGCCACGCCGGAGCCTACGACCATCTGCTGGAGCGGCTCGACGCACTGGTCACCGAGTACGACATCGACTACCTCAAGTGGGATCACAACCGGGATCTCGTGGAGGCCGGGCACAGCCCGACGGGCGCCGCCGGTGTCCACGCGCAGACGGCCGCGGCGTACCGGCTGCTGGACGAGCTGCGCGCCCGGCACCCCGGTCTGGAGATCGAGTCCTGCTCGTCCGGCGGGGGCAGGGTCGACCTCGGCATCCTGGAGCGCACCGACCGCGTCTGGACCAGCGACTGCATCGACGCGCTGGAGCGCGGGCAAATACAGTGCTGGACGGGGCTGTTGCTGCCGCCGGAGCTGCTCGGCGCCCATGTCGGCTCGCCCGTGTCGCACACCACCGGGCGCGCCCACACCCTCGACTTCCGGGCCGGGACCGCCCTCTTCGGGCACTTCGGCATCGAGTGGGATCTCACCGCGGCCAGCCCCGGCGAGCGCGCCCGGCTCGCCGAGTGGGTCGCCGCGTACAAGGAGCTGCGGCCGCTGCTGCACACCGGCACGGTCGTCCACGGGGACCACCCCGATCCGGCGCTGCGGGTGCACGGTGTGGTGGCGGCCGACCGCTCGCACGCGCTGTACGCCCTCGTCCAGACGGCGACGAGCGTGATGTCCCCGGCGGGCCTCGTACGGCTGCCCGGCCTCGATCCGGACGCCCGCTACCAGGTACGGCCCCGCAGGCCCGGCGACCGGCCCGAGGGACCCCACCGGTCCGATCCCCTCTGGTGGGAACGCCCCGCGGGCGTGACGCTGACGGGCAGGATGCTGACGACCGCCGGCTTACGGGCGCCCACACTCTTCCCGGAACGTCTGGTGCTCGTGGAGGCGCGCAGACTCTGACCACCGCCACGGCCACCCGTCCGCGATCACACGAGGTTCCGGCACATGAGCAGCAACTCCTCTTCCCAGGACGCCTGGTGGAAGTCCGCCGTCGTCTACCAGATCTATCCGCGCAGCTTCGCCGACTCCGACGGCGACGGCGTCGGGGACCTGCGCGGCATCATCGGCCGGCTGGACCATCTCGCCGCTCTCGGCGTCGACGTCCTGTGGCTGTCGCCGGTGTACCCGTCGCCGCAGGACGACAACGGATACGACATCAGCGACTACCAGGACATCGATCCGGCCTTCGGCACGCTGGCGGACTTCGACGACCTGCTCGCCGCCGTCCACGCACGCTCCATGCGGCTGGTCATGGACCTCGTCGTCAACCACACCTCCGACGAACACCCGTGGTTCACCGAGTCACGGCGGGGGCCGGACAGCCCGAGGCGCGACTGGTACTGGTGGCGGCCCGCCCGGGACGGCGCCGAGCCCGGTACGCCGGGCGCCGAGCCCAACAACTGGCGCTCCTTCTTCTCCGGGCCCGCCTGGGAGTACGACGAGCCCGGCGACGCGTACTACCTGCACCTCTTCTCCCGGAAGCAGCCCGACCTCAACTGGGAGAATCCCGAGGTCCGCGCGGCCGTCCACCGGATGATGAACTGGTGGCTCGACCGGGGCGTCGACGGCTTCCGGATGGATGTCATCAACCTCATCTCGAAGGACCCGGCACTGGCCGACCGCACCCACCACGGCGCGGGGCCCCGGATCCACGAGTTCCTCCAGGAGATGCACCGCGAGGTCTTCGCCGGGCGCCCCGAACGGCTCCTCACCGTGGGCGAGATGCCGGGCGTCACCGTCGAGGAGGCCAGACTCTTCACCGATCCGGCGCGCGCCGAGGTGGACATGGTGTTCCAGTTCGAACACGTCGGACTCGACCACGGCGACGGCAAGTTCGACGTACGGCCGCTGAACCTGCTCGATCTGAAGGCGTCCCTCGGCCGGTGGCAGGACGCCCTCGGTGAGAGGGGCTGGAACAGTCTCTACTGGAACAACCACGACCAGCCGCGTGTCGTCTCCCGCTTCGGCGACGACGGGCCCGCCCACCGGGTCAGGTCGGCGACGATGCTCGCCACCGTCCTGCATCTGCACCGCGGCACGCCGTACATCTACCAGGGGGAGGAACTGGGCATGACCAACGCCCCGTTCACCTCCATCGAGGACTTCCGCGACATCGAATCCCTCAACCACTACGCGGAGGCGGTCGGCGGGGGCGCCGACCCGGCGCGTGTCCTGGCGGGGCTGCGGGCGATGGGACGTGACAACGCCCGTACGCCCGTGCAGTGGGACGCCTCGCCGCACGCCGGGTTCACCACCGGCATCCCGTGGATCCCGGTCCACCCGAACCACACGGAGGTCAACGCGCAGGCGGCGTACGCCGATCCGTCCTCCGTCTTCCACCACTACCGGCGGCTGATCGCGCTCCGGCACTTTGAACCGGCCGTGGCGCACGGCGACTTCACCATGCTGCTGCCACAGGACCCGCGTGTGTACGCCTTCACCCGACGGCTGGCGGCGGCCGACGGGACGGCGACCGAGCTGCTGGTCATGGGCAACTTCACCGGCGCGGTGGCCGAGGTCGACCTCCAGGACGACGGCTGGCGGGACACCGAGCTGCTGATCGGGAACGTCGCGGACCCCGGGCCCGTGACCACGACGGTGACGCTCGCCCCCTGGGAGGCGAGGGTGCACCGCCGGCGCGTGCGACGAGGGGACGGGGACCCGTCGCCGTATCCGGCTCAGCCGGTCTGAGAACCGGAGCCGTCCGCCTCCTCCCGGTCCTCGGGAAAGGCGCGGCGTACGAACGACGCGATGTGCTCGCGGAGGGCGTCCGCGGCGGACATCGCGTCCCCGGCGACCGCGAGCCGCAGGATCTCGCGGTGCTCGGCCGCCTCGCGCTCCCAGGTCGGGACGGCCGCCCACGCCACGGTGGACACGAGGGCGGCCTGGTCGCGGATCTCGTCCAGTATCCGGGCGAGGAGCGGGTTGCCGCAGGGCAGATAGAGCGCCCGGTGGAAGTCGCGGTTGGCGAGCGATCTGTCCGCCCGGTCCCCCGCCGACTCGGCCCGGTCCAGGGCCTCCTGGGCCGCTTCGAAGCGGGCCTTCCGGCCCACCGAGCGCCTCAGCGCCTCCGGTTCGATCAGCAGGCGTACGTCGTACACCTCCCGCGCCATGGCCGCGTCGACGTGTCGTACGACAGCGCCCTTGTACTGGCTCATGACGACGAGTCCGGTGCCGGCGAGGGTCTTGAGCGCCTCGCGTACGGGGGTCTTGGACACGCCGAACTGGGCGGCGAGTTCGGCTTCGACCAGTGCCTGTCCCGGTGGGAGCTTCGCCGTCAGGATGGCGTGCTTGATCGCCTCCAGTACGTACTGGGTGCGGGACGGTATCGGGGTGGGCGTAAAGGTCATGTGTCATATATGACGTATGAAGTACGACGCGTCAACGCGGTTGACGCAAGCCATGCGTAAAAATGGGTCGGCCCCGGAGAATCTGGATCCTCCGGGGCCGACTCGGCCGCACCGCAGATCGCTTACGGCCTGTCAGTCGGGTCCGCCGAGGTAGACGCTACGTCCCGATGGTGAAGGTGTCGATGTCGAACAGGGAGCCGGCCCCACCGGTGAAGCTGAGGAACACCGGCCCGGTGGGTGTGCCCGACAGTGTGGTGGACACGGTACGGAAGGTCTCCCAGCCACCGGTGTTCGGCGCCGCGACCGTACCGAGGACCGGTCCGGTCGCCGAGCCCGAGCGGACCTGGACGGTACCTCCTGCGCCGGCCGACGAGACCTTCGCGGAGAAGGTCTTCGCACCGGTCAGCGACGCCTGGGAGTAGCCCGCCCAGTCGCCGTTCTCGATGTAGCCGAGGGTCCGGCCGCCGCTCGCCGGGGCGTGGTCGGCGGGCTGGACGCCCTGTCCTGAGGTGTAGGACTCCCCTTCGTAGGTGGTCGACTGAGGAGGTGTGATGCCTCCCAGTTCCTTGATCCGGATGTTGCGGAAGGACACGTCGTCACCGGTGCCGTGGTTCTGGATCCCGATATGACCCTGCGTCAGGGAGCGCACCGGATCGGTGTTGGTGAAGTCGTTGATCCGTACGCCGTTGAGGAAGACCTGGAGCCGCTCCCCCTCCACTCGGATCTCGTAGGTGTTCCAACTTCCTGGCGGATTAAGGGCGTTGTTCCGTGCTGCGATGTCCGCCGCCTTGAAGCCGTAGATGGACCCGGTGGTCCGGTCGGCCGCGTCGGTGGCGTCGATCTGGATCTCGTAGCCCTGGTTCACCGACGTGTTGACGTCGTCGGAGGCCGGGAAGCCCACGAACACACCGGAGTTGTCGTCCCCGGCCATGCGCCAGTCCAGTTTGAGGGAGTACGAGGCGTACTCCTTCGCCCGGTACCAGTACAGGCCCATGCCGCCCTGCGCGTTCAGCGTGGCATCGGTGTTGGTGAAGCTCCCCGGTCCGGCCTGGGACCAGCCGGTGGTCGAACCGTTGTAGAGCGTGGTGTAGCCCGTCTCCGCACGGCAGTCGGCCTTGGCGAAGCCCGCCGCGTAACGGATGCCGCCGAGCAGCAGGGAGCGGAACGCCGGGTCGGCGTACGACTCCTGGGTGTGACCGTGTCCGGTGTAGAAGGAACGGCCGTTGCCCTGCGGGTGGCACCAGGTGATCGGGTGGTCGCCGCTCATCTCCCCGCCGCTGTAGCTGGATTCGTCCAGGCTCTGGAGGACGCGAACCTGCGGGCGGGGATTGGTGCGGTAGTTGTACCACTCGTCGGTACGGGACCAGGTCTGGCCCAGGTGCGAGGTGGCCGCGTGCGACCGGTCCTCGTTCTTCACCGTGGCCCGCTGGATCGCCGGGTGGCTCTTGAACCAGGCGCCGACGAGCTGCTCGTAGTGCGGCCACTCGTACTCGGTGTCGGCCGCCGCGTGGACGCCGAAGTAGCCGCCGCCACCGTCCACGTACCCCTGGAGCGCGGCCTGCTGACTGGTGTTCAGCACGTCGCCGGTGGTGGAGAGGAAGACGACGGCCTTGAAGCCGGCCAGGTTGGAGGAGGTGAAGGCGTTGCTGTCCTCGGTGGCGGTGACGGTGAAGTTGTTGGCGGCGCCGAGGTCGCGGATGGTCTGGATGCCGACGGGGATGGAGTCGTGACGGAAGCCCGCCGTCTTGGAGAAGACGAGGACCTTGTACGCGGGGTCGGCGGCCTGGGCCGCCGTGGCCGGTGTCAGGAGTGACGCGGCGAGGCCGAGGGTGAGGGCGAAGGCCGCCGCGGCGGTCTTCGGCAGTGTGCGGAGCTGACGGAGCATCATCGTCTCCTTGACTCGCGTCACTTGGTGAGAGTGAGGGTGTCGATGTCGAACAGGGAGCCGGCCCCACCGGTGAAGGTGAGGAACAGCGCACCGGACGATCCGGTACCGGTCAGCGCGGTGGAGACGTTGCTGAACGTCTCCCAGCCACCGGTGTTGGGGACGGCCACGGTGCCGAGGACGGCGCCGGTGGCGGAGCCCGAGCGGATCGTCACGGTGCCGCCGGCGCCGGCCGACGAGACCTTCGCGGAGAAGGTCTTGGTCCCGGCGGTCGGGACGGAGGCGTAACCCGCCCAGTCACCGTTCTCGATGTAGCCGAGGGTCCGGCCGCCGCTCGCCGGAGCGTGGTCGGCCGCCCGAACTCCCTGCCCCGAGCTGAAGGACTCGCCCTCGACGGTCTGGCTGGAGGCGCCGCCGGTGGTGAAGGTGAAGGCATCGACGTCGAAGAGTTTGCCCTGGCCGGTCACGCCCTTGAAGACCAGGAACAACTCGGTTGTCGCGGCGGGGGCGTTGGCGATGTTCGCCGAGACGTCGACGAAGTTCTCCCAGCCGCCGGTCGGGGCCACGGCCACGGATCCGAGCAGTGTGCCGGTCGCGGACCCGGCCCGTACCTCCAGAGTGCCGCCGACGCCGCCGGAGGCGACCCGGGCGGTGATCCTGTTGGCGTTGGACAGATTGTACGGCTTGAAGGAGACCCAGTCGTTGTTGTCGGTGAAGCCGACCGTGCTGCCGCCCTCGGCGTTGCCGTGCGCGGCGACCTGGATGCCGGACTGGGCGCCGAAGTGCTCGGCCTGCCGGTGCCGGGGCTGGAGGATACGGGCGCTGTGCGTGGTCAGCCCGGCGCCGTCGGTGTACTCGGCGTCGAAGACTCCGTAGATGTTGGCCGCGCTGTCGTGCTCACCGTCGGCGGGCACGTTCAGGTTGCCGGAGCAGCCGGTGGCCTGGGTGATCTGGTGGCGGTGCTCGTCGTGGCCGAGCAGATAGGTGACCTTGACCTTGGAGCAGTCGATGGTCCCGTCCTCCGGGTCGCTGACGGTGACCTGGAAGGGCACGGTGTCACCGAAGGAGAACAGCTGGCCGTCCTTGGGGGTCTGGAGGGTCACGGTCGGCGCGGTGTTGCCGGCCGTGACGACCAGGCTCGCCGTACCGGTGAGGCCTTCCGGGTCCCGCACGGTCAGCGTCGGCCGGAAGGTGCCGTTGGTGGTGTAGGTGTGGCTCGGGTTGGCTGCCGTGGAGGTGCTGCCGTCACCGAAGTTCCAGGAGTACGTCAGGGCCTTTCCCTCGGGGTCCGAGCTGCCGGCCGAGGAGAACGCGACGGTCAGCGGGGTGGGGCCGGACACCTTGTCCGCGGTTGCCTTGGCGACCGGGTTGCGGTTCGCCGCGCCGACGTACTCGACGCGGTAGAGAGCCTGGTTGTTGCCGCCGGTGCCGTAGTCCAGGACGTACAGCGCGCCGTCCGGGCCGAAGGCCTGGTCCATGACCTGCGTGCCGGTCCACGGAAAGGCCTCGATGACGCCCGGGGTGCCGTCGGCCTTGACCTCGATGGCCTTGATCCACTTGCGGCCGTACTCACCGGCGAAGAAGCGGCCGTCGAGGGACTGCGGGAACTTCACGTTCGAGTTGAGGTTGGCGTTGTAGCGGTAGACGGGGCCGCCCATGGGCGACTCGGAGCCGCCGCCGAACTCGGGCGGGGAGCCCGCGTCTCCGCCGTACTTGATCCAGCTCGACTTGGCGGCGGGCAGGGTGGGAAGACCGGTGTTGCGGAACGAATTGTTCGCGGGTGCGCCACAGTTGTACTTCGCGGCGGACGGACCGCTCGGAAAGGTGTACTCGCTGTACGTCTCGTTGGCGGTGTTCGTGCCGGTGCAGTAAGGCCAGCCGTAGTTGCCCGGCGCGGTGATGCGGTTGAACTCGACCTGGCCGCTGGGACCGCGGTCGGCGTTGGTGACTCCCGCGTCCGGGCCGTAGTCGCCGAGGTAGACGATGCCGGTGGCCTTGTCGACGGACATCCGGAACGGGTTGCGGAAGCCCATCGCGTAGATCTCGGGGCGCGTCCGCGCGGTGCCGGCGGCGAAGAGGTTGCCGGACGGGACGGTGTAGCCGCCGGCCGCGGTCGGCTTGATCCGCAGGACCTTGCCGCGCAGGTCGTTGGTGTTGCCCGAGGAGCGCTGGGCGTCGAACTGCGGGTTGCGGTCGCCGCGTTCGTCGATCGGCGAGTAGCCCGAGGACTCGAACGGGTTCGTGTCGTCGCCCGTGGTCAGATACAGGTTCCCGGCCGCGTCGAAGTCGATGTCACCGCCGACGTGGCAGCACTGGCCTCGGTCGTTGGGGACTTCGAGCACGACCTTCTCGCTGGCCAGGTCGAGCGTGTTGTCGGCCTTGAGCGTGAAGCGGGAGAGGTTGAGATGGCCCTTCCACGCCTCGAAGGTCGCGGCGCTGCCGGTCACCGGCGCGTCGCCGCCGGGGGTGCTCAGCTTGGGCGAGTAGTACAGATACAGATACCGGTTGCTCTGGAAGTTCGGGTCGGCGGCTATCCCCTGGAGGCCTTCCTCGTCATGGGTGTAGACGTCCAGCTTGCCCGCCGACTTGGTGTTGCCTGCGGCGTCCGTGAAGCGGACCGTGCCGTCCCTCGCCGTGTGCACGACGGCACGGTCGGGGAGTACGGCGAGTGACATCGCCTGGCCCAACTCGGCTGAACCGAGCGCGAGTTGTACCTGCTGGTAGTCGCCTGCCGGAATGGCGGCGGGTGCTGCGGGTACTGCGGGTGCTGCCTCGTGGCCGGGATGGGCGGCGGCGGTGGGAACGCTGATCGCGCCGCCACCCACCACCAGACCCAGCACCGCGAGCCACCTCAGCCACTTCTGTCTCGGGCGCGGCCGTCCTGAGAGTCCTGACATCGAGCTTCCTTCCTTACCTGATCCAAGGGGAGCGAGGCAGGCGGAAGCGCGGGCGAGCGCGCCACCGTGTCTCACTCAGGGAGGAACCTGCCGACCGGGTGATGTCCCGTCACCCGATGAGCAGCCGTGCGTCCGTGCAAGGGCATGTGATGCGGCACCGAACATTCGCGAGAAACCCGCGAGAGTTTTGCATGCTGGCAACGGAATCATAATTTGTCAAGGGTCTATCCAAATGGCTGTGACCTGCACCCGCGCCGAGCGCGCGTGAGCGGCGACCCGGCCAGGGGATCAAGGCTGTTGACGGTCGACCCGGATTGCGTCCGCACACTGAACAAATGCCGCAGGCGGGTGCACTGTGCACTGGCGCGAGTGCGGTGGGCCGTGGCACAGCACGGTGCGCCCGAGAGCGGCTACGGTCGGTCGGCGGCGCGGTCCTGACGGGCTTTCACGAGCCGGTTCCGCGTGATCACGGTGTTCCCGTGATCCGGGCCAGGACGCGGGACCGCGCCTCAAGCACCGCCTCGTACTCCGCTTCCGCTTCATCCGGGCGCCCGAGGCCGTGAAGTGAGAAAGCAAGACTGTGCCGGGTCGTCAGGGTGAGGGGGGCTTCGTCTCCGAGGGCACCTTTCCGGGACTCCCACGTCGCGCGGTTCTCCGATTCCGCTTCCTCGAATCGGCGCAGTTTGTCGAGAGTGAACCCCAAGGCATGGCGGAGCCTCAGCGTCCAGGCGGCGTCCGCACCTTCATGGCGCGTGTTGAGTATCACCAACGCCCGGTATTCCTTCTCGGCCGCTTCGGACCGGCCCTGATCATTCAGGGAATCCGCCCGGACTGTTCTTGTGATCAGGACTCGGGAGACGCGGGTGAACGACTTTTCGTAGGACTCGATCCGGACTCCCGTGCCGTGCACGAAAACGACGCTCGTCCCCCTGATTCCCCCGCCTGTCCCACCCACAGCCCGTGTGCGGAACTGTACGGCCAGTCGGGGGTCCGGACTGACAAATCAGCCGAATCGCACGTCTTGCGACGGGAGGATTCGCCGGGCGGTCCGCGGTCGCGGGCCGCCCGGCGGTCAGGCCGGACGTCGGTCCGCCGTCTTCTCCAGTCTCAGCAGGTCGCGCGGTGTGATTCCCGAGGCCGTCGAGACGTCTTCGACGGCCTCGCCCCGGCGCACGGCGAGTACCGCCTCGATCTCCACATCGGCGCGTGCGGCGTCCAGGGCCGCCTCGGCGTCACGCAGTCGCTGTACGGCAAGTTCGAGGCTGGGCAGATCCATACGGGAATGCTCGCACACGCTCACCCGGCCCACGGGTTGTCGACGGACCAGGTCGTGTCCGGCGTGAACGACGCCGCGTCGTCCCAGGCTCGCGGACCGCCCCGAGTCGCCATCCACACCTCCGAGTTGATGTGCCGCAGATAGCCGCCGGGCATGTTGTACGCGGCCAGCCGTACTCCCCCGGTGGCGGGAAGCGCGCAGAACGTGGCGTCGGCCCGGAAGAGCGCCGAGCCGTCACCCGCCTCCTTGTAGACGCGGAAGTCGCGGTGCCGCAGATACTGGCCGGGGTAGTTGCGGGACTCGAAGGAGTAGCAGCCGCTGCCCGCGAGGCCGGGGACGATCTTCCAGGTGGCGTCGTTCTTCAGCAGGCTGTCGCTGTTCGCGTCGACGGGCGCGGTGAACGCGAGCCCTTCCTGGTGGCGCAGGTATTTGCCGGTGTGGCCGGGTGTGGTGACCCGTAGCGATTTGTTCTGGCCGGTGGGAAGCGTGACCGGTGGGGGCGGGTTGCGCGAGGCGTCGACGAGGGCGAGGTTGGCGGCCCTGACGCGGGCCTCGTCGACCTTGACCACCTGCCGGTCGTACGTCAGCAGACCGTTGGCCTCGTTCTCGACGTCGGTGATCTCGGTGTAGACGGACGCCGAGAGACCGCTGGGCATCTGGTTCTCACGGATGGTGTCGATGAGCCCGACGAAGCGGTCGTTCAGCGCGGCGACGCTCGCCTGGTCCTCGTAGCTGAAGCCGCCGCCCGGGTACCACTCGTGACCCGGCACCTTCCAGCCGAGGCCGCCGAACTCGCCGAGGACGGCCGCGCGGGTGGCCGTCGGTGTCGTGGTGCCGGGGCCGACGTAGATGTGGTTGTCGATGACGTCACCGTTGCCGCCGTCGACGGAGCCACAGCAGTTGACGCCGCTCATGTTGTTGACGAGGCGGGAGGGGTCGTACGCCTTGACCTCGTCGGCGATGCGGGCCTGGTCGTACTGGCCCCAGCCCTCGTTCTGGTTGACCCACATGACCAGGGACGGCGAGCTGCGGTGCTGGTCGATGATCCGGTCGTACTCCGCCTCCCACTGCACGCGCGCCGCGCCGTCCGGTGTCCGGGTGTCCATCGACGGCATGTCCTGCCACACCAGGAGCCCGAGCCGGTCGGCCCAGTGGAACCAGCGCTGCGGCTCCACCTTGATGTGTTTGCGGACCATGTTGAAGCCGAGGTCCTTGTGCTTCTGGAGGTCGTGACGCAGCGCCTCGTCGCTGGGGGCGGTGTAGATGCCGTCCGGCCAGTAGCCCTGGTCGAGCGTGCCGGTCTGGAAGACGAACTTGCCGTTGAGGAGCGGGCGTTGGACGCCTCCCACCTTGCCGACGGAGATGGAGCGCATACCGGTGTAGCTGCCGACCGAGTCGACGGTCGAGCCGCCGGTGCCGGACAGCAGATCGGCCCGGATGTCGTAGAGGAACGGGTCCTCGGGGGTCCAGAGACGCGGGTTCGGCATCGCCACCGAGAACTGGCTGTTCACGGGGCCGGTGGCGGTGGCAACGGTCGTACCGCCGGAGGAGACCGTCACCCTGGTGGTCTGGCCGGCGATACCGGCGCCCCGGACGGTGACCTTCAGCGTGTTGTCGGAGAGGCTGGGCACCATGTCGAGCCGGGTGATGTGGGCGGAGGCGGTGGGCTCCAGCCACACGGTCTGCCAGATGCCGGAGGCGGCCGTGTAGAAGATGCCTCCGCCGGGGTGGGGAGTGACGTCGTTGATCCGCTGTTTGCCGACGGCCCCGCCGCCGGTCTGGGAGGGGTCGAATACGGAGACGACGACGGTGTTGGTGCCCGTGGTGAGCAGTGGCGTGATGTCGTACGCGAAGGAGTCGAAGCCGCCGCTGTGGGCGGCGCCCGCCTGCCGGCCGTTGACCCAGACCGTGGTCTGCCAGTCACTCGCCCCGAAGTTGAGCTGGACGCGTCGGCCGTCCCAGTTCGCCGGCACGGTGAAGTTCCGCTTGTACCAGAGCTTGTCGTTCTGGGTGATCTTTCGCTGGATGCCGGAGAGGGCCGACTCGGCGACGAACGGGACCCTGATCTGCTCGGGGAAGGCGGCGGGCTGCCCCGCGCTCGCCCCGGTGACCGCGAAGTCCCAGATGCCGTTGAGGTTGAGCCAGTCGGGGCGCGTGAGCTGGGGGCGCGGATACTCCGGCAGCGGCCTGTCGACCGGGACCCGATTGGTCCACGGGGTGGTCATGGGGGACGGCTTGGGCTGCCAGGCGGCGGCCTTCGCCTCGGCGGGGCCGCCGGCCACCACCAGGCTCGCGCACAGGAGCAGCAGCGCGCCGAGCCAGGCGGTCACGCGGTTCCGCGCGCGGCGCTGGCCCGCCGGGTCATGGCGGTTGGCTGTGGGGGTGGGGCGTCGCAGCGGGGCGTCCGGGACGTACGAGGCGTGCATGGTCGATTGCCCTCCTCGGTCATACGGGCGAGGACGGTGTCGGTGCGGCCCGTAGGCATTCTTTTACATCGTTGGAAGTGGGCTGTACACCCTCCCGTACGGGCGCGGTTCCGCCGGGCTGCGCGGTGGCACGGCAGGCGTGATGATGGGACTGCCCGCGGCACCGGTCCGTCGCGCCGGTCCGGCGCCGTATCCCGCCCGGCCGCGGACCGGCCGCCTGCCACCGGCCGACCACAAGGAGGACCACCCATGAGCGCCATCCCCGAAGACCCGGCGGTCGCCGCGTTCGTCTCGGCGATCAACGGGGGGAACCGGGACGCCTTCTTCGCCGTACTGGCACCGGACGCCACGATGTCCGACGACGGAAGCGAACGTGACCTCGCGGCCTGGGTCGACAAGGAGATCTTCTCCGCCGACGGCCGGATGGACGTCGAGTCCGCCTCCGACGGGGGCCGCGCCCTGACGGCGACGTTCACCAACTCGACGTACGGCACGATGCGCACGCGCTGGGCCTTCACGGTCACGGACGGCCGTATCAGCCGCTTCGAGACGGGCCAGGCGTAAGAGCCCGCCCTCCTCGCGCGGGACGACGGACCGGCGCTCAGCGGACCGGCAGGGCGGACGCCCGCAGGGCTTCGGCCAGCCACTCGAACGGGAATCGTTCCTGCGGCATGTCGTTCACGGCGGTGACCAGTGCCGTGTACCGGTCGAGCGGGCCCTGTGGCTCCGGCGGTGTGCGGTCCCACTCCGCGCCTGCCAGCATGTGGTCGGCCGCCTGGATCCTGAACTCGGGTGTGTCCGGTATCCCCGGGCTGTCGGGTGTGGCGAAGATGCCGGTCAGCCACTCGATCCACCGGTCGGCGTTCTCCCGCCCCCGCGGTGAGTCGGGTGGCACCCCTTCGCGTGCCGCGTCCATCACCGCCTGGCCGATCGGTGTGGCCGCCTCCAACATGTCCAGCATCGGCGACGAGGTCATCAGGGGTCCGGCTCCGTTGGTGCACGCCTCGTGCAGCTCGCGGCGTACGGCCTGCCGGACCTCGGTGTCCCGGATGAGCTCGGCCAGTTCGATCCATGCCTCGATCTGGGCCGCGGTGGGATGTTCGGGCAGCCCCGGCCGGGCCGCCCGCCACCACCCGACCATCCGCTCAGGCGGCTCCCAACCGGTGGAGACCTCGGTCCAGAACTCGTCGATCAGCCGGTCGCGCTCCTCGTCGGGCATGCCTGCCAGCTTGTGCATCAGCGTGACCTGCCCGGCCGTGGAGTCCTGCCGCAGGATGGCCGACAACACCGCGCGACGGCTGCGCAGCCGTGTCTCCTGCCGTGTCAGCAGGGCCAGATGGGCGGCGGCCAGCTCGCGCAGTGTCGCCTCGCCGGCCAGTACCCGCCGGATCTCGTCCAGGCCTGCGTCGAGTTCCCGTAGCGTCCGGACCAGCTCCAGCCGGGCGATGGCCGACACGTCGTACAGGCGGTGACCGGCCGGGGTGCCGGCGGTCGGCGTGACGACACCGGCGTCCGCCTAGTACCGGACGGCGCTGACGCTCAGGCCGGTCCGCCGGGCGACATCTCCGATGGTGTAAAGCTCGTTCATGTCCACGACGCAAACTATGAGATCTCAAGCAGCTTGAGATGCAAGCCCCACCAGTAACCGGATCAGGTGACCGCGCGCGCCGCCCCGAGCGCCACTCGCCGACAGTTCCAGGATCTCCCCCCGGGTGCCCCCATGTGCGGGGTCAAGGTCGAATCCCATGAGGTTCTGGGGCGGGTCGTCAAAGACGTCGACCTCGCCGGTGCCGGGCTCCAAGAGCGGGAGGTCCACTTCGATTACGATCGCCCTCGCCGGCCAGACGCCCCCCTACGAACGACTACCAGCCATCCCTGTCCCGTCCGGGGAGACCAGAAGGTGAGTGAGGTGCACAGACAGACTCCTCTACGCCGAGGGCTCGCCCTCGTAGCGGGAGTGGCGCTGCTGGTGATCGGCGTCGCACTGCTCGTCCTGCCCGGGCCCGGCCTGCTGCTCGTACTCGCCGGGCTACTGGTCCTTTCCGATCAGTTCCCTGCCGCGGCTCGCTACGTCGACCCGGTACGGGAGCGCGCCATGCGCGCGGCCAGGGAAAGCGTCTCCTCACCGCTTCGGATCACCGGAGCCGCCCTCACCGCGGCGGCTCTTATGGCGGCCGGCCTGTTCTGGGGCCTGATGCCCGAGCTGCCCTTCGGCGGCTGGCCCACCGGTGCTGGACTGATTCTCTCGAGTCTGCTCCTTGTCGCCCTGTTGGTGTACAGCTACCGCACAACGCGTGGCCCCCGCGGTTGATCGTCGGCGGCCTCGGGCCGGCACACCCGTACGACATCCCGGGATCGGCACTCCACTCCATGCGTTTCTCGGGTACGCGTCACCGCCTGCGGTGGGCCGCAGGCCCCGAGCGCCTGGGCGGTGACACGTCGTTACTCCGTGTCGTAGGGTGGTGACCCTCGCAGCATGGCATGTTCATGATTGCCACTCTCAGCGTTTCTCCCCCCACGAGAGGCGATCCACATGGGTGTCCGTTCATCATCCGGTATTCGGTCCGTGTCAGGCGCTCGTTCGGCGTCAGTTGTCCGTGCCGCGTTGTCCGCTCTCTTCCTCGCCCTCGTCTGTGTGCTGGCCGGAGCCGCGGGCCCAGGGGTGCAGGCGGCGGCCGCCGCGGATCGCACCGTCACCTTCGTCAACCAGTCCGGTCAGCGTGTGTGGATCGGCAGTACGGTCAACGCCGATGGGTCGGCGGTGCTCACAGGGCTGCCCGTGCTCGACGACGGGCAGTCGGCCACCATCAGCATTCCGGAGACCTCCGCGCCCGGTCACTGGCGCGGCAAGTTCTTCGCGCGCCAGGGCTGTAGCGGCGAGTCGGGCAGCACATTCCACTGCAAGGTCGCCGACTGCGGTCCGTACGCCGACCGCTGCAGCACCGGCGAACAGCCCGCGAGCCTGGCGGAGTTCAATTTCGACCCCTCGGATGGACTGGCGCCCTGGTACAACGTCAGTTACGTCAACGCGGTGTCGCTGCCGGTGACCATCACCCCGGTCGGTGTCGCGCCCCCGCCCGACGGCGGCGAATGCGAGGAGATGGGCTGCTCGAACGACCTGCTCTCGTACTGCCCGCCCGAGAATCTGACTTCTGACCCCGCCACGGGCGAACCGATGCTCTGCGTCAATCCCAACCGTGACGCGCAGACCGACTACAGCAGTGCCGTCAACGCACGCTGTCCCAAGGCCTACGCGTGGTCGAAGCAGGACACGATTCCGGGCAATCAGGTGATGCGCCAGTGCCGGGCATGCAGCGGCTTCACGGTCACTTTCCACTGATGTCCGGGGCCCACGGCATCCCGAGTCCCTACACACTGTTGGAGCAGGCCCCGTGAGCGGATCCTCCGCCTTCTCTCCCGCCCCGTCCCCCTTCCGCCGGCCGCTGATGATCCTCGCGCCGCTGCTGGCCCTGCTCTGCGCGTCCTTCTTCGGACCCGCGGCGAATGCCGAGGTCGCCGCGTCGTCGCGCAAGGGCGTGAGCGTGAACTCCGTCGCGGGCGCCTCACAGGCACTCGCCGACCTCGGCGCGTCCTGGTACTACAGCTGGTCCTCGAACCCGGGTAGCGTCGCCAAGCCGGCCGGCACCGAGTTCGTACCGATGATCTGGGGAGCCGATTCGGTCACCGACGCCGAATTGGCCCAGGCCAAGGAGCAGGGCACCCATCTCCTGGGCTTCAACGAGCCCGACATGACAGAGCAGGCCGACATGACGGTCGAACAGGCGCTGGACCTGTGGCCGCGCCTGCAATCGACCGGCCTGCGGCTCGGCGCGCCCTCCGTCGCCTACGGCGGCGACACCCCGGGCGGCTGGCTGGACCGATTCATGTCCGGGGCCGCGGCGCGCGGCTACCGCGTCGACTTCATTCCGGTGCACTGGTACGGCGGCGACTTCGGTTCAGCCGCGGCCGAGCAACTGCGCGGATATCTCCAAGCCGTCCACGACCGCTACCGCAAGCCGATCTGGCTGACCGAGTACGCCCTGATCGATTTCTCCGGGGGCACACCCCGCTACCCCGGCGAGCAGCAGCAGATCGACTTCGTCCGCTCGTCGACGGCGATGCTGGAGAGCCAGTCGTACGTGGAGCGCTACTCCTGGTTCACCCTGTCCACCGAGACGAGCCGGACCGGGCTCTACAACGGCACGGTCCCCAACGCGTCCGGACTCGCCTACCGCGAGGCGGGCCGCTGAGTCCCGGCGATCGCCGTGGATGCCGCCCAGCGGGCTCGGGACTTTTCCAGCCGATTCCGACCGCCGGCCCGGCGTCCGGCAGCAGTGGCGCCCGGCTGCCACCGGCGGTTCACCGCCACCTTCGGCGGGGACGGCGAAACGGTCAGGGCGAGCCGAGGGTGTGGCCCGTCGTGGCGTCGACGTGGTCCGGGATCTCTTCGTGGCGGTCCCCGACCGTCGACGTACCGGACGGTTCGAACATCAGGATCGCCGCGCGGGACGGGGCGTACGGTTTGTGCTCCGTACCGCGCGGAACGGTGAAGACCGCGCCCCGCGGCAGCACGACGGTGCGCTCACCGGCGGGCTCGCGCAGCGAGATGCGGAGTTCCCCTTCGAGTACCAGGAAGAACTCGTCGGTGTCCTCGTGGACGTGCCAGACATGCTCACCCTCGACCTTGGCGACGCGCACGTCGTAGTCGTTGACGCGCGTCACGATACGAGGGCTCCACAGGGCGTCGAAGGAGGCCAGCGCCTTGTCGAGGGGGATGGGACCGTTGGGTTCGTCGCTCATGGGCCCATCGTCGTCCGTTCCGCGCGGCCGACGTGAGTGCTAGTAATCGCATATGACGCAAGAATCCTCGCACGGTCCCGGCCGGGGCCTCCACCGGGTCGTCGTGATCGTGGACGAGAACTCGAACCCCTTCGAACTCGGCTGCGCCACCGAGATCTTCGGCCTGCGCAGGCCCGAGATCGGCCGGGAACTGTACGACTTCCGTCTCTGCTCCCCCGAGCCGAGCACCCTGATGCGGGACGGGTTCTTCACGCTCACGGGTGTCGGCGAGCCGGCGGTGGCCGACACGGCGGACACGTTGATCGTCCCCAACCGGCCCGACGTCGAGGTTCCTCGCCGCGCGGCCGTGCTCGACGCCGTCCGCCGGGCCCACGCGCGCGGCGCGCGCCTCGTCGGTTTCTGCAGCGGCGCCTTCACCCTGGCCGAGGCGGGGGTGCTCGACGGGCGCCGGGCCACCGCGCACTGGCAGTGGGCGGACGCCTTCCGGGCCCGCTTCCCCTCCGTACAGCTCGAATCGGACGTGCTGTTCGTCGACGACGGTGACATCCTCACGGCGGCGGGGAGCGCCGCCGCGCTCGACCTCGGACTGCATGTGGTCCGCCGTGACCACGGCGCCGAGATCGCCAACTCCGTCAGCCGGCGGCTGGTCTTCGCGGCCCACCGGGACGGCGGGCAACGGCAGTTCGTGGAACGTCCGGTGCCCGACCTGCCCGACGAGTCACTGGCGCCCGTCCTCGCCTGGGCGCAGGAGCGGCTGGACTCCCCGCTCGCTGTGGCCGACCTGGCGGCGCGGGCGTCGGTCAGTCCCGCGACGCTGCACCGCCGCTTCCGGGCCCAGCTCGGCACGACGCCGCTGGCGTGGCTCACCGGTGAACGGGTGGCCCTCGCCTGCCGGTTGATCGAGCGGGGCGAGTCACGCTTCGAGTTGGTCGCGCGGCGCAGCGGACTCGGCACGGCGACGAACCTGCGTACGCTCGTCCGCCGCGAGACCGGCCTGACGCCTTCGGCCTACCAGCGCCGGTTCGGCCTCGACGGCGGGACGGGCTGAGGCGGTCCGGGCCGGTGGGTGGTGTCCTCAGTCGCCGGAGGGGCTCGAAACGCCCGCCGTGTCGCCGCCACCGTCTCCGTCGCCGTCGCCGGTGAGCAGCGACGCGATCAGCTCCGCGAACTCGTCGGGCGTCACCACGCGCGTGCCGAGCTGTACGGCCTTCTCCCGCTTTGATCCGGCGTTCTCTCCCGCGACCAGGAGCGAGGTGCGCTTGGAGACGCTGGAGGACGACTTGCCGCCCGCCCGCTCGATCAGTTCGTTCATCTCGTTGCGTGAGAGCTTCTCCAGCGGTCCCGTCATGGCGCCCGTGACCACCACGGTCATCCCGTCCAACGGACCCGCGTCCGCGGCTGATTCGCCGTCCTCGGAGGGCGTCGGGTCCTCGGACGGTGGCGTCGCGCCCGGCTCGCTCATGTTGACCCCGGCGGCGCGCAGCTTCTCCATGAGGTCCGCCAGCTCGGCCAGTTCCGCCACGATCGTCGGGGCCTTCTCCACTCCGATCCCGTCGACGCGCTGCATCGCCTCCGCGTCCGCGGCGCACAGCAGGTCCATGGACGCGAAGTGGCGTGCGATCCGGCGGGACATGGAGCGTCCGGTGCCGCGCACGCCGAGCGCGGCGAGCACGCGGGACAGCGGCTGCCCCTTGGCCCGTTCGATCGCGGCCAGCAGATTGTCCGTGCTGGTCGCCCCCATCCGGTCGAGGCCGAGGATCTGCTCGCGGGTGAGGGTGAACAGGTCGCCGATGTCCGCGATGAGTCCCGAGTCGACGAGCTGGACGACGCGGGTCGCGCCGAGGCCCTCGATGTCGAACTGGTCGCGTCCGGCGGCGTACGAGATGGACGCCACGACACGGCAGTTGCGGCCCCGTACACAGCGCCAGCGCTGCTCGGAGGTGTCGATGTCGGAGCCGCACTGCGGGCAGACCTCGGGGAAGACGATCGCTTTCTCGTCCCCGGTGCGCAGGTGCGCCACGGGCGCCTCCACGCGGGGGATGATGTCGCCCGCCTTGTACACCATCACGTGGTCGCCGATCCGCAGGTCACGGCGGGTGATGTCGTTCGGGTTGTGGAGCGTGGCGTACGTGACGGTGGAGCCGTCTATCTCGACCGGTTCCAGGACGGCGCGGGGCGCGATGGTGCCCGTACGGCCGACGTTCCACTCCACGTCCAGCAGCCGTGTCACCTTCTCGACGGCCGGAAGCTTCCAGGCGATGGCCCAGCGGGGCGCGCGGGAGCCCGATCCGGCCGCCACTTGGTCGGCCGCCGCGTCGGCCTTGATGACGATGCCGTCGATGCCGAACGGCAGCTCCGGGCGGAGCGCCGCGATCTCCTCGACCCGCACGCGCACGGCGTCGGCGTCGGTCACCGTCCGGGGCGGAACCGTCGTGCCCGCCGTCGTGAGGACACCGAGACCCGCCACGAGCGCGAGCACCTCGCTGTGCGGGAGTTCGGTGAGCGAGGTGGTCAGGTCGTCTCCGGATTCGCCGAGGGGCAGCGCCGCGTACGCGAAGAACGTCATCTCCACCTGGTACGGACGGTCCTTGGCCCGGACGCTGCCGGCGGCGGCGCTGCGCGGGTTGGCGAACGGGGTGCCGCCAAGGCTCGTACGGAGCGTGTTGGCCTGCTCGAACTGCTCGGTGGTCATCAGGACTTCGCCCCGCACTTCGAGCGTGACGGGCTCGGAGAGCCGGTCCGGCAGGCCCGCTATCATCCCGATGGCGTGCGAGACGTCCTCGCCGGCCAGCCCGTCCCCGCGCGTGATCAGCCGGGCCAGCCGGCCGGTCTCGTAACGGGCGGCGACGGCCAGACCGTCCAGCTTCGGCTCGACGCTCCAGCGCTCGACCGGCCGCCCGATCCGCCGCTCCACGGACGCGGCCCAGGTGGTGAACTCGTCTCCGCCGAAGACGTTGTCCAGGGACAGCATCGGCACCGTGTGCGGTACGTCCCCGACCACCGCGCCGCCCGCGACCTTTCCGCTGGGCGAGTCGGCCGAGATCTCGCCGGGATGGGCTTCCTCGTAGGCGGCTATGCCCCGCACCATGCGGTCGTAGGCGTCGTCGTCGAGGGCGCTCTCGCCCGTCGCGTAGTAGGCAGCGGCGGCCTTCGTCGCGGTCTCCACCGCGGTGGCGTAGGCGGCTGCGTCGACAAGAACGGCTGCGGGTGTCGTCATGCGTCTCATCTTGCCGCCCACCACTGACAACGCCCCTGCCCGAGCTGCGGGCAGGGGTCTGACCAGCGGTGTTGCCGGTGGTGGGGGCGGAGCGGTGGTCAGTCGGCGAGAGCGCCGAGAAGGTCCCAGGTGCGGCGCCGGTCGGCGTCCCCGGCGATCTCCGTGCCGGAGAGAACGACTTCCGTCGCCCCGGCGTCCCGGTAGCGCCGCACCTCGGCGGAGACCGTCCGCTCGTCACCGATCACGGCGACGTCGACGGCGCGTATGCCGCCGGAGAGTTCGATGACCCGGGCGTAGGACGGGATCTGCTCGTAGAACGCGAGCGCGTCGGTGGCCGCCCCGCGGACCGTGTCGGCATCGTCGGTGACCACGCCGTGCACGATGGCGACGATCCGGGGCGCGGGGCGGCCCGCGGCCTCCGCCGCCGCGGTGACGGCCGGGACGATGTGCTCGGCCAGGGCGCGGGGCCCGGCCAGATAGGGCAGGATCCCGTCCGCGAGTTCCCCGCTGACACGCAGCGCCTGCGGCCCCATCGCGGCGACGAGCAGCGGCACTCCGGCGTCGGCTCCGGGCACACGGGCCGGGACGGGAGTGTGCGCGCTGAGCAGTTCACCGTCGAAGTCCGCGGTCCCGGTCTCGGTCAACTGCCTCAGCGCGGTGAGGAATTCACGCAGCCTCGCGACGGGGCGTTCGAACGCAATGCCGTAGCCGCCCTCGGTGAGGAGCTTGGTGCCGAGCGCGAGCCCGAGGTGGTAACGGCCGTGGGTGGCCGCCTGCGCGGTCAGGGCCTGGCTCGCCACGGTGAGGGGGTGCCGTCCGAAGACGGGGATGGCGGACGTGCCGACCTGGAGGGCCGGTACCTCACGTCCGACGACGGCCGCGAGCTGCGGCGAGTCGGCGCCGAAGGCTGCCGGAACCAGGCCGACCGCAGTCCCGCCGCCGCGGCCTCCTCGGCGAGTCGCACGGTGGCGTCGATCTGGTTGTCGGGATCCGTCACGTTGAGTGCTACTCCCACAGTCATGTCAGAGGGAACGAGCGCTCGTCGGTCACGCATTCCGCTGCTGTGTGACGGCTGTGTGTCGACTGTGCCGGACACGGCACGGGGCCAGGTCCTGTCCGGCGGGTCTTCGGGGCCCGAAGACCCGCCGGACAGGACCTGGTTCCGGGGTCTCGCGAGCCTCAGTGCGCGATGGAGTCGATCAGTTCACGCGCTCCCTGGCGGAGCAGCGCCACCGCGACCGAGGTGCCGAGGGTGGCGGGGTCGAGCGGGCCGGCCCATTCGTGCGCGTTGAGGACCGTCTTGCCGTCCGGGGTGAAGACCCGCGCGCGCAAGGAGAGGCCGCCGCTGCGCTCGGCGTGCGCGAATCCGGCGATCGGGCTGTTGCAGTGCCCCTGGAGAACATGGAGGAACATCCGCTCGGCGGAGGCTTCCTTGTAGGTGTCCCGGTCGCCCAGCGCGGAGACGGCGTCGATGGTGTCCACGTCGTCCTCACGGCACTGGAGGGCCAGGATCCCGGCTCCGATGGGCGGGCACATGAGGTCCACCGGCAGGATCTCGGTGACGACGTCGCTCCGCCCGATGCGCTCCAGGCCCGCGGCGGCCAGCAGCAACGCGTCGGCCTCTCCCGCCGCGAGCTTCTCCAGCCGGCGGTTGGCGTTCCCGCGCATCGGTACACAGATGAGCTGTGGGTGGGAGGCGGCGAGCTGGGCGACACGCCGGACCGACGACGTACCGACCCGGGTGCCCGCGGGCAGTTCGTCGAGGGTGCGTCCGGCGGGGTGGATCAGGGCGTCGCGGATGTCGTCACGCTTGAGGAAGGCGGCGAAGACCGTCCCGGCAGGCAGCGGCCGGTCGGCGGGCACGTCCTTGACGCAGTGCACAGCGAGGTCGGCCTGCCCGGCGAGGAGGGCGGCGTCGACCTCCTTGGTGAAGGCGCCCTTCCCTTCCACCAGGGAGAGGTCTCCCATCCACCTGTCGCCGGTCGTCTTGACCGGCACGACCTCCGTCACGATGCCGGGGTGGAGCGCCGTCAGTTCGGTGCGCACACGCTCCACCTGGGCGAGCGCCATCGGCGAGTCGCGGGAGACGATGCGGATCAGTTCAGGGGTGGACATGGCGCACACGATAGAGCGTCCCGCGGTCGCTCCCGTCATCCGCCCCGGGGCTCATCCGCCCCGTACGCCAAGAACGTTGGACGTCTCGGGCAGGTGTGCGAGCGCAGCCGCCGGAGCGGCGTCCTCCGGCGGGCGCCGAACCAGGGGGCCGACGGCCCCGGCCCGGGGGCGGGCGGATGTCCTACGGCCGCCCCCGGGCCGCCCGGTCACTGGTGGAAGACGTTCACCGACCAGTCGGCCTTCCAGCGGCCGTCACCGAACTTCAGGTCGGCGGTGCACTTGTAGGTGTCACCGTCACACGTCAGCCCCGTCACCGGCACCGGAGCGGCAGCCGCCGCACGGGCGTTGGAGTGGAAGACGTTCACCGACCAGTCGGCCTTCCAGCGGCCGTCACCGAATTGCAGGTCGGCGGTGCACTTGTAGGTGTCACCGTCACACGTCAGCCCCGTCACCGGCACCGGAGCGGCAGCCGCCGCACGGGCGTTGGAGTGGAAGACGTTCACCGACCAGTCGGCCTTCCAGCGGCCGTCACCGAATTGCAGGTCGGCGGTGCACTTGTAGGTGTCACCGTCACACGTCAGCCCCGTCACCGGCACCGGAGCGGCAGCCGCCGCACGGGCGTTGGAGTGGAAGACGTTCACCGACCAGTCGGCCTTCCAGCGGCCGTCACCGAATTGCAGGTCGGCGGTGCACTTGTAGGTGTCACCGTCGCAGTTGAGGGCCCGCACCGGCACGGGAGCCGCGACGGCCGGAACGGTGAGGCCGAGGGCGAGGGCCGCCGCCGCGGCCGTGACATGGAGGAGGGTACGCATCATCGTGCAGTCCTGACCTGGGGGCGCCGTGTACGCCCGACCACAGGGGTTCTGGCGTCGGCGGGCCCTGCCGAACCTTGACCGCCCGGCACTTCACCGGAACGAGCGAGCGCGTGGGCGGACCCGCTCCCGGCGCCCGCGCTCCGGCGCGTTCGGCCGCTCTCCCGTCGCCCCGCGCGAGATTTCACGCTCCGTGAAGGCGCCGTCAGCAGATGGCCGAACGCGTGGCCGGCGCCCTTGGAGGCGGGCGCGCCGTGTCGGCGACGTGTGCCCGAGGCCACCAGTTACCCGTACAGGTGAGGTTGGCATTTTCCGCGCATGGTGGCCCATCCGATGCGGAATGAACTCAAGGTTGCCCAACGTCACCTTAAGTGACCATCTTCGCTGTGGGAGTGCTGTGATGACCGGCGTGGACTCAGTACAGACCTGCCCCTTCCGTCATGACGACGCCCTGGAGCCCGACCCCTTCATGACCCGGATGCGGACCGAGGCACCCGTCACCCGCGTACGTATGCCGTACGGGGAGGGCGAGTGCTGGCTGGTGACCCGGTACGAGGACGTGAGGACCGTCACCTCCGACCGCCGCTTCAGCCGGGCCGCCCTGGTCGGGCGGGACTTCCCCCGCATCACTCCGGCGCCCATCGCGCAGTCCGAGTCGATCAACCTCATGGACCCGCCCGCGCTCAACAGGGTGCGCAAGCTGATCAACAAGGCCTTCACCACCCCACAGGTGGAGGCGCTGCGCCCGTGGACCCAGCGGACGGTGGACGGTCTGCTGGACGCCATGGCCAAGAGCGGCCCGCCTGCCGACATCGCGGACCACCTGGCGGACCGGCTGCCGCTCATGACGATCTGTGAGCTGCTGGACGTACCGGAGGCGGACCGCCCCCAACTGCGCCAGCGGGCCATGGACATGATGTCCATGAACGCCGCCGACCGGGATTCGGCCGTCGAGGCGAAGGCATGGCTGCGGGCCTACTTCTCCGAGCTGACCGCGGAGCGGCGGCGCACCCCCGGCGACGACCTGATCAGCGCCCTCGCCACCGCGCGCATCGGTGACGAGATGCTCGACGAGGGCGAGCTGACCGTGCTCGCCATGCTCCTGGTGATCACCGGGCACGACACCACCACGTACAACATCAGCAACATCGTGTACACGCTTCTGACCCGGCCCGAGCGGGCGGCCGAGCTGCGCGCCCGGCCCGAGCTGCTTCCGGGGGCCCTTGAGGAACTGCTGCGCTACATCCCCTTCCGCCAGGGTGTCGGCATCCCCCGCGTGGCCTTGGAGGACGTCGACTTCGACGGTGTCGTCATCAAGGCCGGCGACACGGTGCATGTGTCGTACCTGACGGCCAACCGTGACGAACTCGCCTACGAACGGCCGGACGAGCTCGACTTCCACCGCGAAGACCCCGCCGTGCACATGACCTTCGGATACGGCAGCCACCACTGCCTGGGCGCCCATCTCGCACGCATGGTGCTCCAGGTCTCCATCGGCACACTGCTCACCCGTTTCCCCGACCTTCGTCTGGCCGTACCGGCGGAGGAGGTGCGGTGGAACACCGTCTCGATCTGGCGATACCCGCTCGCCCTGCCGGTCACCTGGTAAGGAGCTGATCATGGCAACTCTGTGCAGGCCCGCCATCGCCGTACCCGAGCACGTCATCACCATGGAACAGACCGTTGAGCTGGCGCGGAGGCTCCACCCCGATCATCCTCAACTCGACCTCGCCGTACGGCTGATCAGCAACACGGGTGTCCGGACCAGACGTCTGGTCCGGCCCATCGAGGAGACCCTGCGCCATCCCGGCTTCACCACCCGCAACTCGGTCTACGAGGAGGAGGCGAAGGCCAGGGTGCCCGAGGTCGTGGAGCGGGCACTGGCCCACGCCGAACTCACGCCGCGGGACATCGACATGATCGTGTACGTGTCGTGCACGGGCTTCATGATGCCGTCGATGACCGCGTGGCTCATCAACACCATGGGCTTCGGATCGAACACCCGGCAGTTGCCGATCGCTCAGCTGGGGTGCGCCGCGGGCGGCGCGGCCATCAACCGCGCGCACGACTTCTGCTCCGCGTACCCGGAGTCGAACGTGCTGATCGTGGCCTGTGAGTTCTGCTCGCTGTGCTACCAGCCGACGGACCTCGCGGTGGGCAATCTGCTCTCCAACGGCCTCTTCGGGGACGCCGTCGCCGCCGCGGTGGTCCGCGGCCGGGGCGGCACCGGCGTACGGCTGGAGCGCAACGGCTCCCATCTGGTGCCCGACACGGAGGACTGGATCTCCTACGCGGTCCGTGACACCGGCTTCCACTTCATGCTCGACAAGCGAGTGCCCGGCACCATGTCCGTACTCGCGCCCGCCATGCGGGAGATGGCGGAGCCGCACGACTGGGACGTCTCCGGACTCGACTTCTACATCGTGCACGCCGGCGGGCCCAGGATCCTGGACGACCTCTGCCACTTCCTCGACGTGCCGGCGGAGATGTTCCGCTACAGCAGGGCGACCCTCACCGAGCGCGGCAACATCGCCAGCGCCGTCATCTTCGACGCGCTGGACCGCCTCTTCGAGGACGGCGGCGCCGAGCACGGCGCCCGAGGGGTGATCGCGGGCTTCGGCCCCGGCATCACGGCCGAACTCAGCCTCGGTACCTGGTCGGTGGGCGGTCACGAGAGCGGACTCGTCGAACGGGAAGTGATCCTGCCGACGCCGGTCCTGATGTCGCGGTCGGACACGGTCGGCTGACCTCGCGGCCGGTCCCGCCCGCGGGTGTCGTACGGGCCTCGGTCCGTACGACACCCGCCGGCGGGCTCCCGCGCGCTACCTCTGGCCCCCGATGCTGATCCCCGGGCCGTCCGGGCGCTCGTCCCTGTCGTGGGGCATCAGCTCGATCTCGATCCGGTGCAGGTTCTCACTCGCCGCCGTCCCGCCCGCCTCGGCCGTGATGACACCGATGTTCAGGCCCGCCTTGCCGGTGCCCTCGCGCCGTACCTGTACGGCGAACTCGACGTGTACGCGCTCCACCCGGAACTGGAGCCTGCCCTCGCGGCCGTTGCGCTGCGCCTCTTCCAGCTCCTCGCGGATCCGGCCGATCACCTCGGCGAGACCGGCGGTCTCCGCACCGTCGTGCCCTGCACGTCCGCGACGTCCGTCACCCGCGCCCATTCCAACCCTCTCGTTACGCAGCGGGGGTCCGTTGTCACCCCCCGTGGTTATTGTTGTGCAGTATGAGGGAGCCCGAAGCCACTTCCAACTCCAGCTCGCAGGAGGGCGCTTGGCGCGTCCGGCTGGCCGAGGACGAGACCGGCACCGCTCCGCCGCTCGGCGCCGGGGTGCTGCTGCCGGGCGGGCTGGTGCTCACCTGTGCCCATGTCGTGCTGGCCAAACCGCGTCGCAGGACGGACGGTTCATGGGGCTCGGGCCGACGCCGCGATCCGCTCCGGCCGGTCGACATGCTGTACGCGGAGTTCCCCGGCGCGCCGTCCGACCCGCCCCTGCGGCTGCGCGCCGAGGTGCTGCCCGAGCATCTCGCGCCGCCGACCTCCCAGTTCAGCGGCGACATCGCCCTGCTGCGACTGGCCTTCCCGCCACCTGTCGAGACCGCCGTGCTGCACCGCCGTATCCCCTCTCGCGGCACATCGGTGCACTCGGTGGGCTACACGGACCAGTTGCCGGGTGGTGAGCGCATCGATGCCCGCCTCATGGGGCTCGGCGGTCCCGCGCGCTATCCCGAGTGGGTCCAACTCGATCCGGACGGCGGGTCCTACGCGGTACGCCACGGCTACAGCGGCAGTGGTGTGGTCACCGAATCGGGCGAGGTTCTCGGCATCCTGGTCCACCAGTTCGGGACCGAGCACTACCCGGTCGCGGTCAGCCACGCGTACATGATCCCGACCGACACCATCCTGCGCTATCTGTCCGTCCTGCGGCACCCACCCGCCCATCAGCTGGAGGAGTTGCGGGTGACGGGGCCTCCCGCCCTGTCACCCACCATCCCGCGCGATCCGCCCGGAAGCGGTTCGACCCGCGCTCTCGGACTGCGCCGCAAGGTGACCCACTGGCTCATCGACTCGGTTCCGGCGACGGGCACGACGGCGCCGGCCCCCGCCCCGGTCTCCGATCCGGTGTCCGGGGCGGACCCGGCGTCCGGCAGGCGCGCGGCCACGGAGCCGGTGGAGATGATCTTCGCCCGCGACGACCGTCACGACGACATGTCGGCGATCCACGCCACCCTCAACCTCGCCGACCGCGAACGCAATCCGCGCCCCACGGGCACGGGCGGCGCCTCCGAACCGCCCGCCGGATCGATCGACATCGCCGTGGACACGACGGACCTGACGGCCGGACAGCTCATCGCGCTCACCGCCGAACGCATCGGACTCGCGGGCCCCGCGGGGTCTCCCGGATCCGGGAGACCCCGCGGACACGGCGGAGACGACGGACCCGAGGACCACGACCGCGCGCTGGCCCGGATCGCCGGCGACAGCCCGCCGATCGCCGCCGCCTTCCTCTCCGTCGACCGGACGGCCCCGACCGGCGAGGCCGCCGTCCCCCTCCTCAGGGCGTTACGGCAGAGCGGTCAGACCCGGCTGTTGCTCGTCTTCCGCGACCCGGCGTCCCCCTCGCTCGAACACGTAGTGGACACACTGCTCGACGACGGCTGGGCAGCGCGCCGCACGACGGCCGTCGCCGGGCGGCTCGACGTGCTCGCCGAGCTGGAGCGAAGATTCCGCAGGCTCAAGGCGCACCCCGGTGTCCGGCGCATCACCGACCCGCCGCAGCCGGTCCACACCCGACTTGCCTCGCGGCTCGCCGGACTGCGGACGGACGGCGGCGTCCCGCGCAAGAGCGCCGCCCTCGCCCACGACCTGTTCCTGCTCGACATCGCCGTCGAGGACGCGATCCAGCGGACAGAATCCGCCGTGCGGCTCCTCGACCGCCCCTACGCCCCGGGCGAGTACGTGGTGAGTCCGCCCGGTGACGGCCTCACCGATCTGCCGCACATCACCGTCGAGGACCCCGACACGTTCGTCGAGCCCGAGGCGCAGGCGCCCAAGGAGCCGGAGTCCCGCCTCGTGCGCGGCCAGGAGCTGCACCAGCAGTACAGGGTCGTCGGACTGCTCGGCGAGGGCAGTTTCGGGCAGGTCTATCTCGCCCGCGACCAGATGCTGGAGAACCGCCCGGTGGCCCTGAAGGGCGCGAGGGACCCCGGCGACGCCACCGACCGGCGGATCTCCCGCCTCGAACTGCTGCGGCTGGTGAGTCTCAACCACCCCTCCATCATCAAGGTGTTCAACTACGCCCGGCATCCCGGCCGCCCGGACCAGCCGGAACACCCCGCGAACAGCGCCCGGTTCATCGTGATGGAGTTCGCCGACGGGGCGCCGCTCCAGTGGGTGGCCGAACAGATCGCGCGCGACGAGGCGCCGTTCGACGGCTATCGCGTGCACGAGTTCATCGCCGCCTACGGTCTGCGGATCCTGGACGCGCTCAGATATCTGCACGACGAGGAGGGCTTCGTCTACGGCGACCTCTCCCTCACCAACGTCATCCACTGCGGCAACGGCATCAAGCTCATCGACGTCGCGGGCGTACGGAAGATCGGGCACGCCGGCCCCGTCACCTACCGCGCACCCGAGCTCGGCACGTCGAGCGAAGTGACGGTCGCGGCCGATCTGTTCGCGGTCGGAGCCGTCCTCCAGGAACTCCTCGACCGGGTCCCCGCCCATCCCGTCGACCTCGGGACGACCTCACTCCAGCGGGTCCTGAACAGGGCGCAGGCGGCGCGCCCCGAGGACCGGTTCGCCGACGCGTGGGAGATGGCCGTCCAACTGCACGGCGTGCTGCGGGAGCTGCGCTCCCTGCGCCTCGGCGAGGAGACGTTCGAGCCGTCGCCGCTGTTCTCGGTCGCGCCCACCGCGCTCGACGGCGAACTCGGCAAGGCCCCGCCGCTCGAACAGTGGCGGCACGGGGGCAACGACAAACGCCCACTGACGATACGGCCACCGCGGCCGGCCGAGGTGGCCGTGGGCCTGCCCGTTCCGCGACCGAGCCGTCAGGACCCCAACTGGAAGGAGCTCCAGCGCACGTCGTACGACGATCCGGCCGGTCTGCTCCAGCTCAGCGCCGACTGGCAGCTCTCGCCCGAACTGGCACTCCTGCGCTGCCGTCTCCATCTGGAGGCCGCCCGCTACCAGCCGGGCGGCGCGGGCTCGGCACTGGATTCCGCCACCGCCGAGTTGGGGCGGGCCGAGGCCGCCGTCGGCTCCCTGGCCGAGTACGACTGGCGGCTGCGCTGGCACCGGGGGCTGCTCCAGCTCGCCGCGGACGAGGTGGAGGCGGCGCTCCGGTCCTTCGACGGGGTCTACGCGGCGATTCCCGGCGAGTACGCGCCCAAGCTCGCCCTCGGGTACTGCTACGAGGTCCTCGACCGGCCGGAGGAGGCGATGGTCTTCTACGGAGCGGTGTGGAAACGCAACCACGCGCTCGGCAGCGCCGCCTTCGGACTGGCCCGTATCCATCTGGCCGACGGCGACAGCGGACCGGCCCTCGCCCGCCTCGAAGCCGTCCCGCCCGACTCGCGGCATCGCACCGCCGCCCGCACCGGCATGGTGCGCATCCACGCGGACCTGTCGGCCGAAGGCGGCCCGCCGAGTGTGGCCGCCGCGAAGCAGGCGTGCGTGGCGCTCCACCGGCTGGCCCGGTACGAGGGACTGACGGACCGTCATGCCCAGGAGCGGCTGCGCACCGACCTGTTGGAGCTGCTGCTCCGGCTGGTCACCACGGCCCCGGAGCCCGACCCGCTGCGCGCCCTGCGGGAGTCGCTGGACAAGGAGATCCCGATCCCCCTGACGGAACACGATCTGCGGGAGCAGTTGGGCGTCGGTTACGAACGGCTCTCCGAGCAGGTACCGCGCACCGCGCTGCGTGAGCACACCACCCTGGAGAGGGCCCTGCTCGACAACGCGTACCGCACCCGCCCGTTCGCGTTCAGCCACAACCGGGGTGAGCGGCGGCAGGGCAGGCTGCGCGGCTGGCGGCCCGGCCGGCTGCGGGGCCTGCTGGGCGGCCGGACGACGAATCCGTCGCGGTCGCCGGACGCCGCCGGCCCGGGCGACGACCGCTGGAACGCCTTCACCGGGGAGCGGTGATGGGCGGCCGCCTCACCGTACGTTCGCCGCTCCGGTCCGCCCTGGCGGCGGGGAGGTCGGCCGGGGCCGCCGTGTGGCGGTCGGTGTGGCTGCCGATGTGGCGCCGCTGCTCGGGCCGTACGCCCACGGGCCGGCGGCGGCACACGGCTCCGTTCCTCTTCAGCCGCATGCTGCTGCTCCCGGCGCTGGCCCTGACCGTCCTGGCGCTGGCCGGGACGGCGTATCTGGACCTGCACGGGCGCACGGAACAGCTGCGTGAGCGCTACGCCCCCGCCATGGTCGAACTGGCGCATGCCAGGACGTCGTTGGAGCTGGCCCACAGGGAGGCGACGCTGCGGCTCGGCGAGGACGGAAGGGAGCCGCTGATCCAGACCGATCTCGTCGGGCTCGGGGAGAAGTACCCCTCGCTGCTGACCGAGGCGGCGCAGAGCCTCAACAACGCGGCCCAGACGAAGGCGCTGCGCGCCGAACAGGAACAGGAGGTCCGTGTGGTGTCCGGGCTGGTGGTGGCCTACGACGACTGGATCGGCTGGGCCGACACCCACCACGACAGCAGGGCACTGCGCACGGCGGGGCTCGACTACGCCGCGAGTCTGCTGCACGACGGAGGCGACACCCCCGAGCCCACGGCCGTGGCCGACCGCATCGAGGCACTGGAGGACGAGTTGAACGCGGACGCGTCGGAGCTGTCGGGCTGGACCGCGCTGTCCGCCGTGACGGCGTCGGGCGCCCTGCTGGCCGCACTGGTCTTCGTGTTCGCCGTCGTCGGCACCATCGACTTCGTCCTGGCGCAGCTACGGGTGCGCAGCCCGCTGCTGACGCTGTACGCGCTGCCGGTCCTGCTGGCACTCGGCGTACTGGTGCTCGGGGCCGCCGGTCAGCAGCACGCGCAGCGGAAGGTGTCGGAGGCGGGTGTCGAGCTGGCCACGGTGAACTCGACGGCGCTGGCCGATACCCGGATCGAGATGCTGGACAGGACACTGGCCGCCGAGCTGCGTGGCACGCACCCGGGCGGATGGGCACTGGCCGCCGAACTCGCCCTGGCCGTCGGGGCGGTGGGCGCGGTGGCGTCGGGTTTCACACTGTTCCACTACGGCCGCAGGCATCTGCGGATCCTCTGGAGGACGCCATGAGGGCTCCGTACCGACTCGTGCGCTCGGTCCTGGCGGCCGCCCTGCTGGCCGGGGCCGCCGTCGTGTCGGGGGGCTGCGCGGCCGAGGAGAAGCCGCCGCTGGTGGTCCTCGGTCCGTGGACGGACGGC